>NZ_JBIWAP010000004.1:0-333535 GCF_044760075.1 Kitasatospora sp. NPDC098663 | reverse complement strand
CGCCCGGTTACATTCCGAACCCGGAAGCTAAGCCTTACAGCGCCGATGGTACTGCAGGGGGGACCCTGTGGGAGAGTAGGACGCCGCCGAACAATCATTCACAGAGAACCCCCATCCGGGAGACCGGATGGGGGTTCTCTGCATTTCCGGGGTCCGGGGCCTTGGAACTCCGAGGCCTCAGAGTTGGAGCTTGAATCCGACGTGTGACGGGACGAAGCCGAGCTTCTCGTAGAAGCGGTGGGCGTCGGTGCGGGTCGCGTCGGAGGTGAGCTGGACGAGGTCGGCGCCGAGTTCGCGGGAGCGCTCGATCGCCCACTGGATCAGTTCGGTGCCGAGGCCGCTGCCCCGCTCGTCGGTGTGGATGCGGACGGCCTCGATGATCGTCCGGGTGGCGCCCTTCCGGGAGATGCCGGGGATCACGGTCAGCTGCAGGGTGCCGACGGTCCGGCCGGCGCGCTCGGCGGCGACCAGGTGTTGGTGCGGGTCGCCGTCGACGCGGGCGAAGGCGGCACGGTACGGCGTGAGGTCGTCGGGGCTCTCGCGGGTGGCGCCCAGGGCGTCGTCGGCGAGCATGGCCACTAGCGCCGGCAGGTCCTCCGCGGTGGCCCGGCGGATCGTCAGGTCAGTCATGATCAGAGGATAGGCACGCCCTTCGGGGTGGGTTTCCCCGCACCTCCGCCGCCACTGCCCGTAGCACCCCCTCAGGCCCCTTCTCGGGGGTGATTCGCTGTCACTCCCCGGGCTTGGCACTGGTGATGACGGCGAAGACGGCGCCGTGCGGGTCGTGGAACTGGGCGAGGCGGCCCACGCCGTGGACGTCCATGGCGGGGATCCGCACGGTGGCCCCGAGCTTGTCGGCGATGGCGAGGCTGGCGTCCACGTTGGGGACCTCGAAGTAGGGGAGCCAGTGCGAGGTGGTGCCGCGGGCGGTCTGTTCGGGGCCGAGCTGCATGATGCCGCCGTGGGCGTCGTCGCTGCCGGCGCCGGCGGGGGTGAGGACGGTGTAGGAGGTGCCTTCGAGTGGCACGTCCTGCTCCTGCCAGCTGAAGACGGCCTGGTAGAAGGTCTTGGCGCGTTCGGCGTCGACGCTGTAGCACTCGGTCCAGCAGAGGCTGCCCTCCTCGTTGACGACATCCAGGCCGCGGGTGTCGTGCGGCTGCCAGACGGCGAACTCGGCGCCGGTCGGGTCGGTGTAGCCGGCCATCCGGCCGGCGGTGAAGACGTCGAAGGGCGTGAACCGGACGTGCCCGCCGGCCTGTTCGACGAGTTCGGTGGTGCGGTCGGCGTCGAGGGTGGCGAAGTACAGCGTCCAGGCGGGCAGGGAGCCCTCCTCCGCGAGCGGGCCGAGGGCGGCGACCGTCCGGCCGTCGAGCTGGAAGAAGCCGTACCCGCCGGCTTCGGGGCCGGCCGGGTCGAAGGTCCAGCCGAACAGGGCGGTGTAGAAGTCGACGGAGGCCCGGGTGTCGGGACTGCCCAGGTCGAGCCAGTCGGGGGAGCCGGGGCGGAAGGCGGTGTTGAGCATGGGCACTGCTCCTCGGACGGGGCCCGTACGGGCGCGATCGTGCCCCCCTGCCCGTCCCAGCCTGGCACCTCGGCGGGGGCGCTGCACGGCAGGGGCCCGGAGGCGGTCCTGCCGCGGGGGTGGTTCGGTGCGGGTGCGGGCTTGTCGTGGCCGGGCGGTACGGTGCGTAACGGAAGGTCCACCCGTACTGGTCGAAGGGGGTTCCGGTGGCCAGGCAGGCGCAGTCGGGGCAGGAGGCGCCGCGCCAGCTCGCGCAGGTCGAGGGCGTGCTGGAGCGGATCACGTACGCCAACGAGGACACCGGTTACACGGTGGCCCGGGTGGACACCGGCCGGGGGGCGAACGACCTGCTGACGGTGGTGGGCGCGCTGCTGGGAGCGCAGGTGGGGGAGTCGCTGCGGCTGCACGGGCGGTGGGGCTCGCATCCGCAGTACGGGCGGCAGTTCACGGTGGAGAACTACACGACGGTGCTGCCGGCGACGGTGCAGGGCATCCAGCGGTACCTGGGTTCGGGGCTGATCAAGGGGATCGGGCCGCGGTTCGCCGAGCGGATCGTGGAGCGCTTCGGGGTGGACACCCTGGAGGTGATCGAGAACGAGCCGGGCCGGCTGATCGAGGTGCCGGGGCTGGGGCCGAAGCGGACGAAGAAGATCGCGGCGGCCTGGGAGGAGCAGAAGGCCATCAAGGAGGTGATGGTCTTCCTCCAGGGGGTCGGGGTGTCGACCTCGCTCGCGGTGCGGATCTACAAGCAGTACGGGGACGCCTCGATCGGGGTGGTGCGGAACGAGCCGTACCGGCTGGCGTCGGACGTGTGGGGGATCGGCTTCCTGACGGCGGACCGGATCGCCCAGGCGGTGGGGATCCCGCACGACAGCCCGGAGCGGGTGAAGGCGGGGCTGCAGTACGCACTGTCGCAGAGCAGCGACCAGGGGCACTGCTACCTGCCGGAGGAGCGGCTGATCGCCGACGGCGTGAAGCTGCTGCAGGTGGACGTGGGCCTGGTGATCGACTGCCTGGCGGAGCTGGTCGCGGCGGAGGGGGTGGTGCGGGAGTCGGTGCCGGGGGAGGCGGGCGAGGCGATCACCGCGGTGTACCTGGTGCCGTTCCACCGGGCGGAGATCTCGCTGGCCAACCAGCTGCTGCGGTTGCTGCGTTCGGATTCCGACCGGATGCCGTGGTTCGGCGGGGTGGACTGGCCGGTGGCGCTGGAGTGGCTGGCGAAGCGCACCGGGGCCGATCTCGCGCCGGAGCAGGAGCAGGCGGTGCGGCTGGCGCTGACCGAGCGGGTCGCGGTGCTGACGGGTGGTCCGGGCTGCGGTAAGTCGTTCACGGTGAAGTCGATCGTGACGCTGGCGCTGGCCAAGCGGGCGAAGGTGGTGCTGGCGGCGCCGACCGGGCGGGCGGCGAAGCGGCTGGCGGAGCTGACCGGGGCGGAGGCCTCGACGGTGCACCGGCTGCTGGAGCTGAAACCGGGCGGGGACGCCGCGTACGACCGGGACCGGCCGCTGGACGCCGATCTGGTGGTGGTGGACGAGGCCTCGATGCTGGATCTGATCCTGGCGAACAAGCTGGTCAAGGCGGTGCCGCCGGGGGCGCACCTGCTGTTCGTGGGGGACGTGGACCAGCTGCCGTCGGTGGGCGCCGGCGAGGTGTTGCGGGACCTGTTGGCGCAGGGCGGCCCGATCCCGTCGGTGCGGCTGACCAGGATCTTCCGGCAGGCCCAGCAGTCGGGGGTGGTGACGAACGCGCACCGGATCAACGAGGGGAGGCCGCCGCTGACGGACGGTCTGCCGGACTTCTTCCTGTTCGCGGAGGACGACGCGGAGCTGGCGGCCGGCCTGACGGTGGACGTGGTGGCGCGGCGGATCCCGCAGCGGTTCGGCTTCGACCCGCGGCGGGACGTCCAGGTGCTGGCGCCGATGCACCGGGGGCCGGCCGGAGCGGGGAACCTGAACACGTTGCTCCAGGGGGCGGTGACGCCGGCCCGGGAGGGGCTGGCGGAGCGGCGGTTCGGCGGGCGCACGTTCCGGGTGGGGGACAAGGTCACGCAGGTGCGCAACAACTACGACAAGGGGCGCAACGGGGTCTTCAACGGCACAGTGGGAGTGGTGACCGCCCTCAGCGTGGACGACCAGCGGTTGACGGTGCTCACCGACGAGGACGAGGAGGTGCCGTACGACTTCGACGAACTGGACGAGCTGGCCCACGCGTACGCGGTCACGATCCACCGCTCGCAGGGGAGCGAGTACCCAGTGGTGGTGATTCCGGTCACCATGTCCGCTTGGACGATGCTCCAGCGAAACCTGCTCTACACCGCTGTGACCAGGGCAAGGAAACTGGTGGTACTGGTGGGGTCACGGAAGGCGATCGCGCAGGCCGTGCGGACCGTCAGTGCAGGTCGACGGCATGCGGCGCTCGATCATCGACTGGCAACTGGATGATTATCCAACAGGATGGTTGCCTCTAATGTTCTCTTGACGTGAAGAGATTTACGGCAGAGCCTAGGGTGGTGCCGATCTTGTCCGGTTCGTACCGGCTGCGGCAGCAGGTTTTGTAGGGGCGGGCCCTTTCGGGCCACCCCGGGTGCGCGGCTGTCCTCCAGATGGGGGATGGTAGAGACAGTCAGGGCACCTTGGAAGAGGATTCATTTCGTCGGTGAGGAAGACGTGAGCGACAACTCGGTAGTACTGCGGTACCAGGACGGCGAGTACGAGTACCCCGTCGTCGAGAGCACTGCGGGCAACGCCGGCTTCGACATCTCGAAGCTGCTCCCGCAGACCGGCCTGGTCACCCTGGACAACGGCTTCGGTAACACCGCCGCGTACAAGTCCGCGATCACCTTCGTGGACGGTGACAACGGCATCCTGCGGTACCGCGGCTACCCGATCGAGCAGCTCGCAGGGCAGGGCGGCTTCATCGAGACCGCGTACCTCCTGATCAACGGTGAGCTGCCCAACGCGGACCAGCTGGCCGAGTTCAACCGCGAGATCACCCAGCACACCCTGCTGCACGAGGACGTCAAGCGCTTCTTCCAGGGCTTCCCGCGGGACGCCCACCCGATGGCCATGCTGTCCTCGGTGGTCGGCGCGCTCTCCACGTTCTACCCGGAGAGCCACAACCCGTTCGACGCCGGCCAGCGCCACCTGTCGACGGTCCGCCTGCTCGCCAAGCTGCCGACGATCGCCGCCTACGCGTACAAGAAGGCGATGGGCCAGCCCTTCGTCTACCCGCGCAACGACCTGAGCTACGTCGAGAACCTCCTGCGGATGACCTTCGCCGTCCCCGCCGAGGACTACGAGCTCAACCCGGTGATCGTCAACGCCCTGGACAAGCTGCTCATCCTGCACGCGGACCACGAGCAGAACTGCTCGACCTCCACCGTGCGCCTGGTCGGCTCCAGCCACGCCAACCTGTTCGCCTCGATCTCGGCGGGCATCTCGGCGCTCTGGGGCCCGCTGCACGGCGGCGCCAACCAGGCCGTGCTGGAGATGCTGGAGAGCATCCAGAAGGACGGCGGCGACGTCGACGCGTTCATCACGAAGGTGAAGAACAAGGAAGCCGGCGTCAAGCTGATGGGCTTCGGCCACCGCGTCTACAAGGCGTTCGACCCGCGCGCCGCGCAGGTCAAGCTGCTCGCGCACGAGGTCCTCGGCCAGCTCGGCAAGAACGACGAGCTGCTGAACATCGCGCTCAAGCTGGAGGAGCACGCCCTCAAGGACGACTTCTTCATCTCGCGCAGGCTCTACCCGAACGTGGACTTCTACACCGGCCTGATCTACCGCGCCATGGGCTTCCCGACCAGCATGTTCACCGTGCTGTTCGCCCTCGGCCGGCTGCCGGGCTGGATCGCCCACTGGCACGAGATGATCAACGACCCGACCAGCCGGATCGGCCGTCCGCGCCAGATCTACACCGGCGTCGAGATCCGCGACTACGTCGCCCTCGGCGACCGCTGACGCTGCACCCGGAAGGGCCCGGCCGCCAGGTGGCGGCCGGGCCCTTCCGCGTCCCCGTGCGGTCGGCCCGGGTGGGCGCCCGCGCGGGGACGGAACCGTACGGCGCACGACTCCGGGGCCGGGCCGAAGCCGGGGACGGCCGCTCAAAGCGTCCCTGACCCGCCGCAACCCCGGCGTCGTGCGCGAAGGCCGTCAAGGTCGACGACCGTCCCGGGGCCCGCCGGAGCCCCGTCGGCGGCAGTCGGTGGAAGCGCGGGGACGCATTGCCGTTCGTCGCGTCTCCGCCCCTCGGAAAACTGCCGCACTACCAACCTAAGACGTATCAGGGTGCGAGAAGTTACGCCCGGGGGGTGTGAGCTGCCTCTCGCCACGCTCCGTGTGCGCCTCGTGCCGAGCCCATATCACACGTTCCCGCGCGCGCGACGTCACCCTCCCCGCAGTCACGGCAACCGAGCGTGATAGGAATCGTGGCATTCCGGTACGGACCGTCCCGCACCCTCGCAGCGTGGCGGCGGAGCTGGGGAGGGAGTGCGCAGATGGCCAGGAACGTCGTTGTCACCGGCGGTGGCACGGGAATCGGGTACGAAGTCGCGCGGCGGTTCGCCGAGGCGGGCGAACGGGTCGTGATCGTGGGCCGCCGCCGCGCGGTCCTGGAGAAGGCCGCGGCGGACCTCGGGCCGAACGTCACCCCGCTGGTGTGCGACCTCGCCGACCCCGATGCCGTCGAGGCCGCGCTCGCCGAACTGCCCGAGCGGATCGACGTCCTGGTCAACAACGCCGGCAGCCGGGAGACCGTGATCGGCGCCGGGCCGCACGCCCTGCTGGCCCGCTGGCGCGGCGACTTCGAGCGCAACGTGCTGACCGTGGTGCTGCTCACCGAGTCGATCCGGGACCGGCTCACCCCCGGCGCCGGCCGGGTGGTCACCATCAGCTCGATCGCCGCCCTGCGCGGGGCCGGCTCGTTCGGCGCGGCGAAGGCCTCGCTGCACGCCTGGAACCACTTCCTGGCCGCCCAGTTGGGCACCTCCGGGATCACCGCCAACATCGTGGCGCCCGGGACGGTGGCCGGCACCGAGTTCTTCGGCCCCCGGCTGGACGAGGCCGAGGTCTCCCGCCGGGCGGCCCGCACCCTGCTGGGCCGGATCGGGGAGACCGGTGAGGTCGCGGCCGCGGTCCACTTCCTGGCCTCGCCCGAGGCCGGGTTCATCACCGGCGAGATCCTGCACTGCAATGGCGGCGAGCTGCTCGGGCGCTGACGAGCCGGCGCGGTGACGCCGTGACGCCGTGACGCCGTGACGCGTTGACGCGCGGAAGGGGCCGGACCGGGCGGTCCGGCCCCTTCCGCGTCGCGCGGGCGGGTCAGGCGGGCTGGAAGCGGCGCAGGCGCAGGCTGTTGGTGACCACGAAGACCGAGGAGAAGGCCATCGCGGCACCGGCGATCATCGGGTTGAGCAGCCCGGCGGCGGCCAGCGGGATCGCTGCCACGTTGTAGCCGAAGGCCCAGCACAGATTGCCCTTGATGGTGCCGAGCGTGCGGCGGGAGAGCCGGATGGCGTCGGCCGCCGAACGCAGGTCGCCGCGGACCAGGGTGAGGTCGCCGGCCTCGATCGCGGCGTCGGTGCCGGTGCCCATCGCCAGGCCCAGGTCGGCCTGGGCGAGGGCGGCCGCGTCGTTGACGCCGTCGCCGACCATCGCCACGACCCTGCCCTCGGCCTGGAGCCGCTTGACGGTGGCGACCTTGTCCTCGGGCAGGACCTCGGCGACCACGTCCGCGGGGGCGATGCCGACCTCGGCCGCGACGGCCTCGGCGACCGCCCGGTTGTCGCCGGTCAGCAGCACCGGACGCAGGCCCAGCGCGCGCAGCCGGGCGATCGCCTCGGCGCTGGTCGGCTTGACCGCGTCCGCGACCTCCAGGACGGCCCGGGCCTCGCCGTCCCAGCCCACCGCGATCGCGGTCCGCCCGGCCGCCTCGGCCGCGGCCTTGGCGCGGGCCAGGACGGGCGGCAGGTGTTGGGCCCGGTCGGCGAGCAGGGCCTCACGCCCGGCCACCACCGCCCGGCCCTCGACGACGCCCTGCACGCCCCTCCCGGGGAGGTTGCGGAAGTCCTCGACCGGCGGCAGCGCGCCGGTCCGCTCGGCGGCAGCCGTGGCGATGGCGGCGGCGATCGGGTGCTCGGAGGCGTGCTCCAGGGCGCCGGCCAGGCGTAGCGCCTCGGTCTCGTCGACGCCCTCGGCGGTGTGTACGGCGAGCAGGGTCATCCGGCCGGTGGTGACGGTGCCGGTCTTGTCCAGGACGACGGTGTCGACCTTGCGGGTGGTCTCCAGTACCTCGGGGCCCTTGATCAGGATGCCCAGCTGGGCGCCGCGGCCGGTGCCGACCATGAGCGCGGTCGGGGTGGCCAGGCCCAGGGCGCACGGGCAGGCGATGATCAGCACGGCCACGGCGGCGGTGAACGCCTCGGTGGGGCTGTCGGAGGCCAGGAGCCAGCCGACCAGGGTGGCGAGCGCGAGCAGGATGACGACCGGGACGAAGACGGCGGAGATCCGGTCGGCGAGGCGCTGGGCGGCGGCCTTGCCGTTCTGGGCCTCTTCGACCAGCCGGGCCATCCGGGACAGCTGGGTGTCCGCGCCGATCCGGGTGGCCTCGACGACCAGCCGGCCGCCGGCGTTGACGGTGGCGCCGGTGACCTGGTCGCCGACGCCGACCTCGACCGGTACGGACTCGCCGGTGAGCATCGAGGCGTCCACCGCCGATCCGCCCTCGACCACCGTGCCGTCGGTGGCGATCTTCTCGCCCGGCCGGACCACGAACCGGTCGCCCACGGCCAGGCCGCCGACCGGGATCCGGACCTCGGCCCCGCCGCGCAGCACGGTGACGTCCTTCGCGCCGAGGTCGAGCAGGGCGTGCAGGGCGGCCCCGGCCCGGCGCTTGGAGCGGGCCTCCAGGTGGCGGCCGAGCAGGATCAGCACGGTGACGGCGGCGGCCGTCTCCAGGTAGAGGGTGGACGAGGCGTCGGTGTCGCCGATCGCCAGCGAGAAGTCGTGGTGCATGCCGGGCAGGCCCGCGTGGCCCCAGAACAGTGCCCAGAACGACCAGCCGAAGGCGGCCAGGGTGCCGAGCGAGACCAGGGTGTCCATGGTCGCGGCGCCGTGCCTGAGGTTGGTCCAGGCGGCGCGGTGGAACGGCAGGCCGCCGTAGACCACGACCGGGCCGGTGAGGGCGAAGGCGAGCCACTGCCAGTTGGCGAACTGGAGGGCCGGGATCATCGACAGCATGACCACCGGGACGCTGAGGACGGCGCTGATCAGCAGTCGGTCGTACAGCGGGTCGGCGGTGTCGGTACCGGTACCGGCAGCGCTGCCGGCGTCGGCGCCGGTCGGGAGGGCGGGGGCCGGGGGCGGCGGGAGCTCGGCGGTGTAGCCGGTGCGCTCGACGGTGGCGATCAGGTCCTCGACCGTCACCCCGGGGCCGTAGTCGACCCGGGCCTTCTCGGTGGCGAGGTTGACGGTGGCTTCGACGCCGTCCATCCGGTTGAGCTTCTTCTCGATCCGGGTCGCGCAGGAGGCGCAGGTCATGCCGCCGATCGACAGCTCGACCCGGTCCCGGATCCCGGGGGTGCCCTGGACGCCGGGGGCGGTGGTGACCAGTTCGCTTCGCTCGCTCATGCGGATCGGCTCCTCGGCAGCTCCTCGGTGGGGGCGTACGGCGGGGTCCGCTGCCCGGGCCCCGCCGTACGGGCGTGCAGGGAGGCCTAGGCGCTGCGGCCGACCAGTTCGTAGCCGGCCTCGTCGACGGCGCTGCGGACCTGCTCGTCGTCCAGCGGGGCGAGGGAGGAGACCGTCACGGTGCCGGCCCCGGAGTCGGCGGCGACCTCGGTGACGCCGGTGAGGGCGGAGAGCTCCTCGCTGATCGCCTTCTCGCAGTGGCCGCAGCTCATGCCGGTCACGGTGTAGGTGGTGGTGCTGGACATCCGGGCCTCCGGGAGGTGTGGCGCCCCGGGCGTCGGCCCGGGCTCT
Organism: Kitasatospora sp. NPDC098663; assembly: GCF_044760075.1. Classification (NCBI taxonomy): domain Bacteria; kingdom Bacillati; phylum Actinomycetota; class Actinomycetes; order Kitasatosporales; family Streptomycetaceae; genus Kitasatospora; species Kitasatospora sp. NPDC098663. The sequence continues at coordinate 324,040 of NZ_JBIWAP010000004.1, read as the reverse complement.
ACTCTGACAACACCATACCCCTCAGGGGTATTTCCGGGAGGGGTGGGTGACGTGGCACGCGTCACGGGCGCGCGCCGGTCGGGCGTATGTGCCGGATCGCCTCAGGCCGGGGAAGCCGGGAGCTGGGCCGGGATCGGCGCGCGCTCGCGCCGGATCAGCAGCCGCAGCCAGAGCAGCCCGCCCAAGGAGACCACGAGCAGCCCGGCCGTGTCGTAGAGGGTGTACAGGTGCACCTGCTCACTGTCGGGGTGGGGCATGTGGCCGAGCTCGAACAGTGCGCGCTGCCAGGAGCTCGCGGTGGTCTTGGCGACCAGCCAGACGGCGATGCCGCTCGTGCTGTCCCAGAGCGCGTGCAGCAGCGATACGCCCAGGTAGGTGACGACGACCGGGGTGGTGAAGCGGAACCGCCCGCCGCGGCGCTCGCTGAACAGCACCCCGCCGATGATCGCCGTCCACAGGATGTGGCCGACCGGTGCGAGCACCCCGCGCAGGATCTCCGTCTCGACCAGGTCCTCGAGCGAAAGCCCCTGGATGCTCAGCACGGCGTTGAACGCGTACCCGGCGCTCTCGAACGCGGCGAACCCCGCGCCGACGGTGGCGCCGAGCACCAGCCCGTGCCGCAGCCCGCTGACCCGCAGCCGGCGGCTCACCATGACCAGGGCGGCCAGCTTGGCCGCCTCCTCGATCAGGCCGACGGTGACGTACATCCAGGCCGAGGGCGAGACCAGGTAGCTCTCCAGCACCGAGGCGCCCAGGACGCCGATGATGCCGCCGATGCCGAAGCAGACGAAGATCCGGTCCGGGCCGAGGTCGCCGGCGTAGCGCTCGTAGGCCCAGATCACCAGGGTGGCCGGGACCAGGAAGCTGCCGAGCAGCACGATCGTCGGGACGAGGTTGCTGTTCCCGGTGAGGAACGTGACGACGACGGTGGCGCCCCAGAGCAGCAGGCCGACGGCGAAGACCTTCAGCCAGTGGTCGGACGTGGCCGTCGTGCGGGCCGGGGCGTCGGAGATGCGGGGGGTGTTGCGGTAGCCGGACACCGGACGGGGCCTCCTCGGGGTAGCCGCTTTGGTCGAACTGTATGACAAATAGGGCATTTGGGGGCGATCGGGGCGCTCGTGCGGCGGGCCGACGGACGCGGTGGACGGAAACGCGGTAGGCGGGCGGGTGGGCGCCGCGAACGTCCTTTATGTTCGGTATGTGTTTCCGACTCGCCGCGCCCAGTCCCCCTCGGCCCCCAGCGCCGCCGGGCTGCCGCCGGACCGGCGGCGTGGCGCCCTGCTGGCCGCCGACCTCCAGGACGTGCCGTTCTGGCGGCGCGCCAGCCCGGCGCTGCTCGCCGTGCTCCTGGTCGCACTCGCTGACCTCCTCTCCGGCAAGGACCGCTACCTGGCACCGTTGATGACCGTCGTCCCGGCCGCCGCCGCGCTCACCCTCAGGCCGGGCGAACTGCTCGCCGTCTGCGCGCTCGGCCTGCTCGCCGTCTTCGGGCTCAGCCACTACGACCAGGTCGACAACATCAACGACGCACGCTTCCTCTACGGTGCGATGGTCAGCTACGTCGTGCTGACGGTCTTCTCCGCCTGGGTCGCCAAGATCCGGATGCGGCGCGCGGCGGCCTTCGCGGCCGTCAGCTCCGTCGCCGAGGCCGCCCAACGGGCCCTGCTGCGGCTGCCCGGCCCGGCCGTCGGGCCGCTGCGGCTGGCCGTCCGGTACGTGTCGGCCGCCGACGCCTCACGGATCGGCGGGGACCTGTACTCGGTGCTGGAGACACCGCACGGCACCCGGGTCGCGGTCGGGGACGTCCGGGGCAAGGGGCTCTCCGCCGTGCAGACCGCGGCCGTGGTGCTGGGCGCGTTCCGGGAGGCCGCGTACGACGAGGCCGGGCTGCGGGGCGTCGCGGCGCGGATCGAGGCCAGCGTCGAGCGGCACGTCCCGGACGGGGAGTTCACCACCGCGCTGTTCGCGGAGTTCCGCACGCCCGGGGTGATGGAACTGCTGCAGTACGGGCACGTCCCGCCGATCCGGGTCGACGGCGACGGGCGGGCGCACGTGCTGGACGCCCCCGACCCCTGGGTGCCGCTCGGCCTCGGACGGCTGGCGACCGGCGAACCGGCCAGCTGGGACCAGCCGTTCGGGGCGGAGGACGTCCTGGTGCTCTGCACGGACGGGGTGGTCGAGGCGCGGCACCGCAAGAGCGGGGAGTTCTACCCGCTGGCGGAGCGGGTCGGGCCGCTGGTGCGGGGCGCCACGCGGTCGGAGGGGGATCTGGAGGCGGCGGTGGGGCGGGTGTACGCGGACCTGCTCGCGCACACGGGCGGGGAACTGCGGGACGACGCCCTGCTGCTGCTGATCGCCAGGACGGACGGCTGAGGGCCGGACGGCCGAGGGTCAGAGGACTCTCTCCTCGCGCGGGCGTCCGCGCGAGGAGAGAGAGGACGGCGTCTCAGGACGCGGTGACGTCGGCGAGGGCGCGGAAGAGCAGGGCGGTGGAGGTGGCGCCCGGGTCCTGGTGGCCGATGCTGCGCTCGCCGAGGTAGGAGGCGCGCCCCTTGCGGGCCTGGAGGGGGATGGTGTCGCGGGCGCCTTGGTCGGCGGCGTCGGCGGCCGCCGACGCCGCCTCGGGGAGGGCGGCCCCGGCGCCGGCCGCGGAGCGGAAGGCGGCGACGGCCGGGGTGTAGGCGTCGACGATGGTCTTGTCCCCGGGCACGGCCTTGCCGAGGGCGCGGACGGCGTCCAGGCCGGCCGCCAGTGCCTCGGCGACGGTGGCCGGGCCGACGGGTTCGGCGGAGCCTGGCGGGGCGGGATCGGGCAGGGCGGCGCCGATGGCGCGGAAGGCCTTGCCGTAGAGCGGGCCGGAGGCGCCGCCGACCTTGGAGATCAGCGTGCTGCCCACCTTGGTGAGCACGGCGCCCGGGCCGGCCGGCTGGAGGCCGTCGAGGGCGGCCAGGGCGGCGGAGAAGCCGCGCCGGAGGTTGCTGCCGTGGTCGCCGTCGCCGATCACCGAGTCCAGCTCGGTGAGCCGGTCCTGCTCCTTCTCGACGGCCGCGGCGATCGCGCGGATCCAGGCCTCGGCGAGGGGGGTGTCGAAGTCCATGGCGTCTCCCGGCTCAGGCCCGCTTGAGGGCGGGGGTGTCGACGGGCGCGTCCCACAGCTCCAGCAGTTGCGGGTCGGCCTTGGTGAGGGTGAGCGAGAAGCCCGCCATGTCCAGACTGGTGACGTAGTTGCCGACCAGGCTGCGGGCCACCGTGATGCCGCGCTCGGCGAGCCGGGCGGCGACCTCGCCGTAGGCGATGTACAGCTCCAGCAGGGGGGTCGCGCCGAGGCCGTTGAGCAGGGCGATCACCTCGTCGCCCGGGGCCAGGTGGTGGTCGGCGAGGACGGTGTCGACCACCTCGGCGGCCAGCGCGCGGGCCGGGCGCAGCTTCTCGCGGCGGCGGCCGGGCTCGCCGTGGATGCCGACGCCGACCTCGATCTCGTCCTCGGGCAGGTCGAAGCCGGGCTTGCCGGCGGCCGGGGTGGTGGCCGCGGTGAGCGCGATGGCGAAGGAGCGGGAGGCGGCGTTGACCCGTTCGCCCAGGGCGGCCACCTCGTCGAGCGGGGCGCCGCGTTCGGCCAGCGCTCCGGTGGCCTTCTCGACCAGGACGGTCGCCCCGGTGCCGCGGCGACCGGCCGTCCAGGTGGAGTCCTCGACCGCGACGTCGTCATCGACCAGGACGGTGCGGACCGCCAGGCCCTCCTCGGCGGCGAGTTCGGCGGCGAGCTCGAAGTTCATCACGTCGCCGGTGTAGTTCTTCACGATGAAGACGACGCCGGCGCCGCTCTCCACGGCCTTGGCGGCGGCCAGCATCTGGTCCGGCACCGGGGAGGTGAAGACCTCGCCGGGACAGGCGGCGTCCAGCATGTCGGGGCCGACGAAGCCGCCGTGCAGCGGCTCGTGGCCGGAGCCGCCGCCGGAGATCACCGCGACCTTGGGCCCGGCCGGGCGGGCGGCCCGGGTGATCACCCGGTTGGGGATGTCCACCGTCAGCTCGGGGTGGGCGGCGGCGACTCCGGCCAACGCGTCCTCCAGGACGCTCTCCGGGGTGTTGATCAGCTTCTTCAACGCTCTTCGCTCCCTTGTGCCGGTCGTCAGCCGTGGACGCTGCTGCCCCGACGCTACGCCAGACGGGGGTGACGGGCACGGGGTGCGACACGCGGGATTCGAGTCACTCTCCCGGAGTAGCGGCGTCGGCCGCGGGGTCGGTCGTAGGGTCGGTCGCATGAGCGAACACGTGGGTATCGTCCTGGTCTCGCACAGCGCCCGACTGGCCTCCGGGCTGCGCGAGCTGCTCGCCGAACTCGCCTCGGGCGGCGTGCGGGTGGTGTGCGCGGCGGGGACGGAGGACGGCGGGCTCGGCACCAGCTACGACCTGATCGCGCGGGCCGTCGCCGAGGCGGACGGCGGGGCGGGCGTGGTCGTGCTGCCGGACCTCGGCAGCTCGGTGCTCACCGCCGTCGCGGTGCTGGAGGACGAGCCGCGCCCGGGCGTGCGGCTGGTGGACGCGCCGTTCGTGGAGGGCGCGGTGGCGGCCGCCGTCACCGCCTCGACCGGGGCGGCGCTGGCGGAGGTGGTCGCGGCGGCCGAGGAGGCCCGCTCGTTCCGGAAGCTGTGAGACCGCGGCTGGGAAGCCGCAGCTGTGAGGTCGTCGTGCTGAGTTGTCGGGGCGAGGCCACAGCTGTGAGGCCACAGCGCCGAGGTCGCGGCGCCGAGGTCGCCGCCGTGACGCCGGGGCGGCTACTTGGCGTCGGCGTAGCAGTCCACCACCGCCGTGGTGAGCGGGAAGCGGACCGGGGTGTCGCCGAACACCAGGCGGCGGGCCTCGTCGGCCGCCTCGGCGACCACGGCGGCCACCTCGTCGGCGAGGTTGGCCGGGGTGTGCACGATCACCTCGTCGTGCTGGAAGAACACCAGGTGCGGGCGCTCCGCCGGGCCGGCCACCGGAAGCTCGCCCAGCCGGCGGCGCAGGGCGGCGAGCAGGGCGAGTGCCCAGTCGGCGGCGCTGGCCTGGATGACGAAGTTGCGGGTGAAGCGGCCGCGGGCGCGGGCCTGCCGGCCGCCGGCCTCGCCGGCCGTGTCGGTGGCCTCGGTGAGGTCGAGGAACTCGGCGGAGGCGGGCGGGCAGACCCGGCCCAGCCGGGAGGCGACCACCCCGCCGTCCTCGCCGGTGCGGGCGGCGGCCTCCACGTAGCCCATCGCGGCGGGGTAGCGGTGGCGCAGGGTGTTCAGCAGCGGGCCGATGTCGCCGCTGGTCTGCCCGTACATGGCGCCGAGCAGGCCGAGCTTGGCCTTGTCGCGGTCGCCCTGGAAGGCGTTGGCGGCCAGCGCTTCGTACAGGTCGCCGCCGGCGGCGGTGCGGGCCAGCCCGGCGTCCTGGGAGAGGGCGGCGAGCACCCGGGGCTCCAGTTGGGCGGCGTCGGCGACGACCAGCAGCCAGCCCGGGTCGGCGACGACGGCGCGGCGCAGGATGCGCGGGATCTGCAGCGCTCCGCCGCCGCGGCTGGCCCAGCGCCCGGAGACCACGCCGCCGACCACGTACTCGGGCCGGAACCGGCCGCCGCGGGCCCAGGCGTCCTGCCAGGCCCAGCCGTGCGCGGCGTGGATCCGGGACAGCTCCTTGTAGCGGATCAGCAGCGCGGCGGCCGGGTGGTCGACGCCCTTGAGCTCCCAGGAGCGGGTGGAGCCGAGCTGGATGCCGTGCTCGGCGAAGGCGCGCAGCACCTGGGTGTGCGAGTCGGGGTTGAACGGACGCCCGCCGAGGGCCCGTTGGAGTTCGGCGGCGAGGTCGGCGAGCAGTCTCGGCTGGGCGCCGGGGACGGTCGGGCGGGGGCCGAGGAGTTCGGTGAGCAGCTGGTCGTGGACGTCGGCGCGCCAGGGCAGCCCGTCGTGCGCCATCTCGGCGGCGACCAGCGCGCCGGCGGACTCGGCGGCGACCAGCAGCCGGAACCGGTGCCGGGCGGCCGGGTCGGCGATCGCGGCGATCCGGCGCTGCTGCTCGGCGTGGACGGCGACGACGGCGGTCAGCGCGTCGGCGCCGGGCGGCAGTTGCAGCCGGTCGGGCGCGAACAGGGTGTCCTGCCCGTCGTCGGCCTCGGCGGAGCCGGGCTCGGGCAGGTCGTCCGGGACGGGCAGGCCGCGCAGCCGGGACCAGGCGGCGCCGAGCGAGCGCGGCGCGCCGAACCGGCCCTCGTGCGCCAGCAGCAGGGCCTCGACCAGGCGCAGGTCGTGGCAGCGGCCGAGCCGGTCGGGCAGCCGGGGCAGCAGCGGCGCGTAGGCGCTGTCGGTGGCGGCCCACACCCAGCGAGGGTGCTCTGCGGCCTCCCGGGCGGCGACGGCGGCGGCGAGGTCGGGGACCTTCTCGGGCGGGCCGAGCGGGGTGCCGGCGTCGTCGAGCGGCTGGAGCCGGCCGCCGGGGCCGTGCGGGTCGGGGGCGAGGGCCGTCCTGGGTGCCACGGGGGCGTCTCCTCTCCGGCGCGCTGTTCTGGCGTGCGGGTACGGGCACGGGTGTGCGGTCGTTCGGGTGTCCGGGCTCGACGTTAACGGGTGGGTACGACAACGGGGGCGGGGGCGCATAGGCAGGGTGGGTGACACCGCGTATGGTCGGCGAAATGACCGAGAACCCGTTCCTCAAGCCCAGCCCCCTGGTCTACGAACTGCCGCCCTTCGCCGAGATCCGGCCGGAGCACTTCCTGCCCGCGTACGAGCGCGGGATGGCGGAGCAGCTGGCCGAGATCGCGGCGATCACCGCGGATCCGCGGCCGCCGACGCCGGACAACACGCTGGTCGCCCTGGAGCGTTCCGGGGAGCTGCTGCGCCGGGTGGACGCGGTGTTCCGCAACCAGTCGTCCTCGGACACCAGCGAGCCGGTCGACGAGGTGGAGACCGCGGTGAGCCCGCTGCTGGCCGCGCACCACGACGCGATCCACCTGGACCGCGCCCTGTTCGCGCGGATCGAGGAGCTGTACAGGCGCCGCGCCGAGCTGGGCCTGGACCCGGAGTCGCTGCGGCTGCTGGAGACCCGGCACACCCGTTTCGTCCGCTCCGGCGCCCGGCTGGGCGAGGCCGAGCAGGCCCGGCTGCGCGAGCTGAACGCCGAACTCGCCGCGCTCGGCACGACGTTCCAGCAGAACGTGAACGCCGCCACCAAGGCCGCCGCGCTGGTCGTGGACGCCGCCGAGGAGCTGGACGGGCTGTCGGCGGACGAGGTCGCCGCCGCTGCGGAGAACGCCCGGGTGCTCGGGTACGAGGGCCGGTTCGTACTGTCCCTGAAGAGCACCTCCGGTCAGCCCGAACTGGCCCGGCTGACCGACCGGTCGGTGCGCGAGCGGCTGCTGAAGGCTTCGCTCGACCGGGGCCTGGCGGACAACGGCCCGCTGGCGATCCGGATGGCCGGGCTGCGCGCCGAGCGGGCCGCGCTGCTGGGGCACCCGAGCCACGCCGCGTACGTGGTGGAGGACGAGACCGCGGGCACGGTGGAGGCGGTGTCCGGGCTGCTGGCCCGGCTGGTGGGTCCGGCGGTGGCCAATGCCCGCCGGGAGGCCGCCGAGCTGGCCAAGCCGGCGGCGGCGGACGGGATCGAGGAGATCGCCGCGCACGACTGGGCGTACTACTCGGAGAAGGTCCGGCAGAGCTCCTACCAGGTGGACGCGGCGGTGCTGCGCCCGTACTTCGAGTTGGAGCGGGTGCTCCGGGACGGCGTGTTCTTCGCGGCGGGGCTGGCGTACGGGCTGACCTTCACCGAGCGGCCGGACCTGACGGCCCACCACCCGGACGCGCGGGTCTTCGAGGTGTTCGAGGAGGACGGCCGTTCGCTGGGCCTGTTCATCGGCGACTTCCACGCCCGGGCGTCCAAGCGCGGCGGTGCCTGGATGGACGAGCTGGTGAGCCAGTCGGGGCTGACCGGCCGGCGGCCGGTGGTGGTCAACAACCTGAACATCGCCCGCCCGGCGCCGGGCGAGCCGGTGCTGCTGGCCTGGGACGAGGTGCGCACGCTCTTCCACGAGTTCGGGCACGCGCTGCACGGGCTGTTCTCGGACGTGCGGTACCCGCTGTTCGCGGGCACCTCGGTGCCCCGGGACTTCGTCGAGTTCCCCTCGCAGGTCAACGAGATGTGGATGGTCCGGCCGGAGGTGCTGGCCAACTACGCGCGCCACCACGTGACCGGGGAGCCGCTGCCGGCCGAGCTGGTCGAGCGGATGGTGGCGGCCGAGGGCTTCGGGGAGGGCTTCCGGACGGTGGAGTACCTCGCGGCGACGCTGCTGGACTGGGCCTGGCACACGGTGCCGCAGGGCCGGGAGATCGCGGACGCCGAGGAGTTCGAGGCACGGGCGCTGGCGGAGGCCGGGATCGCGGTGCCGGCGATCCCGCCGCGCTACCGGACGGCGTACTTCCAGCACGTCTTCGCCAGCGGCTACAGCGCCGGGTACTACGCGTACATCTGGTCGGAGGTGCTGGACGCCGACACCGTGCAGTGGTTCGAGGGCAACGGGCGCGCGGTGCGGGAGAGCGGCGAGCTGTTCCGGCGCGAGCTGCTGGCGCGCGGCTACGGCCGGGACCCGCTGGAGTCCTTCCGCGCGGTGGTCGGCCGGGCGCCGGAGACCGGTCCGCTGCTGGCGCGGCGGGGCCTGGTCTAGCCGTTTCCCGGGTGGCCCCGGTGGCGGTCAGCGCGGTGTGACCGTGACCGTCACCGGGGTGCCCGGGCGGGCGTGCGGGAGGCGGATCCGGACGGTGCCGGCCCGCCCGCCGGCCGGCTGTTCGACGTCGACGCGGGCGGCGGCGGGGGTGGCGGTGACCTCGGCGCCGTGCGGGAACGCCGCCGGGGGCAGGACGAGTTCGCTGTCGTGCCGGGTGCCGTCGGCGCTCCAGCGGACGATGGTGGCGCCGGTGCGCACGTCCGTCCCGGCGACGGCCGCCGGGTACGGGCCGAAGGCGGGCTCGTCGCCGGGGGCGGGGCGCCCGGACGGGTCGAGCGCGCAGTAGCCGCCGGTGCCGCGGCACCAGTACCACATGGTCCAGCCCTCGGCGAAGCCGTCCATCGCGGCGACCTGGCGGCGGACGAGCAGGGTGTTGCCGGGTCTGCGGGAGTCGGGCGGGCCCCATTCGGTGACCAGGACGGGCAGGCGGTGGGCGGCGGGGTAGGCGGTGATCGCGGCGGTGTATCGCTCGACGAAGCCGTCGGCCTGGCCCCAGTCGGCGCCGTTCTCGACCGCGGTGTCGTAGAAGTGCGGTGCGTAGCCGAGCCGGGGCGGGCCGGGGCGCGGGTCGTCGAAGCCGGGCAGCCGGGTGGGCACGCCCTGGCCGACCAGGACGGTGGGTTCGACGAACAGCCAGGCGCGGTGGTCGACCAGGCGCACGGCGGCGATCAGGCGGCGGTACATGTCGGCGAGCCGGCCCTGTTCGAGGGCGGCGGAGGCGGCGGCGAGCACGGCCGGGTCGGTCGGGTCGCCGTCCACGGGGCCGAACGGCTCGTTGAACAGGTCGTAGCCCAGCAGTGAGGGGTGGCCGCGCAGTTCGAGGGCGAGCCGGGTGTAGAAGTCGGCCTGCCAGGCGCGCAGGTCGGGGTCGTCGTAGAGGTGGCGGAAGGCGGCCTGGACGGCGGGCTGGAAGTAGCCGGCGAACCAGTCGTTCGGGTCGGGGGTGAACGGCAGGCCGTCGTCCCGGGTGGCCCAGCGCGGGATGCCGCGGTCGCCGCCGCCGAACGCCGGCCCGTAGACGTCCTGGTGCAGGTCGATCAGGGCGAGCAGGCCGTACCGGTCGGCCCAGCCGAGGAGTCGGCGCAGCCGGTGCAGTTCGGCCTGGTCGAGGCGGCCGCGGACGGGCTCCAGCCTGTTCCAGGAGACCGCGACCCGGATCAGGGTGAAGCCCTGCGCGGCCAGGGACTTGAGGTCGGCCTCGGTGGTCTCGGCGTACTTGTCGAGGTTGAAGCCGCGCAGGTGGAGGCGGCGGCCCTGGGGGTCGGTGAAGGCGGTGCGGCCGTCGGGGCCGGTGGCCGTCGCGGCGGGGAACCGCGCGGGCGGGCCGGTGTGCGCGGCGGCGGGGGTGGCGGGGGCCGCGGTGAGGGCCGTGGCGGCGGCGAGCAGCAGGGCGGCGGCGGTGCGGCGCAGGCGCATCGGGACCTCGTACGGCGCGGGGGTGGGGGCCCGATGATGCCCGCGGTGCCGGGTGTCGCACAAGGGCCTTGCGCGGAAGGGCAGTTCAGTCGGCGTCCGGGGCCGGGGCCGGGGTGGCGGGGGTGGGCCGGTCCGCGGCGGCGGCCAGGCGGCCCCAGAGCAGGTCGGCGAGCGCCTGCACCATGCGGGTGCGTGAGCAGGGTCTGGTCTCCAGCCACCAGTCGCCGGCCGCCAGCACCATGCCGGTGATGCCCCGACCCCAGGCCTCGGCGAGCAGCTCGCGGTCGGCGCCGAGGTCGACCTGGCTCTGCACGGCCCGGGTGATCTCCGCGGCGATCTGCCGCAGCGCGGGGGCGAGCGCGGTGCCGGCGCCGCTCGGGTCGCCCGGTTCGGGGTGGGTGAGCAGCCGGTAGACCTGCGGGCGGGCCTCGATCCCGGCCAGGTAGGTGTCCAGGACGTGTTCGACCCGGTCGCGGCGCTCCAGCGGTTCGGCGAGGGCGGCCCGGACGGCGGCCAGCAGGCCGCTGGTGTGGCGCTCGGTGAGGGCGGTGATCAGGCCGTTCCGGTCGCCGAAGTGGCGGTAGAGGATCGGTTTGGTGATGCCGGCCTCGGCGGCGATGGCGTTCATGCTGGCGGTCGGACCGTCCCGCTGGATGACCCGGTCGGCGGCGTTGAGCAGCTGCTCACGGCGGGGCTCTCGGGACATGTGCTGCTCCTCGGGGTCGGGGTCTGACCGGGCGTTGACACCAGTTACCAATCAGTAGCAGACTCCGACGATGTTACCCGAGGTAACCCCCCTGGTCGGCCGTACCCCTTCTTCGGAGGCAAGCACCATGAGCAGCACGTTCTCGCTGGACCCGGGCGCGGACCAGCTCGCCGTACGCGACTGGCTGCACGGCTTCGCCGCCGACGTCGTCCGCCCCGCCGCGGCCGAGTGGGACGAGCGCGAGGAGACCCCATGGCCGATCATCCAGGAGGCCGCCAAGCTGGGCATCTACTCGCTGGACTTCTACGCCCAGCAGTACTTCGACCCCTCCGGCGTCGGCATCCCGATCGCCATGGAGGAGCTGTTCTGGGGCGACGCGGGCATCGGGCTGTCCATCGTCGGCACCACGCTGGCCGCCGTCGCGGTGCTCGCCAACGGCACCGACGAGCAGATCGGCACCTGGACCCCGCAGATGTTCGGCACCCCGGACGACCTCAAGGTGGCCGCGTTCTGCTCCTCCGAGCCCGACGCCGGCTCCGACGTCTCCGCGCTGCGCACCCGGGCGGTGTACGACGGGGCCAAGGACGAGTGGGTGCTCAACGGCACCAAGACCTGGGCCACCAACGGTGGGATAGCCGCCGTCCACGTCGTCGTCGCCACCGTCGACCCGGAGCTGGGGGCGAAGGGCCAGGCCTCCTTCGTCGTCCCGCCGGGCACCCCCGGACTGAGCCAGGGCCAGAAGTTCAAGAAGCACGGCATCCGTGCCTCGCACACCGCGGAGGTGGTGCTGGACGACGCCCGGGTGCCCGGCAGCTGCCTGCTCGGCGGCAAGGAGAAGCTGGACGAGCGGCTGGCCCGCGCCCGCGAGGGGGTCAAGCGCCCGGGGGGCAGGGGCAACGCGGCGATGGCCACCTTCGAGGCCTCCCGGCCGGCCGTCGGCGCGCAGGCGATCGGCATCGCCCGGGCCGCGTACGAGGTGGCGCTGGACTATGCGAGGACCCGCGAGCAGTTCGGCCGCCCGATCATCGACAACCAGGGCGTGGCCTTCCAGCTCGCCGACATGAAGACCCGGATCGACGCCTCCCGCCTGCTGGTGTGGCGGGCCTCCTGGATGGCCGCCAACAACCAGCCGTTCACCGCGGCCGAGGGCTCGATGTCCAAGCTGTACGCGGGCGAGACGGCCAAGTGGGTCACCGCGCAGGCGATGCAGATCCTCGGCGGCAACGGCTTCACCCGGGAGTACCCGGTGGAGCGGATGCACCGGGACAGCGCGATCTACTCGATCTTCGAGGGGACCAGCGAGATCCAGCGGCTGGTGATCGCGCGGGCGATCTCGGGGATGCCGATCCGCTGAGTCCGCCGAGTCACCGGGTTGGTGGCCGACTGGGCTACCGGGCCGCCCAGAAGGCGAGTCCGGCGGTGAGCGCGCCCACCGCCGCGCCGACGATGGTCTGCGCGGTGGTGTGGTCCCGCAGCACCACCCGGGACCAGCCGATCGCCGCGACCAGCGGGGCGAGCAGCAGCCACAGCGGGCCGAGCGCGATCCCGAGGCAGACCACCGCGCCGGCGGCGACGGCGGTGTGCACGGAGACCTTCCACCAGACGGTGATCACCAGGATCGGGACCAGCGAGGCGAACATCGCCAGCACCATCGCGGTCAGGTCGGCCGGGGCGTCCAGCCAGAGCATCACGGCGAAGCTGGTCGCGACCGAGCCCATGATGAACGGGATGACGGTCAGCCGGCGCTGCCGGTGGCCGACGTGGCGGTCCTCCAGGGTGCCCTTGCGGATGCCGCGCTGGATGAACATGGTCGGGATGACGGCCGCGAACAGGGCCGCGAAGGCCGCCCAGCCGAGGCCCGTCCAGCCGTAGCGGACGACGCCCATCAGCGGGAGCATCGCGATGATGACGTTCTTCGGCTCGACGCCGTCGGTGACCCGGCGGGCCCAGATCGTCCGGCTGGTGGGGGCGGTCGTGGCCTCGGTCGTCATCGGGGTGTGTGCTCCGGGTGCGCGAAGGGGTCGGCGTGAAGGGGGCGTCGGGGCGGGGCGTCGGGGCGTCGGGCGGGAGGCAGGACGGGGGCGTCGGGGCGGCCCGGCGTCAATCGGATGATCGTACGCGAGCCCGTCCGCGCGGACGGGCCCCGGACCTCGGGCCCGGCCCCGGTCAGAACCGCGCCGGACGGCCCTCCAGGAACGCGGCCAGCCCCTCGGGCACGTCCGAGGTCTCCCGGGAGCGGCGCTCCCAGGGCGCCAGCGCCTGCGCCGCCCGCTCCGCCGGGACGGCCAGCGCGGCCTTCACCGCGCCGATGGTCTGGGCCGAACGCCGGGTCAGCAGTCGGGCGAACTCCAGCGCGGCGGCGTCCAGTTCGGCGCCCGGCAGGACACGCTCCGCCAGGCCCAGCGGCAGCGCGTCGCGGCCCGTCACCAACTCGCCGGAGAACAGCAGGTACTTGGCGCGGGCCGGGCCGACCAGCCGGGCCAGCCGTACGGTCGGTACCGCCGGGTAGACCACGCCGAGCTTGGCCGGGGTGATCCCCAGCCGGGCGTCCTCGGCGACGAACCGCAGGTCGCACGCGACGGCCAGCTGGCAGCCGCCGCCCACGCAGGCGCCCTGCACCACGGCGACGGTCGGGTGCGGGAAGGCCGCCAGCGCCTCCTCGGCGGCGACGTTGACCGCGTGGTAGGCGTCCGCGCGCTCCGGATCGCCGTACACCTCGGCGAGTTCGGCGATGTCCGCGCCCGCGCTGAAGGTGCCGCCGGCGCCGGTGACCAGCAGGGCGCGCACCCCCGGCTGCTCGGCGAGGCGCAGTAGCACCTTCGGCAGCGCCTGCCAGATCTCCAGGGTCACCGCGTTGCGCCGGTGCGGTCGGGCGAACTCCAGGACGGCGACGCCGTCCTCGCCGACGTACGCGTGCAGGCCCTCGGCGTGGGCGGGCAGGGCGGAGCGGTCCCGCGTGAGCAGCGGCTGGTCCATGCGCACCTCCGGGCGGTCGTGGTGCGCCCACTCTCTCAGGAGGCGACGGCGCAGTAGTCGCCGAGGCCGCCCTCGACCAGGGCGAAGGCGCGCGCGGCCCGGTCGAGGGCGGCGGGCAGGGCGGCCGCGGCGCGTTCGCCGGCCAGTATCCGGCGCTGGTTCTCGGTGGTCAGGGCCAGTCGGGCGGCGAGCAGTTGGGCGGCGGCGATCTGTGCGGTGAGCTCGTCGTGGGCCGGGTCCTGGGCGAGGAGTTCGGTGGTCAGCAGGCCCTGCGCGTGTCGGCCGAAGCCGGCGGTGGCGCGCACCGCCAGGGCCGGGGTGCGGTGGATCAGCCGGACCACGTCGAGCACGAGCGGTTCGTCGCTCAGCCCGGTGGCCGGGTCGTACTGCTCCAGTGCGGCGAGGTACTGCTCGCGCATCGCCGCCACTGCCGAGACGCCGGGGGCGCGCTCGCGGACCACCCGGGCCGGCTCGTCGAGGTGCTGCTCCATGGGGGCCATGACCAGGTCTTCCTTGGTGGGGAAGTAGTTGAAGACGGTCATCTTGGACACCTCGGCGGCGGCCGCGATCTCGGCCACCGAGACCTGGTCGAAGTCCCGCTCGGCGAACAGCCCGATGGCGGTGCGCCAGATCCGGATGCCGGTCTGGATCTTCTTGCGCTCGCGCAGTGGAAGGGCGTCGAGGTCGCGGTCGTCGTCGGGGCTGAAGCCGGTGTGCGTCGCCATGGTTCGACTGTACCAGGATCAAAGATCGACCAGGATGAAGATTGAGCTCAGCTTAAGAATTGACCAGGTATAAAAAAACTGCCATGGTGAGGACGTGCCGCCGGCCGCACCGGCCCGGCCCGAACTCCACCGACCCTGGGGGGACTTACCGATGGCACCCGCTGCCCTGATGACACCGGCCCAGCGCAACCTGGGCATGCTGCTCTGCCTGGTCACGATCGTGCTGGCCGTGCTCGACATGAACATCGTGTCCGCGGCCACCGTGCCGATCGTCCGGGAGCTCGACCCCGTCCACGGCGTCGACCGACTGCCCTGGCTGGTCAGCTCGTTCGCCCTCGCCGCGACCGCGCTGCTGCCGCTCTACGGCAAGCTCTGCGACCTGTACGGCGCCAAGCGCGTGCTGCTCGGCGCGGTCGCCACCTTCCTGGTCGGCTCGGCGCTCTGCGGGTTCGCGCAGTCGATGGGCCAGCTGATCGCCTTCCGGGCCGTCCAGGGCATCGGCGGCGGCGGGCTGATGAGCGTCACCATGGTGGTCGTCGCCCACCTCAAGGACCCGGCCGAGCGCGGCAGCGGCAAGGGCGGCGCGATGGGCGGGGTCGTCGCGGGCATCGGCATGGCGGTCGGCCCGCTGATCGGGGCGCTGCTCACCGACCACCTCAGCTGGCGCTGGATCTTCTACGTCAACCTGCCGCTCGGCCTGCTCGTCCTGGTCGGCACCGCCCTGGTGATCAAGCTGCCGCCGGCCGTCGGCCGCCGCAGCCTGGACTTCCTCGGTGCCGCCCTCGCCGCCGCCTTCGCGACCGGGCTGCTGCTGGTCACCGAGTGGGGCGGCAAGGACCACGCCTGGACCTCCCCGGTGATCCTCGGGCTCGTCGCCGCCACCCTGGCCGCGCTCGGCCTCTTCGTGTGGCGCCAGGCCACCGCCGCCGAGCCGGTGCTGCCGCTGTCGCTGTTCCGGATCAGCGTGGTGCGCCTCGGCTTCGCGATCCAGGGCCTGGTCGGGATGGCCCTGACCGGCTCGATCGTCTACGTGATGCTCTACCTGCAGATCGCCCGCGGCATCGACCCCACCTCGGCCAGCCTCTATCTGACCCCGATGGCGGGCGGGATGACGGCGGTCGGCCTGCTGGCCGGCCGGCTCACCGCCCGCGGCCACGCGGAGCGCACCTTCCTGGTGGCCGGTGCGGGCTGTGCGGCGATCGCCCTGCTCCTGCTCGGCCTCAGCGGCCCGACCACCGGGCTGTGGGCGGTCTGCGGCGAACTCGTCCTGCTGGGCTTCGGGATGGGTCAGCTGATCGGCCAGCTGGTCACGGTGGTGCAGGAGTCCGTCCCCCGGCACCAGCTCGGCGTCGCGACCACCGGGATCCGCTTCTTCCAGACCCTCGGCAGCGCGCTCGGCGCGGCGCTCTTCGGCACCGTGCTGGCCCGGGCCTTCGCGGACGGCGAGCCCGGACTGCCGCTCGGCGCCGTCCGGACGCTCGGCGGCGCGGCCCGCGAGCACGCGCTGCGCAGCTTCACGGACGCGGTCGACGTGGTGTTCCTGTCGGCCGGCGGTCTGCTGGTGCTGGTCCTGCTGCTCGCGCTGCGGGTGCCCAGGACGGTGGCGGCGGCGGAGCCGCCGGTGCTGGCGGCCTGAGGGCCCGGGGCCCGGGGCGACGGCCCGGGGAGCGGCGGGGTCCGGTGGGACACGGGGGTGTCCACCGGGCCCCGCCGCGTCCGGTCAGGCCCCGGGCGTCCACTCCGGGGCCAGGATCGACCAGATCTGCTTGTCGTGGCGGACCCCGTTGTGCGGGTACCACTCGCGCAGGGTGCCGTCCAGGGTCATGCCGATCCGCTCGGCGACGGCCCGGCTGCGGGCGTTGCCGGCGGAGCACCACCACTCGGCGCGGTGCAGGCCGCGGGTGGTGAAGGCGTAGTCGAGCAGCCGCCGGACGGCGGCGGTGATCAGTCCGCCGCCCTCGCCGGCCGGCTCGGTCCAGGCGCCGATCTCGCAGACGCCGCTCTGGGCGTTGAAGCTCACGAACATCACGCCGCCGACCAGCGTGCCGTCCCGCCAGATGCCGTAGATCCGGCTGGTGTCGGCGGCCTGCTGGTCGGCGTAGCGCTGGAGGGTGGCGCGGGCGGAGTCGAGGTCGGTGGAGCGGGTGGCCCAGGGGATCCACGGGTCGGTGTGGGCGCGGGCGCGGTCGATGTGGGCCAGGAACTCGGCCGCCTGCCACGGCTCCAGCGGGCGCAGTTCGGCGTTCTCGGCGAGCGGTACGGCAAACATGGGCTGGCCTTTCACGGGACACGGGACACGGTTCACGGGTTCACGGGATGCACGTTCACGGGACGCGCGCTGTGCTGGGAACCATACATAACAAACGTTTGGTATGTACGATGATCCCCATGACACCGGCCCGTGGAGACCATGACGCCCGCCGCCTGGAAGTGTCCGAGGGCGTGTGGCGGGTGCTCTCCAGCCGTGGTTTCGAGGGGCTGACCCTGCGTGCCGTGGCCACCGAACTGGGCGCCTCCACCGGCCTGTTGACGCACTACTTCCCCAACAAGCGGGCCCTGCTGAGCCACGCGCTGGACGAACTCGACCGGCGCTCCGGCTCCCGGCCCCGGCGCACCGCCCCCGCCGACGGCACCCCGCCGCCACCCCCCGGACTGGCCCGACTGCGGGCCGCGCTGCTCGACGTCCTGCCACTGGACGGCGCGGCGGTGGCCGGCAACCGGATCTGGGTCGGCTCCTGGGACGTCGCCCTGTCGGACCCAGCGCTCGCGGCCGCGCACGCGGGTCGTTACGCCCGCTCGCGCGAGGCCCTCGCGGCGCACGTCGCGGACGCCCAGCGGCTCGGGGAGCTCCCGGCCGGGGCCGACGCCGCCGCGCTCGCGACCGGCGCGCAGGCCTTCGCGCTCGGCCTGGTGGTGCAGGCGCTGTTCGCCCCGGCGGAGTTCCCGCCCGAGCGGCAGACCGCCCTGCTGGACGCCTACCTGGCCGGGCTCGCCACCGCCGGCTGAGCGGCCGATCGGGTCCGCGACCGAGCGGCTCCCGGCCGGGCGGATTGTCCCCGGGGCGTGATTCGCCCGGAATTCCGGTTGTCCGGGTCTTCTCCCGCATCCGGTCCGCAGTGGCGGCCATCCGGATCGGCCGGTTATCGCAGTGGCCATGACACGGATAGTCACGGGTTAGCTGCGGTGGGTGCGGGGAATCGGGCGGCGTGCGGACGGGATTTCCGGGAGCCCGCGGTGGCCGGGCAATGCGGCCGCCGGCCTGACGGCCTGCGGGAATGCCATGGTGGTGCCCCCAGCAGGATTCGAACCTGCGACCTACCGCTTAGAAGGCGGGTGCTCTATCCGCTGAGCTATGGGGGCGGGGCGGGCTGCGCCCGGGCGGGCGTGACCGTGGCCGGGTCGGGCGACGAGCGCTGGGGGCGCGCGTCTCCGGCCCCGTACCGTGAGGGTGGGGGTGGGGGTAGTGGGCCCTCGCCCTGTCGGGGACAGGATAAGGGTGCCCAGTTCCTCGGCCGAGTGTGACGACACCGCCGTTGGTGTGTCGGTTCGGTGGAGCGGTCCGATAATCGCAGGTGAACGCCGTGAGTGCAGCGGTCTGGGAGTGTTCCGAGCCGGACGTTGTGCAGTCGTTACGGGGCTGCCGCCCCACCCGTTATGGATTCGGCACGGAGAATGTGTCGCCACCGGCGCGGGTGGGGGGCCGTATTCGGCTTCCTCCGGTCGGATGACGTGCGCGGACGGTCGTCCGGCGCTGTTCCGGGGCGTGCCGGTCGGGGGTGACGAGCAGCGGGTTTGTTGTCATGGCCGCGATGAGATGGGCGCGAAGGGGTGCCGAAAGGCCGAAATTCACCCCTGCGAGTGACGTCGGTTTTCCGGGGCATCGAGTTGTCCACAGGATTTCAGAACTCCCTGGCGGGGATTTCCCGCGAAGCACACTCTCAACGCGCACCGGTCGATTCCGTACGGTGCATCGGCGAGAACGGAGAGTGCGCCGTGAACGAGATGCAGGTGACGATCGTCGGCATTGTCGCGACGGAGGTGACCTACGGCGAAACGGGCAGCGGGGTGCCGATGGCCAGGTTCCGGCTCGGCTGCACCGAGCGCCGCTACGACCGGCAGCGCGAGTGCTGGGCGGACGGCGAGACGCAGTGGCTGACGGTGACGGCCTGGCGGGGCCTCGCGGTCAACCTGATCGGTTCGCTCGCCAAGGGGGACCCGGTGCTGGTGTGCGGTCGGCTGCGGCTGCGGGAGTGGGCCGACGGCGAGGTGAAGCGCACCGGGGCCGAGATCGACGCCCGATCGGTCGGACACGACCTCACCCGTGGTACCTCGGCGTTCCGCTGGGCGGCGGGGGTGCGCGGGCAGCCGTCGGGTGCCGCGGGGCCGGCCGGGGCGCAGGCCGGCCCAGGGGTGGTGCCGGGGTGGATCGCCGACGCGCTGGAGGCGCGGAAGGCCTCGGCGGCGGCCTCGGCGCCGCGCCCGCCGGAGCCCCCGCCGCCGGTGCGGCCGGTGTCGGACGGGGCGTCGGAGGCGGAGGTGGGGGAGCGGGGCCGGGTGGCCGAGGGGGAGCGGGGAGGTGGCGAGCAGGCTGCGCTGATCTGACGGGTCGATGACCTTAACTGTCGACAAATATGTTGATCGAGACAGTTGTTGCTCCCGTACGTGCAATCTCGCCCGGATAACGAAAAGTCGCGAGGGGATTCTGGCTGCTCGTCAGCTTGTGTCGAAACTGAGGGGGTTGATAACGATCCAGATACGGAATCGTCCTGATTTCGCATGGGGGTTTCGAGGCCTGCGGGGCTCAATAGGATTCGTCTGGTTCATACCCGCAGCAGCGCCACAGGGGGCGCGCGCGGCACGGCAAGTCGGCGGGCTGTCCATCGGTGCGGCCCGGCCCGGAGGGATCCCAGATGTTCCAGAGGCAGGCGCGGAGTCTCCCCCGCATAACCACTGTCATGCTCACGACCAGCCTGGTGTTGGGCGGGGGCCTGTTCGCGGCCGGTGCGGCGGCCGCGGCGGACACCCCGGGTGCGGGCGTCAAGGCCGTCCTCCAGAACACGATGTTGGGCGAGAAGATCGACGTCGAGGGCAAGGGGACCGTCGACGGCGGCCTGTTCACCCTCAAGACGTCCAACGGCGAGATCCAGACCTACTGCATCGACTTCGACAACCCGGTCTACCTGGACAGCGCCGCGAAGTACCAGGAGTCGGACTGGAAGTCGAGCTCGCTCGGCGGCAAGAACAAGGTCGAGGCGGCCTCCAAGATCCGCTGGATCCTGGAGAACTCCTACCCGCAGGTCAAGGACCTGACGGCGCTCGGCAAGACCGTCGGCGTCGACGGCCTGACCGCCGAGGACGCCGCCGCGGGCACCCAGGCCGCGATCTGGAAGTTCTCGGACAACAAGAACGCCGTCCCGCGCAACGCCAAGGCCAAGAAGCTGCGCGACTACCTGCTCGGCGACGCCAACAAGGGCATCGCCGCCGAGCCCAACCCCTCGTTGACCCTCAACCCGGACTCCGTCTCCGGGAAGTCCGGCAACAAGCTCGGCCCCTTCACCCTCAAGTCCAGCGCCGCCGAGGTGAAGCTCACCGTCACCGGCGACGCCGCCGACAAGGTCAAGGTGGTGGACAAGGACGGCAAGCCGGTCGGCGCCACCCTGACCGGTCCGATCAAGGAGACCCAGCTGTTCCTGGACGTGCCGGCCGGCACCCCGGACGGCTCCGTCGCCCTCGCCGCCGCCGCCGACACCGTCGTGCCCAGCGGCCGGGTCTTCCTCAGCGAGGGCTACGACCCGAAGCGGCACAGCCAGAGCATGATCCTGGCCGGCTCCAGCAAGCTCAGCGTCTCCGCCGGCGCCAAGGCCACCTGGAAGCAGGGCCAGGGCGCGCTGCTCGACAGCACCGCCCAGGTCGAGTGCGAGAACAACGGCGTGCGCGTCACCGTCACCAACGGCGGTGACGAGGCCGCCACCGTCACGGTCAAGCCGGGCAAGCAGCTGACCGTCCAGCCGGGCAAGACCGAGAACGTGCTCGTCCCGGTCGCCGAGAAGGCCGCCTACGACATCAACGTCACCGGCCCGAACGGCTTCGCCAAGGAGTTCAAGGGCGTCCTGGACTGCAAGACCGATGTGACCCCGCCGACCTCCGGCCCGTCGACCCCGGCCGCGAGCGGCACCCCGAGCACCGCCCCGAGCACCGCGCCGACCGGCACCCCGAGTGGCACCCCGAGCCAGGCCGGCACCCCGTCGGCCGGTGCCAGCACCGCCGCCGCCGCGCACCCGACCCCGGCCGCGACCAGCTCCGCCCCGGGCACCGGTGGCCTGGCCCAGACCGGTGCCAGTGACTCGACCCCGATCCTCGCCGCC
This sequence comes from Kitasatospora sp. NPDC098663, assembly GCF_044760075.1. Classification (NCBI taxonomy): domain Bacteria; kingdom Bacillati; phylum Actinomycetota; class Actinomycetes; order Kitasatosporales; family Streptomycetaceae; genus Kitasatospora; species Kitasatospora sp. NPDC098663. The sequence continues at coordinate 303,118 of NZ_JBIWAP010000004.1, read as the reverse complement.
GTCGCCGGTGGCCTGGTCCTGGCCGGTGGCGCCGCGGTCTTCGTCCTGCGCCGCCGTGGCCGCCACGGTCGCACCGCCGCCTGAACCGCCCCGCAGGCCCGGAGGCGCTGACCTCCTGAGGCCCTGACGGCACCCGGCCCGGCCCCCGCACCCGCTGCGGGGGCCGGGCCTTCGGCGTTCAACCCCGCGCTGCGGATACCCCCGTGGGGCACACCGGGCGTTCGGGGCTCCCGGCCGGGTGCGGCACAATGGAAGGCTGCAAGCCGAATACTCCCGACGACGCCGGAGCGATCTCACGTGGCGGAATACATCTACACGATGCGCAAGGTGCGCAAGGCGCACGGAGACAAGGTCATCCTTGACGACGTGACGCTCAGCTTCCTCCCCGGGGCGAAGATCGGCGTCGTGGGCCCCAACGGCGCGGGCAAGTCCACCGTGCTGAAGATGATGGCCGGCCTGGAGCACCCCTCCAACGGCGACGCCTTCCTCTCGCCCGGTTTCACCGTCGGCATGCTGCTCCAGGAGCCGCCGCTCGACGAGACCAAGACCGTCCTGGAGAACGTCGAGGACGGCGTCAAGGAGATCAAGGGGAAGCTCAACCGCTTCAACGAGATCGCCGAGCTGATGGCGACCGACTACTCGGACGCCCTGCTGGACGAGATGGGCAAGCTCCAGGAGGACCTGGACCACGCCAACGCGTGGGACCTGGAGGCCCAGCTGGAGCAGGCCATGGACGCCCTGGGCTGCCCGCCCGGCGACTGGCCGGTCACCAAGCTCTCCGGTGGCGAGAAGCGCCGCGTGGCGCTCTGCAAGCTGCTGCTGGAGTCCCCCGACCTGCTGCTGCTCGACGAGCCCACCAACCACCTGGACGCCGAGTCGGTGAACTGGCTGGAGCAGCACCTGGCCAAGTACCCGGGCACCGTCGTCGCCGTCACCCACGACCGGTACTTCCTGGACAACGTGGCCGGCTGGATCCTGGAGCTCGACCGCGGCCGCGCCATCGGCTACGAGGGCAACTACTCCACCTACCTGGAGTCCAAGCAGTCCCGCCTCAAGGTCGAGGGCCAGAAGGACGCCAAGCGCGCCAAGCGGCTCCGCGAGGAGCTGGAGTGGGTCCGCTCCAACGCCAAGGGCCGCCAGGCGAAGTCCAAGGCCCGTCTGGCCCGCTACGAGGAGATGGCGGCCGAGGCGGACAAGATGCGGAAGCTGGACTTCGAGGAGATCCAGATCCCGCCGGGCCCGCGTCTGGGCAGCATCGTCATCGAGGTGGAGAACCTCTCCAAGGCCTTCGGCGAGAAGATCCTGATCGACGACCTCAGCTTCACCCTGCCGCGCAACGGCATCGTCGGCATCATCGGCCCCAACGGCGCCGGCAAGACCACGCTGTTCAAGATGCTCCAGGACATGGAGACCCCCGACTCCGGTGTGGTCAAGGTCGGCGAGACCGTCAAGATCAGCTACGTCGACCAGAGCCGCGCCAACATCGACCCGAAGAAGACGCTCTGGGAGGTCGTCTCCGACGGTCTGGACTGGATCAACGTCGGCCAGGTCGAGATGCCGTCCCGCGCCTACGTGTCGGCCTTCGGCTTCAAGGGCCCGGACCAGCAGAAGCCGGCCGGCGTGCTCTCCGGCGGTGAGCGCAACCGCCTGAACCTGGCGCTCACCCTCAAGCAGGGCGGCAACCTGCTGCTCCTCGACGAGCCCACCAACGACCTCGACGTCGAGACGCTCTCCTCGCTGGAGAACGCCCTGCTGGAGTTCCCCGGCTGCGCCGTGGTCATCTCCCACGACCGCTGGTTCCTGGACCGGGTGGCCACCCACATCCTCGCCTACGAGGGCGAGAGCAAGTGGTTCTGGTTCGAGGGCAACTTCGAGTCGTACGAGAAGAACAAGATCGAGCGGCTCGGCGCGGACGCGGCCCGCCCGCACCGGGCCACGTACAAGAAGCTGACCCGCGGCTGACACCCAGCCGTCACGGCGGCCCGGCAGACTGCCCCTCGGGGCGGCCTGCCGGCCGCCGGCCCGCCGCCACCGCACGGCGGCGGGCGACCGGACGTCGAGGAGAACACCTGTGGCCCGCCACATCTACGCCTGCCCGCTGCGCTGGTCCGACATGGACGCGTTCGGCCACGTCAACAACGTGGTCTTCCTTCGCTACCTGGAGGAGGCCCGGATCGACTTCATGTTCACCCAGGCCGCCGAGGCCGGGGCGGGGGAGTTCGCGGGCGGCTCGGTGGTGGCCCGCCACGAGATCGACTACAAGCGCCCGCTGGTGCACCGGCCGGAGCCGGTCACCGTCGAGACCAGGGTGACCCGCATCGGCGGCGCCTCGCTGACCGTGTCCTACGAGATCAAGGACGTCGCCGAGGACGGCACCGAGACGGTGTACGTCCAGGCCTCCACCGTGGTCGTGCCCTACGACCTGGCGGAGGGCCGGCCGCGCCGGATCTCGCCCGTGGAGCGGGAGTTCCTGTCCCGCTTCATGGACGAGGAGCCCGCCGTAGTCGCCGCCTGAGCACCCACCTCCGACGATTCGAGCTGACCCGCGTTGACCATCACCGCCCGCCTCGCCCTCACCGACGCCGGCGAGGCCGCCGACCTCTCCGCTTTCCTGCTGCGCCTGCTGCGCTTCGACAAGGCGGCGGCCGTCCGGTTGCAGGCGGTGGCCCCGGCCGGGGACGACGGCGTGCTGGCGGTCTTCGGGCGGCTGCCGCTGGGCGGTTCGGGCGCGCTGGCGATCCGCACCGCCCGGCTGACCGGGCCGGCCGAGTCGACCGATCTGACGGTCTCGGCGGGCCAACTGCTGGACGGCGTGGACACCGGGACGGGTGCCGTCGCGCTGCCCGCCCCGGTGACCGGACCGGCCTGGGCCGGGCTGCTGCCGCCGCGCACCGGCTGGCGGCCGGTCGGGGCGCCGCCGGCGGCCGAGGTGTACCCGGAACTGATGGCCGGGGTGCGGGAGTTCCGTGAGCGCAGCGAGGCCGTCCCGGCGCACCACCGCGGCCGTGCGGTGCTGGACGCGCTGGCCGACGAGATCTGGTCCCGCCCGGTCTCCGTGCTGCCGGAGCTGCCGCTGCGGGCGGTGCACGCGGCGTACGTGATCGGCTTCCTGAAGCCCGGGGCCCCGCTCACCGTGCACCGGGCGGGCGGCTGGCTGCGGCTGAGTGCCCCGGCCGGCTCGGTGGCGGTCCGGACGGCGGCCGCGCCCGGCGCGGGGCTGGGGCTCAGCCCGCTCCGCTGACCGGGGCCGGCCCGGCCCGGGGGCTCAGCCCGGGGTGTTGATCATCGAGGCGGCGGCGTAGGTGAGGTAGTCCCAGAGCTGCCGCTCGGCCTCGGCGGGCAGGGCCAGGTCGTCCACGGCCGCCCGCATGTTCCTGAGCCAGGCGTCGTGCGCGGCGCGGTCGACCTTGAACGGCACGTGCCGCATCCGCAGCCGGGGGTGGCCGCGCTGCTCGCTGTAGGTGCGCGGGCCGCCCCAGTACTGCATCAGGAACAGGGTCATCCGCTCCTCGGCCGGGCCGAGGTCCTCCTCGGGGTACATCGGCCGGAGCAACTCGTCCTCGGCGATGCCCTGGTAGAACCGGTGGACCAGTCGCCGGAAGGTCGGTTCGCCGCCGACCTGGTCGAAGAAGGTCTCCTCGCTGAACGTTCCTCGCCGGATCTCTTTCACCCGACCATGGTCGCAGACGCCGACGGGGTCGTACACCGGGACCAAAGGCGTACGACCCCGCAGGGCGTGTGTCGGGGCTCAGGCGACCGGGGCGGCGGTCACACGTCCTCCCACTTGAACAGCTTCCAGGCGACGCCGGTCAGCACGGCCGCGAAGAGCAGCAGCCCGCCCATGGTGGGCAGGGCGTCCATGACGCCGCCGCCGCGGGTCAGCACCGACTGGGCGGCCGTCACCAGGTAGCGCAGCGGCATGACCTTGGAGATGGTCTCCAGCCAGCCGGGCGCGCTGTCCAGCGGGATGAACGCGCCGGACAGGAAGGACATCGGCAGCACGATGATCTGCGAGATGCCGTTGGCCGCCTCCTCGGTCTTGGCGACCGAACCGGCCAGCAGGCCGATCGACATGAAGGCGAGCGTCGCGCAGGCCACCAGCGGGATGACCAGCCACCAGTTGCCGGTGAGCTTGAGCCCGAAGAAGTTGGTGGCGACCGTCAGGAAGACGGCGGTCTGGAGGAGCGAGGTCAGCAGCGAGACCAGGATCCTGGAGCTGATGACCGTGCCCGCACTCACCGGGGCCAGCCGCAGCCGGCGCAGCACCTTGCTCTTGCGCCACCCGACCAGGGTCAGTGCGGCACCGAACACCGCGCCGGTGGCGACGGCCCAGCCGAGCAGGCCGGGGGTGAGGAACTGGATCGGCTTGAGCGACTGGTCCTCGACCTGCTGGGCGTCCAGCACGTAGGCCGGCTTCTGGCCGGTGGCGGCCTGGTTGGCGCTCTGGACCACCGAGTTGACGATGCCCTGGAGCGCGCCGGCGCGGACGGTGTCGGCGGCGCTGAAGCGCAGCTCGACCTTGCCGTCCGGGCCCTGCTCGATCATCGCGTCGTAGTCGCCCTTGCGGACCTTCTCCAGGGTGGCGGCCGCGTCGTCGGTCCTGGTGATGGTGAGGACCTTGTCCAGGTCGACCCGGCCCTCGCCCTGGATCGAGTCGAACAGCTTCACCGCGCCGACCTGCGCCACCTTGGCGTGCGGGCTGCCGGAGCCCTTGCCCATGGTGCCGAAGAACACCAGGAACACCAGCGGGAAGAGCAGGATGAAGAAGGTCGCGGTGCGGTCGCGCTTCATGCCGAGCAGCATCGCGCGGGACAGGCTCCAGAACGCGCTGACCCGCTCCCGCTCGACGCTCGCGCCGCCGCTCGACCCGTCGCTCCGGGCGGGGGTCTTCGGCTCGGTGGACGTGCTGGCGGTCATGCGCGGTACTCCCGTCCGGTCAGCTGGAGGAAGACGTCCTCCAGGGTGGCGCCGCGCACTTCGAGGCCGCGCAGCGCGTTCTGCTCGGCCAGGACGCTCAGGACCGGGCCCGGGAGGCGGGTGGAGACGGAGAGCGAGACGCTGTCGTCCTCCAGGGCGGCGACGTCGGCACCGGCCGCGGTGAGCAGGTCACGGGCGCGCTCGGCGGACAGCTGGCCGGACGCGACGCTGATCCGGACGGTGTCGTCGATCTCGCGGATCAGCGTCGCCGGGGCGCCGGTGTGCAGGATCTTCCCGTGGTCCATGATCGAGACCCGGTCGCAGAGCACCTCGGCCTCGTCCAGGTAGTGGGTGGTCAGGACGACCGTGCGGCCCTCGCCGTTGATGTCCCGCAGGAGGTCCCAGAGGTTGCGCCGGGCCTGCGGGTCGAGGCCGGTGGTGGGCTCGTCCAGGAAGACGATCTCCGGGTCGTGGGCCAGCGCGCAGGCGATCGACAGGCGCTGCGCCTGACCGCCCGACATCTGGTCGGTCATGACGTCGGCCTTGTCGGTCAGGCCGACCCGCTCCAGCATCGCGTCGGCCCGCTTGGGGCCGACCCCGTAGAACGACGCGAAGGTGCGGATGGTCTCCCGGGCCGTCAGTTTCCGGAAGAAGGCGGAGGCCTGGAACTGCACGCCGATGCGCGGCAGCAGTTTCGGATTGCGCGGCCAGGGCGCCAGCCCCAGCAGTTCGACCCGGCCCTCGTCCGGCTTGCGGACGCCTTCCAGGATCTCCATCGTGGTGGTCTTCCCGGCGCCGTTGGGCCCCAGGATTCCATAGAATTCGCCGGCCTCGACGGTGAGGGACACCCCGTCGACGGCCTGTACGTCCCCGTACCGCTGACGGATGCCGTCGGCGGATATAGCTGCAGTCATGTGGCCTGAGCCTAGGGCTTGCGGAGGTCCCTGTGCACGCCCGGGGCGACGAATTTGTGGATCGTTTGAGGATCCGGGAACAAACCGGGCCGGGCGGAGGTTGAATTCCGCCCGGCCCGGCCGGAGTTGTCGCTGACGGTCTTTCAGGCGCGGTGCACCGTGATCGTCGTCCAGGCGCCGATGTGGATCCGGTCGCCGTCGTTCAGCGGCACGGCGGTGTGCGGGGCGATCGGCTCCGCGCCGCCGTTCACGGTGGTGCCGTTGGTCGAGTCCTGGTCCACCAGGACCCAGCTGCCGTCCGCCTGTTCGGCGAGCATCGCGTGCTGGTGCGAGGCGCCCGGGTCCTCCGGCGGCACCGACAGGTCGATCTCCGGCACGGTGCCGCGGTGCTGGCTGCGCCGCCCGATCCGCAGTTGGCCGCGGCCGGTCAGCGGGATGCGCCGCTCGGGGCAGTACGGCGGGAAGAACAGGCCGGCCGCCTCGGGGCCGCTGCGGGCCATCATCTCGGTGAAGTACTCGCGGTCGGCGGAGACCACCGCGATCCAGTTGGCCCGGAGCGGCTCCGCGGGGGCGGCCGCCGGCTGCTGCTGGGGCTGCTGCTGGTGCGGCGGGGCGAGGTGGAACGAGGTGCCGAAGTCGCCGCCGCGGTTGTTCGGGCCGGGGGGCTCGGCGTACACCGGGCCGGAGTCCTCGCGGACGGGGGCCTCGGGGAACGCGCCCTCCGGCGTGGGCCCCTCCGGCCCGTTGGCGGGCAGGGAGGGAGGGTAACCGTAGGTGTGCGCGGGCGCGGCGGCCTGCTGCGGGTGCCGGGTGTGCTGCGGCTGTGGCTGCTGCGGGAGGGGCGGTTGGCCGTATGGCGGCTGTCCGTACGGCGGCTGGGCGGCCGGCGCGCCGCCGTACGCCGCCGGGATGTTCAGCGGCGGCTGGGCCGGGCCGCCGTGCGCCGGGCCGCCGACGGGCGGCGGCTGGCGGCGCGAGGGGGTGGAGAGCTCGTAGTCGTACCCGCACTCCTCGCAGAACCGTCCGGTCTGCGGGCTGCGGCAGATCGGGCAGACCGTCAGGCCCTCGGTCAGGTTGGGGTAGCCCTGGGCCGGTGGCGGCGGCATCGCGCCGGGCTGCGGCGGGACGTTCCCCGACGGCACCGGCGGAGGCGGCAGCGGCGCGCCGTAGGGCGTACCGCGGTGGTCCGGGTGCTGGGGCTGCTCGAACGAGCCTGGCGCCCCGGGCGCCGGGTGGGAGCCGTACGCCCCCGGGTGGGTCCCGTGGGCCCCGTGGGCTCCCGGGTGGGCTCCGGGCGGCGTCGGGGCCGGCGGAGTCATCGGGAAGCCGCAGACGTCGCACCAGTCCTCGGCCTGCGACTCGTGGCCCCTCGGGCAGATCGGCATCAGTTCCCCCTCACATCGAGCCGGCTTGGGGCGGCGTCGCACCGGGTCGTCGGCCCGGTCACGTCTTCAGCGGTCACTTCTTCACACGCACCGTCTTGGTCGACCGGGTCTCAAGGGTCATCGAGTCGGCCTCGCTCACGTTCTTACGGAACCGAACCGTACCCTCCTTCGGGTCCACCACGTCCACCACCTTCTGCAGCAGTTTGTAGGTGCCCTCGTTGCCGGTCGCGTGCGCGATCCGGACGGCGGCGCCCAGCTTGGAGGTGGCGGTGTCGACGTCCCCGGCCCGGTGGGCCTCCAGACCCTCCTGGATGGAGGAGGCCAGCTCGGCCTGCCCGGTGTAGTGGGCGACCTGCGGGCTGATCCGGGTGGAGGACGCCAGGTCGTCGGTCCACACCGCCTTGACCAGGCCCTGGGAGAGCACCTCGGGGGTGCCGCTGCCGACCTGCGGGGGCAGCACCAGGCTGATCCGGGCGGCGAGCATCTCGTTGCCGATGGAGGCGGCCGGGACCTCGACGCAGACGTGGTAGTCGCGGCTCTCGTCGCCCCAGGAGCCGGTGGGGTAGTCGCCGGCCCGGGGGCCGGCCTCGGCGCGCCGGGCGCTGAGGTCCTCGACCGCGGGGGCGACCTGTTTGACGAACTTGACCGCGGCGTTGGCCGGGGTCCAGATCCGCAGCGCGACGTCGGCGACCTGCTTGCCCATGGCGCCGGTCATCATCGAGCGGAAGTCCTCGGCCAGGCCGGAGGGTTCGGCGACGATGTCGACGGTGCCGAGCAGCGCCGAGGAGATCTTGCGCAGTTCGTCGATCCGCCAGTCGGTGCCGACGCCGCGGCAGTCGGCGGTGAAGTGGCCGGTGACCCGCTCGACGGCGCGTTCCAGGTCGACGGCCGACTCGTGCTCGTTGTTGCCGTCGGTGAGCAGGACGGCGTGCCGGATGGCGATGTCGCGGCGGGTCAGGAAGAGCTTGTCGGCCTTGGCCAGCCAGGTGCCCATCGCGGTGCCGCCGGCGGCGGTGAGGCGGCGCAGGGACTCCTTGGCGTGGCCGCGGGTGGTGGCGGAGGCGGTGGCGAGGGTGCCGTCGCCGGGGTAGATGTCGCGGGCCTCGTGGGTGCCGGCGACGACGGCGAAGGCGGTGCCGTCGCGCAGCGCGTCGATGGCGGCGGCGGTGGCCTCCCGGGCACCGTTGATCTTGGTCTTGGGGTAGTCCATCGAGCCCGAGCAGTCCACCAGGATCACCACGGCCGCGGCGGTGTCGGCGCTCTGCGGGCCGCCCGCGTCGGCGATGCCGAGCGGGCGGCCGCCGGAGGTGCCGCCGCCGGTCGCGGTGACCGTGACGATGGCGTTGACCTCGCGGGCGCCGTCGGCAAGGTACTCGTTCTGGAAGATCTCCACGTCGAACCTGGGCAGGTTCGGCTTCGCCAGTGTTGCCATGGGCCGGTGGCTCCCGTCGGAAGGGTCGTCGGTACGGATCGGTCGGTGGGGGCGGCCGCGTCGGGGGCGGGCCGGCGGGCCGGGTGACCGCCGGGGTTGACCCCGGGCGGGCGGCGTCCGGTCAGGCCGTCGGCGGGTGCGGCGGCTGCGGGGGGACGGTGGGTGCGGCGGGAGTGGCGGGCGGTGCCGGCGGGGCGGCGGGGGGCAGCGGTGCGGCGGGGGAGCCGATCACCGGGAGGTCCGGCAGGGTCGGCTCGTAGTCCTCGTCCTCCTCGGCGGCGCGCCTGGCACCCGCCGCGGTGATCAGCGGCAGGTCGAGCGCGGTGGCGGTCCGGGGGTCCTCCTCGTCCTCGCCCTCGCTCCGGTCCTCGGCACCGGCGCCCGCGGCCGGCGGGTCGATCGGCAGGACGGCGACGGTGATGTTGTCGTGGCCGCCGGCGGCGACCGCGAACTTCACCAGGGTCTGCGCCGCCGCGAGCGGTTCGGCGCGGGCGTCCGGCCGGACGAAGTACGCCAGGTCGGTGGCGGCCTCGGCGTAGTTCCACAGCCCGTCGGTGCAGATCAGCAGCACCCCGGGGACGTGCGGCGTGAAGTCGAGGGTGTGCGGGACGACCTCCTCGGCGTCGGCGCCGAGCCACCCGGTGATCGCGTGGGCGCGCGGGTCGGCGTACGCCTCGGCCTCGCTCATCAGCCCGGCCTCGACCATCCGGGCCGCCCAGGAGTCGTCCTGGGTGAGCCGGAAGGGCTCGGCGCCGGCGCGGTCGTCCGGGATCCAGTAGGCGCGGGTGTCGCCGACCCAGCCGATGGTGATCCGGCCGCCGGAGGCTATGGCGCTGACGTAGGTGCAGGCGGGCGCGTTGAGGTCGGGCCGGGCGGGCCCGGGGCCGGTCTGGGCGAGGTCGGCGACGGCCCCGGCGGCGTCGGCGATGGCCTGGCGCATGGCGGCGGTGGGTGCGCGGCCCGCCTCCAGGGCGCTCAGCAGCGACTCGGAGGCGGCGTCGACGGCGGTCTCGGAGGCCTCGTCCGGCCGGTCGGAGGAGGAGACGCCGTCGCAGACCACGGCGACCACGACGGGCTCGCCGCCGGGCAGCGAGGTGGCGGCGATGGTGAAGGAGTCCTCGTTGCGGTGGTGGCGCAGGCCGCGGTCACTGACCCCGGCGACGCCCGCGAGGGACTTCTCCATGTGGTCGCGCGGGCGTGGCTGGGCGCCGCCGCACGCCTCGCAGTAGCCGTCCGCGGTGACCTGCGGCAGCCCGCAGTGCGCGCAGACCGGCCCGTGCTGGGGCGGGGCGCCCTCGGCCCGGGCGGTGGCCCAGTTCGCGGGCATCGCGCCCGGGGCGGTCCGGCCGTCCCGGCTGGCGCCGCAGGCGCCGCAGTAGGCGTCCTCCGGCTCCAGCGGTTCGGAACAGCTCGGGCACACGGTCTGCTGCGGCATCGGCTACACCCACGTCCTGGGGCGGGCGCGGTTGGCCCGCTCCACCATCTCGATCCTGGTCTCGGCCCGGTCGGCCAACCGGGCGAGTACCCGGTAGGACTGTTCCAGGGCGAAGCGCAGTTCCCGCTCCACCGCAGGTCGTCCCAGCACCGTGGTGCCGCCGCCCTGCTGGGCGCCGGTCGAGCCCGCGGTGACCCAGCCGAGGGCGGCGCCGAGCAGTTCGACGGCCAGTTCCTCGCGGCGGCGGTCGTCCAGGCGCAGCGCGGTCAGCTGGTCGGAGCTGGCGCCGAGGTCGGCGGCGAGCGGGTCGGTGGCGGGCCGTTCGCGCAGCCGGGCGCGGACGGCCGCGATCCGGGCGGCGGTGTACTGGTTGGAGGTGGCCGGGACGGACTCCAGGACGCGGACGGCACCGGGCCGGTCGTCCTCGGCCAGCCGGACCCGGGCGAGCCCGAAGGCGGCACTGAGGTAGGCCGGGTCGGTGGTCCAGACCAGTCGGTAGAACTCGGCGGCGTCGCCGCCGTCGCCGAGGAGTTCGGCGCAGATGGCGAGGGCCAGCTTGGGGGCGGCCTCGCCGGGGAAGGCGTCGTAGACCGCGTCGAAGGCTTCGGCGGCGGCGCGCAGCCCGGCCTCGTCGGGTGAAGCCGGGCCGTCCGGGCCGTCCGGGCCGCCCGCGGCGCCGACCAGGGCGACCGAGCTGCCGGGGACGTCCGAGCCGTCCGGGCCGTCCGGCCCGTGTGCGGCGCCGACCAGGGCGACCAGGCCGCGGTACCAGACGACCCGCCAGTCGTCCGGGTACTCCCGCTCCAGGGCGTCGAGGGCTTCCTCGGCGGCGGCGCGGCGGCCGAGTTCGAGGTGGGCGCGCAGTTCGCGCAGCCGCCGTTCGATGGAGAGGGCGGGCGCGCCGGCCAGGGCGGCGAGCGCCTCCTCGGGGTCGGTGGCGAGCAGGGTGGCGAGGAAGCCGGCGTTGGGGTCGCCGGGGTCGACGCGCGGGACGGGCAGCGCGAGGGCGGCGGCGGCCGGGTCGAGGGCGGTCACCAGGAGCTGTCCGGGCTGCTCGGTGGGCATGACCAACTCGGTGTCCACGACGCGTAGTTCGGGGCCGAAGAGGGTGGACAGGGCGGGTCGGGCCCGGCCGTCCTGGAGGGCGAGGATCTCGCGCAGCACGCCGGTGAGCTGGTCGGCCATCTCGTCGGCGGAGGAGAACCGGCGGGCCGGGTCCGGGTCGGTGGCGCGGACCAGGAAGCGGTAGTACGACTCGTAGCGGGCGAAGACCTCGACGTCCTCGGGGCCGGGCAGGGTGTCCCGGTAGGTGGTGCTGTAGCCCTGGAAGTCGAAGGTGAGCACCGCGAGGGTGCGGGCCACGGTGTAGAGGTCGGAGGCGGGGGAGGGGCCGTGGGTGGCGATCTCCGGGGCCTGGTAGCCGACGGTGCCGTAGATCGGGCCGTCGTGGTCGAGGCGGCAGACGGCGCCCATGTCGATGATCTTGAGTGCGTCGCCGCTCTGGATCACGTTGTCGATCTTGAAGTCGCAGTAGATCAGGCCCCGGCCGTGCAGGTACCCGAGCGCGGGCAGCGCCTCCAGCGCGTACGCGATCGCCTGCTCGACGGGCAGCGGCTCGCGCCGGCCGTCCGGGGTGCGGCGGTCGTTGGCGATGTCCTTGAGCGACTTGCCGCCGACGTACTCCATCACGATGTAGCCGTCGGTGGAGCCGGAGCCGAGGTCCAGGTGCTCGGCGAAGTTGATGATCCGGACGATGTTCGGGTGGTCCACCTCGGCCAGGAAGCGGCGCTCGGCGACGGCCACGGCGAGCGCGTCCTCGTCACCGGTGTCCAGCAGGCCCTTCAGGACCACCCACTTGTCGTTGACCCGCCGGTCGATCGCCAGGTAGATCCAGCCGAGGCCGCCGTGCGCCAGGCAGCCCACCACCTCGTACTGCCCGCCGACCAGGTCGCCGCGCCGCAGCTTGGGCGTGAACGAGTACGGCGTGCCGCACTTGGTGCAGAAGCCGTCCGGGCGGCCCGGCCGGCCGTTCTTCTCCCGGCCCACCGGGGTCTCGCACTTGGAGCAGAACCGCTTGCGCTCCGGGACCTCCGGGTTCTCCAGCACCGCCAGCGACGGGTCGGCCGTCTCGACGGTCGGCACCGTCACCAGGCCGGCGCCCAGCCGGTTGCGGGTGCCCGCGCTGACGCTGCCGCGAGTGCTGCGCACCGAGACCGAGCGGCTGCTGCCGGTGCGGGTCGAGCGGTGCGAGCGGGAGCGGCCGGACATCGAGCGGGCCGAGCCGGTGCGGGTCGAGCGGATCGAGCCGCTGCGCGCCGAGTCGCTGGAGACCCGGGAGGACGGGACGTAGGGCTGGGTGACGCCGGTGTCGCCGCCGGGCGGGGTGAGGCCGCACTCGTCGCAGTAGCCGTCGGCGTCGATGGTGCCGGAGCAGTCCCTCGGGCAGGGCGCGCCGGGGCCGGCGGCCGGCGCCCCGGCGGCCCCGGAAGCCTTGGCGGACACCGCGGCCGAGGCCACGGTGCCGCCGCCCGCCGGGGCGAGCCCGCACTCGTCGCAGTAGCCGTCCGCGTCGATCCTGCCGTTGCCGGAGCACTCCGGCCGTACGCACGTCCCGCCCATCAACCTCAGCCCCCCTGGACCTGTCCGTCGACCGGCGTCTGGCCGGTCGTCTCCTGTGCGGCCTCGGCCTGGGCCGGCCGCAGCGACTGCTGGAAGCGGGCCACCGCGGCGGCCGCCGCCCGCAGGTCGCAGGGCGCGCTCCACAGCAGCCAGCGCGCCTTCTCGTACCGCTCGATCACTTCCGGGTCCTCGGAGACCCGCAGCCGGGCGGCCATCGCCTTGTACGCGTCCAGCCGGCCGCGCAGTTCGGCGCGGACGGCCAGCGGCTGGGTCACCTCGGTGAGCGACTGCCGGGCCCGGGCCAGCTCCTTGGCGGCGGCGTCCTCCAGCGTGTCCAGCAGCGGCGCCAGCCGGCCCCACTGCCCGCCCTGGCGCAACTCCAGCGCCGTCACGATCCGTTCGCGCAGCGCCGAGGCCGGACCGGGCACCGCCGGGACGTCGCTGGAGGCTATCTTCGCCAGCACCTCGCCACGTGCCCGGCGGGCCTCGGCCAGGGTGGCGTCGGCCCGCTGGAGCAGGTCGCCGACGCCCTGAAGGCGCTCCTCGGCGTCGTCGCGCAGCCGCAGCAGGTTCTCCAGTTCCACCCGGACGCCGTCCAGCGCCCGCCCGGCCCGGTCGAACCGCTCGGTGTCCACCACCCCGGCGGGGGTGGCGAAGGCGCCGCCCTCCGGCACGGTGCCGCGCTGGGCGGGCACCCGGGCCGGGCGCCACAGCGCCAGCGGGTCCTCGCGCACCTCGGCGCGCAGCCCGGTGAGGTCGGCGTCCAGCCCGGCCAGGTCGTCGGCGAGCGGGTGGCTTCCGGCCCGCACGCCGAGCGAGGCGGCGAGGTTGCCCACCCGGTGGAGTTCGGCCAGCAGCAGGTCGATCCGGGCCGGCAGCGCCGACCAGACCGCGTCGGCGGCGCTGACCACCTCCAGCACGGTGGCGTACCAGGAGTTCATCCGGGTCATCAGCGCGTCCAGGCTGACCCGCTCGACCAGCCGGGCGGGCGCGCCGAGCAGCTGCGGGCCGTCCGGCAGCGCGCCGCCGGGGACGGTCACCGCGTCGCCGGTGAGCAGTTCGCTCAGCTCGGCGAGTTCGGGCGCGCCGGGCTTGGCCTTGCGGGCCCGTACCGCGCGCGCCGAGGCCAGTGCCTCCGCGTAGCGGTCGAACAGAGCCCAGAGCAGCGGCAGGCCCTTCCCGGCGACGGACCAGCGCTCCAGCGTGCGCCCGGCCAGTTCGGCGCCGTCGAGCAGCCGCAGGCCCGGATGGTCCTGGAGGGCGAGCAGCGCCGACTCGACCGCGTCCCGCTCCGCGCCGAGGCGCGCCAGCGCGCGGTCCACCTCCTCCCGGCTCAGTACCGGGCCAGCCGAAGCCGCCAACGCCGTGTCCTTCCTTCCTCGCGTGCGATCCCGACGTACCTGACGTGCGATCCCACGACATCCCCCGTGCCCACCACCGGTCTCCCCGTGGTGATCGTCCCGAACCCTAGCCGGTGGCCGTTCGGGCGGAGCGGGCGGTGGGCGTCAAGACCGCGTCAGCGGCCCGCCGGCGCCCGTGCGCCGCCCGGTGCGTCAGCGGGCCGGCCAGTACAGGCCGGGGTCCTTGGAGTTCTCGGGCAGGTAGGGCTGGACCCACTGCTCGAACGACTTCTGCCAGCGCTTGTCCGCGTAGTAGTCGGAGATCACCTGGTTGACCCGGGCGGTGAGGTCGGTGCTGTTCTGGCGCATCGCGACACCGATCGTCTCCGGCTGTTCGAAGCCGTCCACCACCTTCACCGTCTGGTCCTGCGCGGCCTGGCCGACCGCCAGTTCGTCGTCGGTCATGGTGGCGTCGACCTTGCCGAGCTGCATGCGGACCAGGCAGTCGAGCTGGTTGGTCACCAGGACGAGCTGCTTGGCGGTCTTCTTCGCGTTCAGCACGTCCTTGGCCACCGAGCCGTCCGCGGCGCAGACCGTCTTGCCGCTGATCGCCTCGTCGAGGTTCTTGGCGGTGGACGACCGGGGCACCAGGACCCGCTGCTTGATGTTGAAGTACGACCGGGAGAAGGCGACCTTCTTCAGGTTGGCGCAGCTGACCGTCATGGTGCGCACGATCAGGTCGACCTGGTTGCCCGTGAGGGCGTCGATCCGGCCGGCGGTCGACACCGGCTTGAGCACCACCTTGGCCGGGTTGTCCATGATGGCCGCGCCGATCGCCCTCGCGAGGTCGATGTCGAAGCCTTCGAGCTCACCGGTGTTCGGGTTGCGGGCGCCCCAGCGGTAGCTGTTCTGGTCCACGCCGATGATCAGGGTGCCCTTGGCCTTGATGGCCTTCACCGCCGTGCCGTCCACGGTGCTCGGCGGCACGGTACTGGTCAGGTCGCAGGACTCGGCCTGTTCCCGCCCGGCCTGTTCCTGCCCGGTCGACCGGACGGCCTGCGGTGCGCCCGTGGCGGCCGCGGGCACGGCGCCGGACGGCCCGCCCCCGCCGAGCACGGCCGCGCCGGCGGCCAGCAGCGCCAGCGCGGCGGCCGGCCTGGTGCGTACGGATCTCCTGCGCATGTGTCCGTTCCCCTCTACCGGTACTCGGCCAGTCGCCGGCCCAGGCCGCGCAGTGCGGCGGCCGCGGCCGCCACGCCGAGCAGCGCGGCCGCGAGGGCGGCGAGCCGGAGGTCGCCCTCGGCGCCCTTGGCGGAGCGCTCGAAGTGCTCCTGTTCGGTGGTGGCGGCCAGGTCGAGCGCCCCGTCGGTGGCCTTGAAGGCGCCGTCCGCGGTGTTCGCCTCGGCGGCCGGGTCCGCCGTCACGGTCGCCTGCAGCGCGCCCTGGTAGTCGGCCTGCTGGGTCTCCAGGGTGTGGGCCGCGTCGTGCCGGGCGCGCCACGTCTCGTACTGCCGGTCGGCGTCGCCGATCTGCTTCCGGGCGTCCGCGGGGGCCAGGTCGAGGGCCTGGCGCAGCGAGCCGGAGTGCTGCTCCATCGGGACGTTCGCGGGCTCGCTCCCGGCGAGCTGCTGGGTGATCGTCGTCCACTGGTCCGCGTACGCGGTGGTGGAGCCGCGGGCGACGAGGTTCAGGTTCTCCGCCAGTCGGGCGGAAAGCACCTGCACCCGGGCGGTGTTGAGCGCCCGCAGCGGCTGCGCGCCCTGCTTCCAGCTCTGCTGGAGCGCGGCGTTGGTGGTCAGGCCGGTGACGGCCAGCCAGAGCGCCCCGGCCAGGACGGCTGCGGTGGCCCCGAGCAGGCCGGGGTTGAACACCCGGTTGGTGCGGCGGAACAGCGTCACCTGCACCCAGACCAGAGCGCCGAGGGTGAGCACCCCCAGGCCGTACGCGGCCCACGGGCTGGACTTCGCCTCGGCGTAGTCCTTGTCCAGCTCGTCGTTCTCGATGGCGGTCAGCTCGGCGGCGCGCTGCAGCAGGGTGCCCTGCATCTGCTCGGAGGCGTACCGCAGGTAAGCGCCGCCGAGCGGCAGGCCCAGCCGGTTGTTCGCCCGAGCGGTCTCCACCAGGCCGGCGTAGACGGGGAGTTGCTTGTTCAGCTCGGTGAGCTTCTGGTACGCGGGGGAGTCGATGGTGGTCTGCGCGGCGGCCTTGGCGATCAGGCCGGTGGCCGAGGCCAGATCGTTCTCGTAGTCGCCGCGCACGGTCTTCGTCTCCTCCCCGGCGAGCAGGAAGCCGGTGGCCGCGGTGGTGTCGGCGTGGGCCAGCAGGCGGTGGATGTCGGCCGCGTCCTTGCTCAGCGGCTGGCTGTGCCGGACCACCCGGTTGGCGGCCTCCGCCTTGGTCTCCAACTGCCAGGCGGTCAGCGCGCCGAAGGCCACGGTCAGCACGGCGAGCACCGCCCCGGCCAGCTGCAGCCGGCCCGGCGCCGTCCGGGTGGCGTCCGTCAGCCGGGCCCGCAGGCGGGACAGGCCGCGCGGCGCGGGCCCGGCAGGCGGCCGCCGGGCCGGCGTGGCGCCGGGTCCGGACACCGGGACGCCCGGCACGGCCGGTGCCGTGCCCGGCGGGCCGCTCGGCCGTGCCGGGACCACGGCGCCCGGTGCGCCGTTACCTACTGGTGTTGCCACCCGCCTCATCCTCCCCAGGGGTCGGGCCCGCTGTCCGGGGCCCGGCCGATGCCAGCAGTATGGCCGTGACTCCCCGTGGCCACACCCGAATTGCGCCGATCTTGAGCTTGCCCCGCACGCGCCGCGCACGGTTCCGGCACGCCTCCGGGGCCCCGCCTCCCGGCGGCCGGCGGTGAACCGTCCGACGCGGGATGCACCCTATGCGGTTCCTCGGACAGGCCGGAGGGGTGAGGTCCGGTTGCCGCGTCGGCACGCGGGGAGCCGAGGACGGACCCCCGGTCCGGCGGCGGGGGCGATCCCGCCGTGACGCCACCGGCCCCGGCGCGGTCGGTGCACCCGGTTTCGGCGGACACCCTCCGTACGATGGGAAGCATGCGCCTGCTTGGAACGATCACACCCGACCGCCCGCTGCTCGTCGTCGCCGTGCGCGAGGAAGCCGCCCACCTCGACGACCGGCTGCCCGTCCTGCTCACCGGAATAGGGAAGATCAACGCCACCGCCGCGCTGGCCACCGTCCTCGCCCAGGGCGAGAAGCCGTCCGAGGTGATCAACCTCGGCACGGCCGGCGCGCTGCGCCCCGGCTGGGAGGGCACCCACCACGTCGTCCAGGTCATCCAGCACGACCTCGACACCCCGGCCCTGCTGGCGCTCACCGGCCGCAGCTACGGAGCCCCGCTGGTGGTCGGCAAGGGCGACGGGCCGGTGCTGGCCACCGGCGACCTCTTCGTCTCCGACCCGGCGGCCCGCGACCGGCTCGCCGAGCACGCCGACCTGGTCGACATGGAGGGCTACGCCGTCGCCGCCGTCGCGCACCGCTTCGGGGTGCCGGTGCGCCTGGTCAAGCACGTCAGCGACGAGGCCGGCGAGGGCGCGAGCCACACCTGGCGCGAGTCGGTCGACGGGTGCGCCCGCCACCTCGCCGACTGGGTCGCCGCGCAGGGCTGGTGACGGCGCGTCCCGAGGACGCGCGGCGTCGACCGGCGTCGACCGGCGCGGGCGGCGCGGGCGGGTGAGAGGGCGGTCGGCCTCCCTCTCGCCCGCCAGGTTCAGCAGCGGAACCTCGCCCGCTACGTTCAGTCGCGGAACGCCGAGAGGTCCAGCGCCGCAAGCCGCTCCGGATCGGTGAGCACCTCGATCGCCGCGATCGCGCCGTCCACCACGGTGAACGCCATGACCGACAGCGGCCGTCCGCCCTCGCCGATCGCCACCGCGCCCGCGGCGCCGTTGACCAGCGCCGGGCGGGCGAACGGCGACAGCCCACCCCACAGCACCGGCTGGTCGGCCACCGCGGCCGCGCCCGCCAGCACCACCGGGTGCCCGGCCCGCACCTCGCCGCCGTCCGAGCGCAGCACCACGCCCGGGGCGAGCGCGGCCACCAGAGCGCCCAGGTCGCCGGCGCGGGCGGCCGCGAAGAAACCGTCCACGGCGGCCCGCTGGCGGCCCGGGTCCGGGTCGGGCGCCGGCGCCTGGTCCTGAACCCGGCGGCGGGCCCGGTCGGCCAGTTGGCGGGTCCCGGCCGCCGTCCGCTCGATCAGCGGGGCGATCTCGGCGAACGGCACCGTGAACAGGTCGTGCAGCACGAAGGCGATCCGTTCGGCCGGGGCCAGTGACTCCAGCACCACCATCAGCGCCAGGCCCACCGAGTCCCCGAGCAGTACCTCCTGCCCGGGATCGGCCGCCCCCTCGCGCCGCAGCAGCGGGTCCGGGATGCGCGCCGGGCCCGGCGCACCCGCCTCGGCCTCCGGCGGTTCCTCGCGGCGCAGTTCCCGGCCGCGCAGCAGGTTGAGGCAGACCCGCGAGACGACCGTGGTCAGCCAGCCGGGGAGGTTCTGCACGTCGGAGGCGTCGGTGCGGTCGTAGCGCAGCCAGGCCTCGTGGACGGCGTCCTCGGCCTCGCTCACCGAGCCGAGCATCCGGTACGCCACGGCCCGCAGCCGGGGCTGCTGCGCCTCGAACAGTGCGGCCCGCTCGTCCGGAGGTAATTTCTCGTCCACCGTGTCACATTCCTTCGCCGCTGGGGGTCAGAGCAACAGGAGCCACCCAACAACGGCTGCGCGGTAGAGATCAACTCCCCACCCGGGGCGAGTCGGAGGCGAGCGGCGGCGAACACCCCCGAGAGCGCCCGGCGGGGTGAGTGTCACCGGGGCGACCTAGGGTGGCGGCCATGCCGACGACCCCGCTGCTCGACGCGATCCGCGCCAACCCCGCCGCCCTCGACTACCTGGCCTGGCCGGGCGATCTGAGCCTCGACCACTACCCGCACGCCGAGGAGGTGGTGCTCGCCTCCGGGGAAGCACTGGAGCCGGTGGCCAAGGACGGCGCGGGCGGCACCTTCTTCCTGTGCGGGGAGGGCGGCGAGGAGCGTCCCGTCCTGTACGCCGACTCGGAGGGCGGCGCGGCGGTGCTGGCCGTCGGGCTGCCGGAGCTGGTCCGGCTGCTGCTGGCCGTGCCGTGGTGGCGGGACTGCCCGGGGCTGACGGTGGAGGAGAGCGCGCAGGCCGCCGAGGAGTACCTGGAGGACGAGCCCGGCCTGTACGCGGAGCGGGACGCGGCCGCCGCCGCGCTCGGCCTCGAAGTGCCCGGCGTGGCGGTGGCGTTGGCCCGGCTGCGGGAGGTCGCGGTCGGGCTCGGGCCTGCGTACGTGCTGCTCAACGTCGAGGAGGGCGGCGCCTACGAGCCGCTGTTCCAGGCCTGAGCGGGTGGTCGAGGGGGGTGGTCGTGCGGGCGGGCGGCATCAGCTCTCCGGCGTCGGGCATACATGAAGGGTTGTCCGGCATCGGGTCGTGACGGCGGGAGACCGGCCCCGGATCCGACCGGGGGCGGCACGAGGAAAGAGGCGATCGTGGGCGAACTGGACGGCAGGACCGCACTGGTGACGGGCGGATCGCGCGGCATCGGCCGGGCGGTGGCGCAGCGGCTCGCCGCCGACGGGGCGCTGGTCGCGGTCCACTACGGAGGCAACGAGGCGGCCGCCGCGGAGACCGTGGAGCTGATCGCCAAGGCCGGCGGTCGGGCGTTCGCGGTGCGGGCCCGGTTCGGCGAGAGCGGTGCGCTGGACCAGCTGTTCGAGGGCCTCGCCGCCGGGCTGGCGGAGCACGGCGAGCCCGGTGAGGACGGCGGGGCCGGCCTGGACATCCTGGTCAACAACGCGGGCATCCACCTGGCCGGGTCGATCGGGCAGCTCACGGAGGAGGAGTTCGACCGGTTGATGGCGATCAACGTCCGCACACCGGTCTTCGTGATCCAGCGGGCGATTCCGCTGCTGCGGGACGGCGGGCGGATCGTCAACATGGCCTCGGCGGCCGCCCGGATCGGCTCCCCGGTGCAGATCGGCTACACCGTCAGCAAGGCGGCGCTGGTGGCCCTCGCCGCACCGCTCGCCAACGAGCTCGGCCGGCGCGGGATCACCGTGAACACCGTCAACCCCGGTGTGATCCTCACCGACATGACGTCCCCGTGGACGGGCGTCCCCGAAGCGATGGCCGGGCTCGAAGCGATCACCGCGCTCGGCCGGATCGGCCAGCCGGAGGACGTCGCCGACGTGGTGGGCTTCCTGGCGGGCCCGCAGGGCCGCTGGGTGACCGGCCAGACCATCGACGCCTCCGGCGGCACCTACCTCGGCCCGATCCCGCCCGCGTGATCCCCGCCTGATCCCCGCGTGATCCCCACGTGATCCCTTGGGCGCCGAGAGATCGGCGGGGTGGCAGCCCTCAGCGCCGCCACCCCGTTCGCTTCTCGGCACGGAAGGTGGGGTTCATTGAGCCAAACCCCACCTTGGGGTGATGTGTTGACGTGGCATCAGAACGCCGGTGAGGGCTGAAGGGCCGGATCGAGGACGGGCGCCCGGTGCTCGTCGGGTGCGGTGACGATCACGTAGCCCTCCTGACCGGGGACTCGGGGGATCAGGGCGCTGCGGCAGCCGAGGCTGTGGTGGATCTAGACGGGGAAGGGCTCGCCGTCGAGGTGGATCTCGCCGACGCTGATGGATTCGGGGTCCCATCCATCGCGTTCCTCCGATCCCGCCGTCGACCTTCACGTAAGGTGCGATCAAGCTGGCCTCCAAGTCGGCTGTCACAAGCGGATCTTGGAGGCCGTGGCCACATCCGCACGCCCGAAGTCCCGGCCCATCGCTCGACAGAGCTCGGCCGCGTGGTGACCGAACGGAGCCCAAGCGCCATGCCGGATACCACCCCCGCCAGCCCCGGCCCTCGTGAGGTCCTGGCCCGCTACCAGCGGGCGATGCTCGACAAGTCAGCGGACGACCTGGCCGATCTCTACACCGTCGACGCCGTCCACGAGTTCCCGTTCCTCTCCCCCGGTATGCCGGCGCGCTACCAGGGACGCGAAGAGGTCCGCGCGGGCTACCGGGCGGCCTGGGGCGCCAGCCCGGCGCAACCGCAGGAGATCCGCGAAGTCGCCGTACACGAGAGCACCGACCCCGAGGTGATCACCGTCGAGCAGGTCGTCACCGGGACCGTGACCACGACCGGCCGGACCTTCAGCATTCCCGGCCTCCTGGTGATCCGGGTCCGCAACGGCCGGATCGTGCACGCCCGCGACTACATGGACGGGCTCGGTGTGGCGCACGCCATGGGTCGACTGGCCGCCGTGGTCGCGAGCCTCGGCGATCGCCACTGAAACCCTGAGTGCGGACTTGATCGCCTGGGGTTCGCCGGTGATCGCCTTGAGGACGAGGTGCCGCAGCGGAGCCAGGGCGACGACGCCGGAGGCCAGGTAGCCGGGCGCGGTGTCGGGGGTGCCGTCAGTCGGGTGGGCCGACTTCCTGCGCCTACGGGTGGGTTTCGCGGGCGGCCTGGGCTTGGGCTTGGGTACGGCAGTGGGTGAGGGCGGGTTTGAGGCGGGGGTCGGGAGTGGGGCGGGCTGTGAGGAGTTCGCCGGCGGTGACGAGGCTGGTCCAGTAGTGGGCGGGGTCGCCGGTGGTGGGGCGGGGGTGGGTGGCGGCGAGGGAGAGGTAGGCGGCGGTGAGGTTCCCGGTGGTGAACCAGCGGGTGAGGCCGTGTTGGTGGCCGGCGCGGATGCCGCCGAGGGCGTCGATGGCGGCCAGGAAGAGGTCGATGACGGCGAGGTCGCGGTCGTCGGGGGTCTTGGGGACGTCGAAGACGCCGAGGGCTTCGAGGAGTTCGCCGGTGTCGGCCTCGGAGCCGGGGCGGGGGCTGGCGAGGAGGGCGTCGAAGCAGTCGTCGAGGCGGCGCTGGGTGTCGGCGGCGGGGATGCCGAGGGCGATGCAGACGGCGCGGGCGGAGCGCAGCGGTTGGCCGGTGCGGCGGGCGAGGGTGGCGTAGGCGTCGGCGGGGGTGGATCCCGTGTCGAAGAGGTGCCGGGCGGTGAGGGGGAGTCGCATGGTGGGTGCCTGTTCAGACGGTGAGGAGGGTGGAGGAGGGCGCGGGGGCGGGGGCGATCAGGGCCCAGACGAATTTGCCGATGCCGCCGGCGCGGGGGCAGCAGCCCCACTTCTCGGCGAGTTCGTTGACGAGCAGGACGCCGCGTCCGTGTTCGTCGTCGGGGGTGGGGGTGTGGAGGGAGGGGCGGCCGGTGCCGGCGTCGTGGACTTTGAGTCGGAGGCGGTGGTCGGGGGTGAGGGAGAAGCGGATTTCGATGAGGCGGTCGGCGGGGGCGTCGGTGTGCTGGACGGCGTTGGCGAAGAGTTCGCCGAGGAGGAGTTCGGCGGTGTCGGAGTAGCGGTCGCCGCTGGGGAGCGCAGCGAGGTAGGCGCGGAGCAACTGCCGTGCGACGGGCGTGGATTCCGTACGGGAGTCCAGGCGGGCGGCGAACGTGCGGGGGCGGTGGGCGGCGCAGGTTTTGAGCATGGCGAGGCACCTCAAGGGGGCGGATGGGGGAGCGCGAGGGTAGTGCGCAATCACGCTGTGCATGCGAATGATTGCGTTCTGGCGCCAATCATCGAGGTTCCAGAGGTACGGTGATGGCCGAAATTGGGTGCCAGGGGCACGTGGTGCGTGAGGGGGCCGGTTGTGGCACATCGTCGGTTCAAGAGGGAGTTGACGGCCAGTTCGGCCGAGTTGTTTGGCGAGGAACTGCGGTTCTACCGTGAGCTGGCCAGCTACACCCAGGAGGAGTTGGGCAAGCTGCTGCACTGCAGCCGGACGAACATCACCCGGTACGAGACCGGTCAGCGCCGCATGCCGCCGGAACTGGTGGAGAAGGCCGATGAACTGCTCAACACGGGCGGTGCGCTGAAGCGGATCTGGGGGAGGGTGGACTGGAATGCGCAGGTCGAACATCCAGATTGGTTTCAGACCCATGTCGACATGGAGTCCGAGGCGGTGGCTGAGAGGATCTTCCAACTGGCCGTGATTCACGGATTGTTGCAGTGTCGTGCATACGCGGAGGCCGTGTTTGCCATCAGCGACGCGGCTGGACAGCCCAAGGTGATCGAGGAGCGGACGGCGGCTCGACTGGCGAGGCAGAAGCGGTTCCTGGATCCAGATGGGCCGCTTCTGCAGGTGATCCTGGATGAGAGCGCCATTCGGACAGTCTTTGGCGGACCAGGGGTTATGCGCCGTCAGATGCAACACCTGCTGACTGTTTCGCGACTTCCCAATGTGATCATTCACGTCGCGCCATTCGGGCGTCGGCAGGCCATCATCGACAAGTCCATGGTGATGTTGGAGATGCCTGACGGACGGACCTGTGTGTACTCCGAGAGTCTCGACCGCGGGCATGGCAATGATGATCCGGCGATCGTGGCGGCGCATCGGCGCAGCTATGATCTGGCTCACGGGGCGGCACTGCCAGTAGCCGACTCGCTCGTGCTGATCGCTGATGCACTGAAAGGGTTCAAGGATGACGAGGATCGAGCTCGACGCGACTGTCTGGCGCAAGAGCAGCTACAGCGGAGGCAACGGGGGCGACTGCATCGAGGTGGCCCCCGGATTCCCCGGCCTCGTCCCCGTGCGTGACTCCAAGGACCCGCAGGGCCCGGCCCTGGTTTTCCCGGCCTCCGCTTGGGAAGCCTTCGTGGCGGCCGTCCGTGAGGGCGACTTTCCGGTGTAAGCCCCCGAGGAGTTGGCTGTGTTGACCTGGCGCAAGAGCAGCTACAGCGGCCCGGACGGCGGCGACTGCATCGAGGTGGCCCTCGCTTGGCGCAAGAGCAGCTACAGCGGGGACAACGGCGGCAACTGCATCGAGGTGGCCCCCGGGTTCCTTCCCGACGCCGTCCCGGTGCGTGACTCCAAGGACCCGCACGGCCCGGTCCTCGTCTTCCCCGCCACCGCCTGGGACTCCTTCATCGCCGCCGTGCAGGCGGGCGACTTCCCCGCCGATGGCTGATTCGTTGCTATCGGTGCCGACAGCATCACCTGGTGTGATGGGGTTCTATTATGGTTCTCATCGCCCCCTAGTCGATCGCCAACGGGAGGCCACCCATGAGTGCCTCGGAAGTTGAACGTCCGATCTATCCGCCCGTGCGTCCCCGGGTCACGGTGGAGGAGCTGCTGGCTGCCAAGAACACGCAGCCGATCCGCTCCCTTGATGATCTCCAGGCCGACACCTTCGAGTCGGACGAGGAGCTTGACGAGTTTCTGGCGTTCGTCCGCGCCGAGCGCCAGCGGAACGTGGCCTGAAGGAGCATGGTGCAACCCGTCATTCTGGACACCGATGTCGCATCGCTGACCCACAAGCGCAGGCTGGCCGATCCGCTGGCGAGCCGCCTCGTGGGCCGACGCCCGGTGGTTACCTTCGTGACCTTCGGCGAGCTTGCGAAGTGGAGTGAAGTCCGCGACTGGGGCGGGAGGCGCCGCCAGGAACTCGCGGACTGGCTGTCGGGCATCCCTGTTCTCCCCGGCGACGAAGCGGTGGCGGCGACATGGGGGAGGCTGTCGGCGTCCGGCCTGAAGGCCGGATTGCCGCGTCCCGTCAATGACATGTGGATCGCGGCCTGCTGTCTCACCCACGATCTCCCGCTCGCCACGCTGAACCTGAAGGACTATGCGTACTTCAGGGAGGAACACGGTCTTCGCGTCCTCGGAGAGGAGTAGCGCCTCTCTCGTCGTGGGGTTCCTGTTGGTCCCTTCGCCGTCGTCCGGGCCGGCGAGCTCCCGTTCTAGCCGGTCATCCCCCGTCGCATCCGAACGATTCCGATCAGTTCCGGTGCGTCGGTGGTGCCTTGAGTAACCAGGCCACTACGGTCCATCACTGTGCGCACATGATCCTGCTCGCATCGACCGAGGCGGTACTCCATGGCACAGGAACCCCGTATCGACGTAGCGCTGACGGCCCTCAGTGAAGGTCAGGGGGAGCCCGGCAAGTCCGAGTTGGCGGAGATCGCCGACTCGCTCACGCCCGGCGTCTGGTTCACCAGCGCGCTGTCGGGCGAGGCCGCCGGTCGCGCCGCCGACGTGACGTGGGAGCTGACCGGCTCGCCGTACGAGGGGCAGACGGCGACCGGGCAGGCGGCGGTCTACTACGCCAACCCGAAGTTCGGCCTGCGGAAGCCCTTCATCTTCGCGGACGGCTTCAACTACGGCCCGAGCGACCTCCCCGGCCTCTTCGCCTACTTCAGCACCGCCGCCGACGGTGGGCCGGGCCTCTTCGACCAACTGCTCAGCCGGGGCTACGACATTGTCCTGGTCGGCTTCACCGAGCGCCACACCCACATCCAGGCCAACGCCGAGGTCGCGATCGCGGCCATCCTCCGGGCCGTCGCCGAACGCAAGGGCGATGAGCGGCTGACCGTCGGCGGGGTGAGCATGGGCGGCATCATCACCCGCTACGCGCTCGCCAAGCTGGAGACGGCGACCGTGGACCACGAGACGGCGACGTACCTCTCTTTCGACTCCCCGCACAACGGCGCCTGGATCCCGCTGATCCTCCAGCAGATGGCCTACTTCTTCGAGGGCTTCACCCCGGCCGGCCCGGACGGCGTCAAGCAGGCCGACCTGATCCGCAGCCCCGCTGCCCAGCAGCTGCTCTGGGCGTGGGTCGAGGACTCGAAGTACGAGGGCCCGGTGGCCACCTCCAGCCAGCTGCGCAAGGAGTTCCTCGCCGACCTCGACCGGGTCGGCAACTTCCCGCAGATCCCGCGCAAGCTCGGCGTCTCCAACGGTCGGCGCGACGGCGTCGGCCTCCCGCTGCCGGCGGGCGAGGTGGCGTTCGACTGGCAGGCCCTGTTCGCCAGCGCCACGGCCCGCTTCCAGCCGAACAAGGGCGAGAAGCAGCCGGTCGGCGGCATGCACCTCGCGCTCACCGTGCGCCGCACCACCACCACCGAGGTCCCGGCGCTGGACGCCGTCCCCGGCGGCACCCTGGACTCCTTCGGCAAGGTCGCGACTGCCCTCAAGGCGAAGATCTCCGAGGAGTACCGCAGCGGCACCTTCGTCCCGGCCGTCAGCGCGGCGGCGCTGGACTTCGACCCGGTGGCGTGGAACATCGACCCGGCCGCCGCGATCACCGAGGACCAGGTGCGGAACGGCCACCTGGACGACGTCAAGTTCGACGACGCCAACACCGAGCACAGCCACGTCTCCCGCGTCCTGGTCGACTGGATCGTCGAGCGCCTCGCCCGCTGACCCTCCCACCCCCTCCGGCCTGGTTCGGAGCACCCCCGCGGATGGGCTAAGCTATTCCACATCACCCAGATGCGCGGGTGGCGGAATAGGCAGACGCGCTGGATTCAGGTTCCAGTGCCCGAAAGGGCGTGGGGGTTCAACTCCCCCCTCGCGCACATAGGTCATCCGACCCAATGCGGCCGGTCGATCCGACAGAATGTCGGGTTGACCGGCCGTTTTGTTGTCCGGAGACGGGGATCCCCTCTCACGGGGTTCGTGACGGGTGTCCCAGGTTGTTGCAGGTCAGGTGGAGTGTGCGGGGTGGGTGTTTCCCACCATTGCCGTCCCGGGGCGTTCGGGCGGTGGTGGCGGAGGCGCTCGTCATGCGGCGCAACCGCCGGTTGGCGTGGACTGGCAGCCTGGATCACCGGCAGGCCTCGGGCGCGTCGCGCGCCGTGGAGAGGTACGTGCTGGGAACTCCCCGGCTCCACCGGACGGGAGTCGTGGGGCCGACCACGTGGGTGCGTCGGCGAGCCGCCGGCTACTTGCCCTTGCTGGAACTGCCGCTCTACGGCTTGATGGCACCAGCGTTCTGTTGCTTGGACATCACCTTGTTCCCGGGTAGCTCGTCTTGATGGCGGTGGTCACGCCGCCGGTCCGGGTCTTCCCGTACGGCGTGGTGAGGACGGCTGTGAAGTAGCCCCACTGCGCGGTGATCTCCTTCGTCGCCTCGGCGACCACCCTGTCGAGGTTCGCCGTCTTCTCCGTGAAGTCGACCTTCGACCGTTTGGCGTCCTCGATGTCCTTGGCCAGTCCTGTCCCGCTGCCGCCGTTCGTGTCGTCTCTGTGGGTGACGCGCGGCGCCGTCGGCGGCTGCGCGAGGCCCACGTTGCCGTTCGGCCTGTACCTGGGCTCGACAGCCTGACCCGCCACACCGGCCGGGCGGCCACCCGAGTGGACCGTCCGGTGGCTGCGGGGGCGGGCTCCCCCGGGTATGAATGAATGGGCAGGAACTACATGAGGCGGAGGTCCGGCCGGCTGAGTCCCGACGCCACGGCCACTTCTCGGGGCCTGCCCCGGTGCCGTGCCAGGAACAGCCGCACCCCGTCCGGTGTCAGCGCCGAATACAGCATCACCTCGGGCTCCCGCAGCCGGCGCCCGGGTCGGGAACGCTCACGGGGGCACTCCCGAACCGCGCTGCCGCCTCACATGCCCGTCCCCACCGCCCCGCACCCCAGCTCTCGCAAGGGACCAGCCATGTCGCCAGTCACCCCGGCCCGCCGCATCGTCGCCTACTACACCAGCCACTCCGACCCGCTCCCGTTGAAAGGGGTCGTCACCGATCTCGACGTGGGAACCTTCCGCATCAAGGACGGCGCCGTCATCATGAACACCACCCTGCCCTCCGATTCCGCGAACGACGAGGTGTGGAAGAACATCGCCGCTCTGCAGAAGGCCGGCATCCGCACCGAGGCGATGCTCGGCGGCTGGGGCGAGGGCACCTTCTCCGCCCTGCACAACGACTTCGACAACGTCTACCCGAAGGTGCGCGACCTGCTCAAGACCTACAAGTTCGACGGGATCGACATCGACATCGAGGAGTCGTTCCCGCTGGCCGACACCGAGCAGCTGATCAAGAAGCTCCGCGCCGACTTCGGCAGCGCCTTCCTCATCACCATGTCACCGGTCGCCTCCGACCTCGCCGGCAACACCTCCTTCTCCGGCGGCTTCAAGTATGCGGACCTGGAGAAGGAACTGGGCAGCCAGATCAGCTGGTACAACGCCCAGTTCTACTGCGGCTGGGGCACCCTGGACGACACCGGCGGCTACGACGCCATCGTGGACAACGGCTTCGATCCCTCCCGGGTCGTGGCCGGAACCATCACCAACCCCAAGAACTGCCCGGACGAGCACGGCTACGTCCAGCCCGACACCCTGCACACCACGCTCGGCAAACTGGCCGCCAAATACCCCGGATTCGCCGGAGTGGCGGGCTGGGAGTACTTCAATGCCGTCAGCGCCAACACCAACGCCGACGACCACGCCTCCTGGTACGCCGCCGCCAGGAAGGCCGTGGGCGCCTGACGCCGCGCGCCACAACCGGGACAGGCCGCCTCAGCCAGTGTCACAGCCCCGCCGTCCCACTTGATCACGGGGCCCGCTACCGCCGGACCGTGCCACCTGCGTCCGGCCCGACGGCCCTGCTCGCCAAGACGGCGCTCAGCGCGGCGACCGGGGGCAGGTAACCCGCCCTCCACCGCACCGAGCCGGCTGGTGGGAGTCGATGGTGTCGACGCCGGGCGCCGTACCGCGCGGCGCGGTCGACGAGATCGGGGCATCTGGCGGGGCCGTGCCGAGACGGCTGCGGTGAACGGCCCATGTTCGAGTCCTCGGCGGTGAAGGCATGGGCCGCACCGCTCCGCCCGACGTCACGGCCGTCGACGGCGTGGCGGAAGACCCCTCCAATGGGGCAATCAGGAAGGCTGTTCGGAGTACTCCTGGGCCATGCTGAGGCAAGGAGGCGACCGGTCACAGGTCTTGGTCGCTTTGGGTTCTCCGTTCGGCACGAACGTCCGTGCCCGTCCTCAGGGAGCAGCCATGAACGCCTCTTCCGCCCCCCGTTTCGCCATGACCCGCCCCGCACGCCACCGCCGGCCGTGGCGCACACGCACAGCTCTCGCCATCACCGCGGCACTGGCCTACATCCCGGCCGTCGCCGCCCCCGCGCACGCCTTCGGCCCTGGTACGCACACAAAGATCACCGAGGGAGCATTGCCCGACTTCCAGGCGAAGTCACTCGAAGCGATGGCCGCAGGCGACCTCGGCGTCAACAAGGAGGCGTGGGGCGCTATCCGGGGCAGCGACAGGGGCGACTACTACCCCAACCAGACCCGCTACCACTGCGATGATGCGGACTACCTCGCTGCGGGCTACCTCAAGGGGGGTCAATACCCGCGCACCAGGCAACAGGCCACCGCCGAGCTCCTCGCCTGCGTCCAGACCGCCGTCGAGGAGTTCCACGCAGCAGTGGCCGCCGCCGACAAACTTGTCGGCTCCAAGGGAAACATCAACACCAAGGAGGTCGACCTCAGCTCCTGGTGCAAGTACAACGACAAACCCGACGGCAAGGAACCCGACCGCGCCAAGTGCGAGGTCTTCGAGCACCTCGGACGCGCCTGGCACGGCATCGAAGACTTCTACTCCCACAGCAACTGGACCGACCACGCCAATCCGAACCAGCCCATCAGCGTGACGAACCCACCCGGGCTGCAGAAGACGGCGCCCGCGCCTTTCTTCACCCTGCGCGCCTACAACAACCAATCCACGGCCACGTGGGAGGCGGAAGCCACCAAGGAGATGGACAAGACCCCGGACCTGGCCACCGGCTGCGCTCACGATGAGTACGAGCACGACGACCAAAAGCACCACAACGACTGCACCGGCCGCATCAACCACTACGACGTCAACGGCAAGGGCGGCCTGAGCAAGGAAGGCTCGCGGGCCGATACCGGCGGCAACGGAAAGCACGCCGAGAGCGTGGCGACCGATGACATCAAGCGTCAGTGGAAGGACTTCCAGGACGAACTCCGCGCCAAGTACCCCCATGGGCGCGGCGAGAAGATGATCTGCGCCCTCACCCACGACGCACCCACCGACGCCACCTGTAAGTGACCCCGCCTGCCTGCAGTGCCAGTGTCCACGGCTCTGACCGACACCTTGGACAACGCCGTGACCTCCGCCCGGTTCCTGCCCTCCACCAGCGCGGACACCGCCGGCAACCGCACGGCCTCCTGCGATCGTGTCGACTCGCCACATCGCTGTGCGGAGCGTGTTCCGGCCCCCTGCGGCTCGCAGGGGGCCGGAACCGTTCGTGCCGGACGGGGCGGGTTCGGCGGGCGGGTGCGGTCAGGCCTGGGCGTTGCCCGGCTGGCGGCCGGGGGCGTCGGCGGCGGCGCGCTTGAGGACGGCGGTGTTCGCGGTGACGGTGCCGGGCTTCACTCCGGAGACCTCGGTGACCTGGACGCTGCGCTCGCCCAGGAAGGTGTAGGAGCCGCGGTCGAAGATGATCTCGTCGCGGGAGCCGGTGGCCGTGTTGGTCCGGGCGATGGCGATGCCGGTGCGCCCGGCGGCGTCCGTGGCGCTGTCGAGGAGGACGACACCGGGGATGCGGGCGGCGGCCTGGTAGAGCGCGGCGGCGAGCTTGCCGGGGACGGCCTGCTCGCGGATCAGGTCGGCGATGGTGACGAACGCCTCCTGGTCCGGCCCGCTGCCGGCTCCCTTGGTCTCGGTGTAGATCTTCTGCAGCAGTTCCTGCGGATCGGTGGGCAGGGTGCGCAGGTAGTCGTAGGAGGGCGCGTTCAGGTGGTTGCCGGTGCCCGACGAGAGTGCCGCGCCGCCTTCCGGGGACTTGCCCTCCTCGGTGAGCCAGCCGGTGCGGCCGTCGGCCGAGTGCCAGATCTGCCGCTGGTGGGGCTTCTCGACCCACACCTTCGACGTGCCGCTGGCGGCGTCGACGGTACCCGTGAGGTGGGAGACGGTGCTCTCGATGTAGACGTACTGCCCCGGGCGCAGGACGACGTCCGGCGCGGACGCGGCGGCCAGCGAGATCCGCTCCACCGCGCCGGCCAGGCCCGCGGTGTCGCCCGCCGAGACCTGGATGACGGGCGCGGCGACGCGCTCACTGCTCGCGGGGGTCGTTCCCGGGCTGCCGAGCGTGGTGGCCGCCACGGTGGCGGCGAGGGCGAGGGCCGCCACCGTGGTGGGCAGCGCGATCAGCAACCGCCGACGCCTCCTGGCCTCGGGGCGGGCCGCCACTGCGGTTTCGGGGGTACGGGTGATCTCACTCATCAGGAACTCCTCGATCTGGCGCTGCCGGCCGAGCGGGACGGCAGGTGCTCCGGCCGCCGGCAGCAGCTGCCTCAGCTCCGTGTCGTCGAGCGGCTGCCGCCGCTGCGGGATGCTGGTCATCTGCTTCACTCCTTGTTCGACCGGGCCGGAACCATCCGGCCACCCTGTACTTGTCCGACTGCCCGCAGAGGTTCCCGGCGAGTTTTCGAGGCCTGCCGCAGTTCCTTGTCGGCCAGGGCGCGCAGCCGGGTCCGGGCCCTGGAGAGCCTGGAGCGCACGGTGCCGACCGGGATGCCGAGGGCCTCGGCGGCCTCGGGGTAGCTGAGGCCCGCCCACACGCACAGCGAGAACACCTCGCGCTCCCCGCGCCGCAGTTTCTCCAACGCCGCCTTGGCGGCCAGCAGTTGATCGCGGTCGGCGAGCCGGCCGACCAACTCGTCGGCGAAGTCCGGGGCGGGTTCGGCGAGCGGCATGCGGGCGAGGGCGGCCGCGTGCCGGCGGGCGGCCCTGGCCCGGTTGCGCAGCACGTTGACGGTGATGCCCATCAACCACGGGCGAGGAGTGGCCCCCTCGTCCCGGAGCTTGCCCCGCAGTCGCCAGGCCTCCAGGAAGACCACCGCCATGACGTCCTCGGCACCGGCGCGGTCCCCGCTCACCCGGACCGCGTGTGCCAGAACCGCGTGCGAGTGCTCCTGGAACAACTGCCGGAAGGCGTCCGGGTCCCCGGCTCTGATCCGTTCGTGCAGCGAATAGTCCACACCTCTGGTTGTCCGGCCGCCGCGGGGCGGTTCCGGTGACCTGTGTCACAGGTGTGGTCCCGCTGTGCCGCGCATGAACGGCTGTGACCCCGAATGGCCGTGAGCCTGAATGGCCGTGAACCCGAATGGCCGTGAACCCGAATGGCCGTGAGCCTGAATGGCCGTGAACCCGAACGGCCGTGAACCTGAACGGCCCCGGCGACACCCGCCGCCGGACCCCGGCCCCCGCCCCGGCCCACCGGCTGCCGCGCTCCACGGCCGGCCGGTGGCGCTCCCCGTGCGGTGGCGCGCGACGAGTGCGGCGCCGATCCTGCGAACGGGATACGGGATTCCGTCGCTGTCCCGGGCGCCCTCGTCATTCCTCCCATCGACCAGCAGGCCAGGAGGCCCAGCATGTTTTCGTTCTCCGTCCACCGCCAGGCCCGGCGGGCCGTCGTCGTCACCGGGGCCGCCGTCGTGGCGGGCGCCGCGATGCTCTCCCTCGCCACCGTCCCCGCCCACGCCGCCACGCCCTCCTACACCTGCGACAACGTGACCGGCGTCGGCGCCCTGGGGACGGGGCAGCTCAACTGCGTCGCGTCCGGCGGGGCTCCCGCTTCCGGGCTCATCACCACGGCCTTCACCATCGTGCGCCGCTCCGACCAGGTCACCCTCTCCTGCGTCCCGGTCGCCGGCCTGGCGGGCGAGGCCGTCTCCAGCGACCTGATCACCGGCCTGTCCTGTACCGAGTCGCAGGGGTAGTTGCAGCTATCGTCCCCGACGGCCTTCGATCGGATCACCTGCTCGAACGACGGTCATGCGATCGGGTCGAAGGCCGTCGGGTCGAGGGCCGTCGCTTCACGCTTCTGCGACACGTTCACCGCCTCGGCGGAAGCGACCCAGCTGACGTTCTATCCGGAACCGCGAACGCGGACCCGGCCGCCACGAGATCATGGAACCCGGTCCGTGCCGCGGTGATCAAAGCCGGACAGTCGGGGGGATTCCCCTAGCGAACGCCCCTCAGGCCGTTCAGCACCATGTCCGTCAAGCGCTCCGGCAGATCCGGCTCGATCGGGCGGTGCCCGAGCAGGCGGCGGGTCTGGAGCGGGGCGCAGAGCAGTTCCAGTGCCAGGGCCGTGTCGGTGTCCGTCGGGAGTTCCCCGCGTTCGACGGCCCGGCTGACGATGACGCCGGCCTGATCGAGGCGGGACTGCCAGAAGGTCTGCCAGGCCTCGGCGAGGTCGGGGTCGTCGGAGCTGAGTGCGGCCGCCCGGGCGACGGAGCGGCCGGTCGGGGTGGCGAGGTACTCGGCCAGCGCGCGGGCGAAGGCGGCCAGGTCGGTGCGGACGGTTCCGGTGTCGGGGACGGGGATGCCTTCGTTGCTGCCGGTGAGCATGGCGTCCAGTACGAGCTTCTCCCGGCTTCCCCAACGCCGGTACACCGTCGTCTCGTTGACCCCCGCGCGGGCCGCGACCCCGGCGATGCTGAGCCGGTCGATGCCCTCTTCGGCCAGCACCTCCGTGGCGGCCGCCAGAACGGCCTGGCGGACGCGCGCGGCACGGCCGCCCGGGCGGCGGCGGATCGGATCCGGCTCTTCTTCGGTCATGTGTCGATCACCTCGGCCACCACATTAACGCAAGGGCGCTTGCATTAGGCGCCGCTCGGGCGCATAGTCGCTAATGCAAGTGTTCCGGCTTTAAGTGCAGCAGGAGGCACCACCATGTCCTTCACCTGGCCCCTGGACCCGCAGGACCTGTTCGTCGAGCGCTACCCGCAGATGACCCTCGGCCTCCCCGCCGACGAGGTGGACGCCGTCCGCGCCGCCGTCACCGAGATGTGGCCCGACCGGCCCGGCAGCTGGGTGTACGAGTGGTCCGCCCTCGCCGCCCGGCACGCAGAGGCCGGGCGCCACCGCCTGGCCGCGCAGGCCTACGGCTGGGCCAAGTTCCCCTCGCTCGCCGACGACCCGAAGCGCACCGCGCTCGCCCGCCAGGTCGGGCAGTACGTCCTCGCGGCCCCCGGCTTCCCGGTGCAGTTCGAGCGCCGCATGCTCACCGTCCCGTACCGGGGCGGCGACGACACCCTGCCGATCCACCTGATGGCCGCCCCCGGCCTGCCCGCCGACGCGCCGGTCGTGCTGGCCAGCGGCGGCGTGGACTCCTGGAAGACCGACCTGCACGGCATGTGGGAGCAGCTCGCGTTCACCCTGCCGGCGCGGCTGCTGCTGTTCGACCTCCCCGGCACCGGCGAGACCGCCCACCTGCCGATGACCCCGGACGGCGGGGCCGAGGTGATCGCCGGACTGGTCTCCTTCGCCCGCGCGGCCGGCAACGGGAAGGTCGGCCACTTCGGCATCTCGATGGGCGGCTACTACTCCGCCCGGACCGGACTGACGGGGGCGGTGGACGCCTCCGTGGTGCTTGGCGGCCCGGTGGAGCGCTCCTTCGCCCCCGGCCGCGGCTTCGCCTTCGGCATGGACGGCATCGTCGGCAACGCCCTGGGCTTCGACGCCATGCCGAGCGGGGCCGAGCTCGAAAAGGCCTTCGCGGCATTCGACCTGCGCCCGCTGCTGGACCAGGACGCCAACGGGCCGATGCTGGTGGTCAACGGCACCGAGGACGTCCACGTCCCACTGGACGACACCCTGGTGTTCCAGGGCCGCCGGGACACCCGGGTCGAACTGATCCCGGACACCGGCCACTGCGCCATCTCGCGCTTCGGCGAGGCGATGGCCGTGATCGTGCCTTGGCTGAAGGACACCCTGGCCGGTTGATCCGGCGCTCGGGCGGATCCGGTTGATCCGGCGATCGGGTGGATCGCTGCTGGTCAAAGGATTGTGCCGGTTCGCCGCACATGAACGGCCGGTCGACTCGACAGTCGACCGGCCGTTTCTGGTGCCACAGCAGCGACTGGGTGTCGATTGCACCGACACCCGTCACCGACCGCCGATCAGGCGGGGATGGGGCGGCAGTTCTGGCCGTTCATCCACAGGGTGCCCTCGGCCCAGCCGGTCTGACACTGGTACGCCGCGCGCGTCGTCCGGTCCATGACGATGAAGTTCTCCAGCGGCCCCCAGGTGGTGCTGTCGCAGGAGCGGCCGAACACGTTCGGAGGCTCGCTGCTCACCTCCTCGCACCGGATCACTTCGCCGACCCGCTTGCCGGGGGTGCCGTGCATGCCCCGGTCGGCCGCGCCGGCGGCGCCGACACCGCTCAGGCTCAGGGCGGCGGTGGCCATGCCGGCGACGAAGAGCAGTCGTTTCATGAGGGGACCTCCTTGGTGGGGGTGGGACTCCGCAGACAGTTCCCCTGCGATCCACCTGCGTATCGGCCCATTCGCATGAACACGTCATACCGTCGCCGTCCTGGTGGCGACGGGAGCGAACCGAAGAGGCCGGTCGACCCGACATCACGTCGGATCGGCCGGCCTCGTTGCTTGTCCGTCCGGAAGGGTCAGTCGATTTTCACGCTCGCGCCGAATTCGTACGTCCCGCTCTCGCCCGGCGCTACTACAGCGATGACGGACCCCGCGCAGCCCGGCTGGTCGTAGACCCGGGCGGGCCGGTCGGTGCGGTTCTCGACGATGAAGGGCCAGATGTCGCTGCCGTAGCAGCCCGAGGGGTTGTTGTAGGACTTGAAGCCGACCCGGAGCTGACCGGTGGCCGCCTGGGCCGAGCCGGGCACCGCCACTGCCACCACCGCGGCCAGGGCCACCGCGCCGAGGGCCTTGCTGATCCGTCGCATGTCGTCACTCCAGAAGGTCCGGGGAGCCGCCGCGAATGGCGGCTGCGCCGGGAGGACTGCCCCGATTCGCCGCAGGTCACGGCCCTGCGGCGGCCGAATCACCTAATCGAGTGCCCCGGACCGCCGCGCGGTTGGCGGCCTACTCGCTGCTTGGCGAACTGCTTGGCGAACTGCTTGGCGAACTTGGCGAACTATTTGACGAACTACTTGGCGAAGCGGACCTCCGGGAAGGCCGTCGAGGGGCCGTCCAGCAGTCGGCTCGGGCGGTTGAGCAGGTGCCGGTCGAAGAACGCGCCGAGGTACGCCCGGGTCGCGGCGAGTGCGCGGTCGCCCTTGATGGTGCCGTACTGCTCCGGGGTGGTGTCGGGCGGCAGCTGGTCACGGACGCCGAGGGAGTCCACCAGCCAGTGCATGTCGCAGAACGACAGGTGGCCGGCCTCCGGCAGGTCCAGCCAGCGCTTCCAGCCGGTCAGGTGCTGCCAGGTCTCGTCCCAGTTGGCCGTTGCGGGCCTGCCGGCGTGCCGCTGGGCGCCGAGCAGCAGCACCGGGCGGGAGAGGCCGTCGGCCGGCAGCGGAGCGAAGAAGTCGCCGTCCAGGTTCGCGGCGGCGCGGATCCGCCGGTCCTCGCTCATCGCCTCGACGGCACTCGCGCCGCCGATCGAATGGCCGGCCGCGCCGATCCGGGAGCGGTCGACCTGCAACCCGCGGACCAGCCCGGGCCCGGGCGCGGTCAGCCGGTCGATCAGGAAGCTGATGTCCTTCGCCCGGCTGCGGGTGACCTCGGCCGCCCGCTGGTCGTCCACGTGATCGCAGATCAGGCAGGTCTCCACCCTGCCGTCGGGGAACTGCACGACCGTCTCGTAGGTGTGGTCCAGCGCGGCCACCACGTAGCCCCGGGCCGCGAGGTCCTCGGCGAGGGCGGTGAGCGAGGTGCGG
Organism: Kitasatospora sp. NPDC098663; assembly: GCF_044760075.1. Lineage (NCBI taxonomy): Bacteria > Bacillati > Actinomycetota > Actinomycetes > Kitasatosporales > Streptomycetaceae > Kitasatospora > Kitasatospora sp. NPDC098663. Next base: position 266,607 of record NZ_JBIWAP010000004.1, on the reverse strand, counting down.
CTGTAGCCGTAACCGGGGGAGAGCACCACCACGGGGTGCCGCCCGGGCGCGGGCACCGTACGGGCCTTCACGCCCGTCCCGACCTCGCTGAGAGCCGGGGTGCCGAACAGCGCGGACGACACCTCGGGGGAGACGTACGGCAGTTGCTCCCCGTGCCCCCCGCGCGCGGGCTGCGCCGGGTACCAGAGGGTGGCCATCAGTTCGCGGCTGGCGGCGTCCGCCCGCCAGGGGTCGTGCCGGGCCTTGTCCACCAAGTGGACGGACGTGGCACCGATCGCCCGTCGCGTCGTCGGCGCGGGCACCTGCGGTACCTGTGGCACCTCGGCCGCCGCACTCAACGAGAGCGTTCCGACCGTCGGGGAAGCCGCCAGCGCGGCCTGCGGACCGGCCAGCGAAACCAGGACGGCAATGGGCACGGCGAGCAGAACAGCAGTCCGCCACCGAGAAGTTGTCGACATACCGCCACGCTAGGCCCGCCCCCACCCCCACCGCGTCCTGCCCGCGACGTAACCCCCTCCACCCCAGGTCGCACCCGCCGCGCCGACCGAACCCCCCGCCCGGACGAACCCGCCTCCACCTGCCCGCCCTTGCGCAAGTCGATCGCCTTTGCGCAGAGTTGAACGCCCCCGACGGACCGCCCCCTCCCGCGCCGCTTCCAGGCTCCTACGTCTTCACCCGGCCCGACGGCAACCCGATCGAGGGAGCCGCGCTCACCCGGCACTTCAACACCCCCCTCCGCCGGGCCACCCTTCGTCGCATCCGCCTCCACGACCTCCGCCACTCGGCAGCGCCCAAAGGGTGAGCCGTCACGCCGCCTACCCGGCGACCGACATCCGAGCTACTGTGGATGTCATGACTGCGGCCTATGAGGATGTGCCCTTCAGCGAGCTGCTCCACCATCCCGCCGCGACCACGCGCCGGCTCGACGCCGTCCGTGCGCTGCGGCTACGCAGACGCGACGCGGGGGACCTCGCCCTGATGCGCGTCGACCAGATGGAGCGGGACGCGACCGTCGTGGACTTCACCTCCCGCCTGCTCGCCGGGCTGGTAAGGACCGAGAACATCGCCGCCCTGCGCCAGGCACTGCCCGAAGCCCTCCCGTGGAGCACCTTCCTCCCCGCCGAGGACGTCGACACCCTGCTCGCCGAGCTGGTCGACACGGCGCGCGGCGCGGTGGCCCTGGACAACCTCGCCCCGATCGCGCTCCTGCTCGCCCAGTGGCGGCACAGCGCCGAGATCTACGCGGACCCCGCCCTGTACGCCATCCTCACCCGTGAGCCCGAAGGCGACCTCGGACCCGCCCCCGCCCCCGGGGCGGCTGAATGAGCCCGAAGCGCGGAGACCGGGCCGCGCCGCCCCCGACCGGCGGCGAGTACGACCTCCGGTTCGCAAACGCCGAGGCCGCCGACGGCTGGGAACACCTGAGCCGCCAGGCGGCGGGCAACTTGCGCCGCGCCTTCGAGAAGATCCGCGCCACTCCCCGCGCCGCCGACAACCCCGACCGTCAGCACCGGCTCAAGGGCAAGCTCGGTACCGCCACCTTCAAGGGACAAACCCCGGAGCGCTGGCAGTACGAAGTCACCGGCGGCGGACGCATCTGGTACCTGCTCGACGACGCCAACCGCACAGCCTGGATCACCTACGCGGGTACCGGCCACCCCAAGGCTACGGACTGACGTGCCGGTGGGTGGTGGGCCGGGCTGCAGGCCAACCAGCAGTGGAGCCTCAACTACGAGCAGCACGCGCCCTGATGGCACTCGCCCCGGGGCGAGCTGAACCGATCTGGGGAACGTGAACAGCCTGTGGTGGCCCATCTGGCGCGGGCGCTCCGCGACGGCGGGGGGCTGCTCGTAGCGGGGGTTGTGGAGAGGTGAAACTCCGTTGTCCGCGGGTGGGGCTCGCGGCGATGATCTCTGGTGTGGCTGACATCAGGTTCGAAGGCTCCGCGTTGCGGCCGTACCCCAAGATCTCGGCGAGGGGGCGGCTCTCCGCGTCCGGGAACCGGGAGTGGGTTGCCGTGGAGAAGGTGCACGGGGCGCACTTCGCGGTGGTCTGCGAGGGGGGTGCGGTCCGTCCGGCCAAGCGGCGGGAGCTCCTGGGCGAGGACGCGTTGGACGGCTTCTTCGGCGTCAGCCGGGTCTGGCCGGCGCTGGCGGTGGCGGCGGCCCGGTTCGCCTCGGCGGTGCGCGAGGCGGCGGGCGGGGGCGCGGGCGCTGTGGTGACCGTCTACGGTGAACTGGCCGGCGGGTGCTACCCGCACCCCGATGTGCCCGCCGTTGCCGGAGTCGAGCCCGTGCAGACCGGCGTCTGGTACGCGCCGGGGCTGGAGTGGCTGCTCTTCGATGCCACCGTCGACACCGCCGAGGGCCGGTTCTGGATCTCCGACCGTGCTCTGCGAGACGCCGCGGCCACCGCCGGTCTCGCCTGCGCCCCCGCGATCGGGCGCGGCGCGCTCACCGTGCTCCAGGAACTGCCGGCCGCCTTCCCCACCCTGGTCCCCGCGCTCCTCGGGCTCCCCGAACTCGCCGACAACCTCGCCGAGGGCTACGTCCTCAAACCCGCCGGCACCTGGCGGGAGACGGGCCCCGAGGGGGTCGGCGCGCGTCCGGTGGTGAAGGTGAAACAGCAGGCCTTCGCCGAGGACGAGCGCTACGACGGCGCCCGCCCGTACCTGCCGCCGCCGCAGGGTGCGGCCGGGGTTCCGGCCTGGCTCCTGGTCCAGGCTGCGGCACTCCTCACCCCCGCCCGCGCGGCGGCCGCCGTCAGCAAGCTCGGTCCGCGCGCGCCCGAGGACGTCGTGGCGGCGGAGCTCACCCGGGACGTGGCGGAGGAACTCGCCGAGGCGGTGGGGGGATTGGACGGTGACGTCCTGCGCGCGCTGGAAGCCGCTCTCGGGCCCGGAGCGCGTTCCCTGGCGGCGTTCGACGCCGAGGACCGGCGCTCGCCGGCGAGCCGGTCCGGGCTGAGGGGCTGAGGGGCTGAAGGGCTGAAGGGCCTGAGCGGTCGGGCTGGTCAGGCTGGTCGGGCGCGGAAAGGTTCCTGAAGGGCGTGGATGTGGGAGGGGCGTTCGGGAAGAATATGTCGGTCGGTCTACTGATTTTGCGACGAGCTGGTGCGCGCACAGGAAGTCGGCCTGGTCGACTTTCTGTGCGGATGGAGGCGGTGGAAGTGGCGGCGATGGAGAAGGTGTAGACCGGTCTACATATTTCTTCCTGGAGAGGGCACCTGCAGTCAAGGGTGGGTGAAGGGGGCGTCGAGGGGGGCTTCCGCCTGGGGTGGGCCGGGCCCATCATGGGCTCCCGGTCCGAGCCCCCGGTCGAGGGCTCCGGGTGAGGCTCCAGGAGGCAGCAGAGATGGCGATTCCCTTCCCTGTCCGGATCCAGTCCGCCGTCGTCCGGGGCGCGTACGCGCTGCCGGAGGGGCTGCGGCGGGCGATCGCGGGCGCGCCGGTGGTGCGGGACGGTCAAGTGCTCTCGCTGGACGCGCAGTTGATCCTCAAGTTGCAGCGCCTGTCGAAGGCCGCCTTGGTGCTGCCCGCCGGGGTCGGGCCGTCGAGGGAGGCGATGGAGCACGCGCGGTACCTGGTGGGCGGGGCGACGATCCAGCCGGTGGCCGTCCGGAACGTCGGAATCCCGCAGGAGTACGGCGAGTTGGCGGCCACGCTGTACACGCCGGGCGGGCTGGCGGCGGGTTCCGGGCTGCTGGTGTACCTGCACGGCGGGGGCTGGGTGGTCGGCAGTCGGGCCAGCCACGACCACGTGGTGCGGTTCCTGGCGCAGCGGGCGCAGGTGCGGGTGCTGTCGGTGGAGTACCGGCGCGCGCCCGAGCACGCGTTCCCGGCGGCTGCGGACGACGCGCTGGCCGCGTTCGACTTCGCGTACGCCAAGGCGGCCGACCTGGGCGCGGATCCGGAGCGGATCGCGATCGGCGGCGACAGCGCGGGCGGGAACCTGGCGGCCGTCACCACACAGGCGGCGGTGCGGCGGGGCGGCCCGGCGCCGGTGTTCCAGTTGCTGCTGTACCCGGCGGTCGACGCCTCCGTCCGGCGGCCCTCGCGCGACCTGTTCGCCGACGGTTTCTTCCTGACCAGCGCGGACATGGACTGGTTCCTGGACCGCTACGCGCCCGGGCCGGCCGACCGGACGGATGCGCGCCTGTCGCCCCTGCTCGCCGCAGACCTGTCCGGGCTTCCGCCCACCTACGTCGGCACCGCGGGCTTCGACCCGCTGCGGGACGAGGGCGAGGCCTACGCCGAGGCGCTGAAGGCGGCCGGGGTGACGGTGCGCCTGAGCCGGCAGCCGGACCTCATCCACGGCTACGCCAGCTACCTCGGCATCGGCCGCCGCTTCCGGGAGGCGACGGCGGAGGCGGCCGACGCGCTGCGGCAGGCGCTGGGCGCCGCGTAGCGCGCAACCAGGGGCGGTACGGCGCGGAGGCGCTCGGCGCAGGACCGGGCGGGGGCTCGTTCGGAGGACTCGACGGCCCCTGCCCGGCTGCTCGTTCAGGCCGGGATCCGCCGCGCCGCGGCGAGCTCCGAGGCCCGCGCGCCGTGCGCCAGGAGGTACTCCGCCACCGATCCGTGCTGACTCCGGATCGACAGCAGCGCGCGCTGCAGATGCACTTCGCGTACGGGCAGGGCGTTGTGCGCGGCCCCGGCCGGGGGCGGGTCGGTGAGGCCCAGTTCGTCGTTCGAGCGCAGGAAGTCCTGGAGGACCTCCGCCTCGGAGGCGCCCAGCAGCGTCTGCAGGACGGCGACGACGACTCCCGTGCGGTCCTTGCCCGAGGCGCAGTGGACCAGGACCGGCGCGGCCTCACCCCCGCCGGCGAGCAGGCGGCGCAGGACGGCCACCGCCGCCGCGCCGGCGCGCTCGGCCATCAGTGGGTACAGCTCCAACTGATCGGCGGGCCAACGTCGTTCGATGAAGACCGGTGCGTGCAGGTACCGGCCGTCGACGAGGTCGACGGCATCCGGGCGCTCCGCCACCTCCGGGTCGCTGCGCAGGTCGACGACCGTCCGCAGGCCGAGGCGCCGCAGCGTGTCCGCGCCCTCCGTCGAGAGGCCGTGCAGGCCGTGCAGGGCGGCGGAGCGGTACAGCACGCCGCGCGGCAGGGAGCCGACGCCGCCGGCGTCGCGGAAGTTCCGTACGCCGGTGGAGGCGACGCGCTCCGGACCCGCCCCGGGCTGGTTGGTGATCACGCCTCACTGTATCCGGGGGTGGGGTGCGGAGAGGGTGGAGGGGGCGGCCGGGGGAGGTCACGGACCCGAAGGGGTACGGGAGTTGTGGCGCGCGCCCGTCCGCTGCTGCGCAGGGGGTTCTCGGCGGCGGGCTCTTATTGTACTGTCCGTCTAATAAGCGGGTGAGCGGGCACCCGTAGGGGCAGGCAACTGGAGGCAGCCATGGCTCTCACCAACGCGGCGGCAGGGCAGGCGGCGGGTGCGCACGGCCACACCGCGGCCGACGACGACGTCTCGAAGCGACTGCTGGAGTCCGCCGCGACCCTCTCCTACGACCCCTCGACCGAGATCGACTGGGACGCACCGCTCCCAGCCGACCACTACGGCCTCAACCCGGAGTGGAGCACCCTCTACGGCACCCGCCTGTGGGACGAGATGACCGAGCAGCAGCGGGTCACCCTCACCCGGCACGAGGTCTGCTCGATCATGAACACCGGGATATGGTTCGAGATGATCCTCCAGCAGATGGTGCTGCGCGATCAGTACCTGAAGAACCCCGCCAACGCCGAGTTCCAGTTCGCGCTCACCGAGATCGCCGACGAGTGCCGCCACTCGATCATGTTCGCCCGCGCCTGCGAGAAGATGGGCGTCCCCGCGTACCGGCCGAACAAGGTCATCGCCCAGGCCGGGCGCGCGTTCAAGGCCCTGGCGAAGGGCGAACTCGCCTACGGCGGAATCCTGGTGGCCGAAGAGGTGCTCGACGTCATGCAGCGCGACTGGATGCGCGGCGAGAACGTCCTGGAGATCGTCCGCGGCACCTCCCGGATCCACGTCGTCGAGGAGTCGCGGCACATGAAGTTCGCCCGGCAGGAGATCCGCGAACGGGTGCGCCACGCCGGCCCCGCCCGCCGCCGCACCTCGGCCACCGGCATCGCCGTCGGCGCGTACGTCATCGTCTCCAGCATGGTGCACCCCGGCGTCTACCGGGCCGCCGGGCTCGACACCCAGCGGGCGATCGCCGAAGTGCGGGCCAACGAGCACCGCAAGGCGATGATGCGCACCAGTTCCCGGCACCTGATCGCGTTCCTCGCCGAGACGGGACTGCTCACCAGCCGCTCGGCCGCCATCTACCGGCGCATCCACATGCTCTGACGGCACATCAAAAACGGCAGGTCAAGAGCGACACGTCAACAAAGGCTCCGACTCCCGCACTTCACCACCTGTAGCGAGGGACCCCACCCCGGCCATGGCCTACGCGATCACCCGGACCTGCTGCAACGACGCCTCGTGCGTGTCCGTCTGCCCGGTCAACTGCATCCACCCGACCCCGGACGAACCGGAGTTCGGCACCACCGACATGCTGTACATCGACCCGGCGGCCTGCATCGACTGCGGCGCCTGCGCGGACGCCTGCCCCGTGGACGCGGTGTTCCCCGTCGACCGGCTGCGCGGGCCCGACACCGTGTTCGGCGACCTCAACCGCGACTGGTACCGCGACCACCCCAACGACCACGCCTGGGGTGCGCCCGCCTTCCCGCGCAGCCTGCCCGACGGGATCGGCACGCTGCGCGTCGCCATCGTCGGCACCGGCCCGTCCGCCGGGTACACCGCGCAGGAACTGCTGCGCAGCACCGGCGCCGAGATCACCATGATCGACCGGCTGCCCGTCACCGGCGGCCTGCTGCGGCACGGGGTCGCGCCCGACCACCAGTCCACCAAGCGCATCGCGGACAGCTTCGCCGGCGTCTTCCACGACCCCCGGCTGCGGATGCACCTCAACGTGGACATCGGTACCGACCTCACCCACGAGGAACTCGCCGCCCACCACCACGCCGTCGTGTACGCCGTCGGCGCGGCCGCCGACCGGCGGCTCGGCATCCCCGGCGAGGACCTGCCGGGCAGCCTGCCCGCGACCACCTTCGTCGGCTGGTACAACGCCCAACCGACCGTGCCCGCCGACGCGGTGGAGCTGTCCGGGCCCGGCGCCGAACGGGTGGTCGTCATCGGCAACGGCAACGTCGCCGTCGACATCGCGCGCATCCTGCTCACCGACCCCGACCGGCTCGCCACCACCGACATCGCCGACCACGCCCTCGCCGCACTGCGTCGCAGCCGGGTGCGGGAGGTCGTGCTGCTCGCCCGTCGCGGGCCCGCCCAAGCGGCCTGGACCAAGGCGGAGTTCCTGGCGCTGCGGCAACTGCCGGGCGTCGAGGTGGTGGTCGAGGACCACCCGGAGGTGCGGGCGGCGATCGAGGAGGCGGCCGGGACGACCGCGTCGGACGCGCGGGCCGCGCTGCTCGCCGGGCTGCCGCTGGTGCCGTTCGACGGGGGCGCCGAGCCGGCGTCGGGCCGGCGGATCGTGCTGCGCTTCCTGTCCGCGCCGACCGCGCTCACCGCGCTCACCGCGCTCACCCCGCCCGGCGGGCCCGGCACGTCTGCCGGGAGCGGGCGGGTGACGGGCCTGACCGTCGCGCGGACCACCCTCGCGGGCGACCAGGCAGTCGAGCCGACCGGGGAGACGGACACGCTGCTGGCCGGCCTGGTGGTGCGCTCCATAGGGCACCGGGGCGTACCGGTGCCCGGGCTGCCCTTCGATGAGCGGACGGCGACGGTCGCGCACCGGGGCGGGCGGGTCGTGGACCCGGTGACGGGGCGGCCGCTGCCCGGGACGTACGTGGTGGGGTGGGCCAAGCGCGGGCCGTCCGGCGGGATCGGCGCCAACCGGGCGTGCGCCCGCGAGACCGTGGACGCGCTCCTGGACGACGCGGCGGCCCACGCGCTGGCCGCCCCGGCGGCGAGCCGCGCGGACTTCGACCGCCTCGTCCGCCACCGCCGCCCGGACGCCGTCGGGCTCAAGGGACTGCGGGCGGTGGAGCGGGCGGAGCGCGCCCGGGGCGAGGCCGAGGGCCGCCCCCGCGTCAAGCTCGCCACCGTCCCCGCCCTGCTGGCGGCCGCCCGCCGACGGTAGGCGGGCAGCGGGTTGACGCTGGTCGGCACTGGTCGGCACTGGCCCGCACTGGTCGGCGCCGCTCGCAGTGTCGGACCCGTTGCCTAGGCTGCCCCTGGTGGTTCACGGGAGGGGCGGTATGTACGAGTACGAGGACGACGAGCGCGGCGACCTGCGGTGGTTCGTGGACCAGGCGGTCGAGGCCCTGGAACGGTGGCTCTCGTACGAGCGGGACCGCGACCGGTTCGGCGACCGGTACCGCAGTGAGTCGATGGTGCTCGTCCGGCACACCGTCGGCGCGAAGGGGCTCCGGCGCTCGCTCCGCGACACCGTCGATCTGATCGAGACGGTGGTCGACACCGTGGACCTGATCGAGCGGGCGATCCTGCGGGCCGAGGAGCTCAGCCTCTTTCCGGCGCCCCCGGACCTGGACCGGTGGTTGGGATCGCTGGCGCTGCGGATCCACGGGTGGCAGCGCGACCTGTGCGGCCTGCGGAGGACTCTCGGCGATCTTGAGCGCCACTACTGGGCTGGACGCCTGGACGAGGCGGCGGCGGAGAGCGGTGGCGAGGCCGCGCCCCGGTGGGACGCGGACGGCCTCGGCCTCGGTGAGATCGACCGGCAGGCGCGGGCCGTCGCCGTCGAGGTGGTCGCGAAGGTCGGCCGCCGCCAGTGGCACATGGACGAGGGCGGGACGGCGGACGGAAGGACGTTCGACGAGCGGATGCTCGACGAGAGGATGTCCACCGAGGCGTTCTCCAAGCGCAGCACGATCACCCTGGGGCAGATCGACGACGGTCACTTCACGACCTTCGAGCACACCGTCGCGGCGCTGCTGGAACGGGACGGGTTCACCGTCACGCGGGTGCAGGGCGGCGCCGGCGACATGGGCGGCGACGTCCTCGGGGTCACCGACCTGAACGTCCCGTTCATGGTGCAGTGCAAGCACTCCGGTGACCCGAGGGCGACGGTCGGCCAGCCGGTCGTGCAGCACGCGCTCGGCGGCGCCAGGGCGGTGTTCCAGGCCGGGATCATCCTCATCGTGACGAACCGCGGGTTCTCGAAGCCGGCGCGGGAGTTCGCCGCCCTGCCGACGGTGGGCGCGACCTTGATCGACCGCGAGATGCTGGTGTCCTGGGCGGAGCAGCGGACCCCGCTGGCCAAGGTGTTGGCCCCCCAGCGCGACGCCGAGGCGTCGGCCCCGTAGCGCGGTGTCGAGGTGCCGACCACGTAGCGCGGCGCAGAGGAGCCGAACCGACCCCTGACACGGGGAACGCCGCCGGGCCCGTCACCCCCGCCGGGTGCGCTTGAGCTCCTCCCAGCGGGTGGCCTGGGCGGGGGTGAGGCGGCCTCGGAGTTCGGCCAGCTTCAGCAGCTGTGCTTCGGCGTCGGCGCCGAGGGGCTGTGCTTCGGCGCGGTAGTGGTCGGTGAGGAGGGCGTCGAGTTCGGGGCGGGTGAGCGCCGGGTCGAGGCGCTGGGCGAGTTTGGCCATGGTGCGGTAGGAGCCCTGGAGGAGGAACGGGGGTTCGGTGCGGGTGCGGTCGTCCTGGGCGGCGGAGGCCAGGTAGGCGCGGTTGACGGCGAGGACGGTGCCGCGCAGGTGGAGCAGTCCGGCGAGGACGGCGGTCATCCGGTCGGTCTCGGCGGCGGGCCAGGCGCCCGCGAGGGTGCCGCCCGGGGTGCCGGTGGCGCGGGCCAGCAGGGTGTCCAGGTCGGCGCGGTCGGCGGTGGCGAGCGGGGCCAGGTGCGGGTTGGCGGGCAGCGCGTTCTCGACGAAGCTGAGCGCGAAGAGGTCCTCGCGCCCGGCGATGACGTCGCCGAGGTTCCAGACGTCGGCGCGGTTGGCGAGCATGTCGGGCAGCCGGAAGAGGCGGCCGGACTCGGTGTACGGGTTGGCGGCCATGACGACGGCGAAGCGCTTGCCGCGCAGGTCCCACTCGCGGGCCTCGCCGTCCCACACCCCGTCGATCCGGCGCTGGGCGTCGCAGAGCGGGATGAAGCGCTGGAGGAGCTCGGGCGAGGTGTGCTGGACGTCGTCGAGGTAGAGCAGCACGTTGTCGCCCGCGTGCAGGGCGAAGTTGAGCTTCTCGATCTCGCGGCGGGAGGTGGCGTCGGGGGCCTCGGCGGGGTCGAGGGAGGTGACCCGGTGGCCGAGCGCGGGGCCGCTGACGGTGACCAGCAGCAGGCCGAGCCGTTCGGCGAGGTACTCGACGAGGGTGGTCTTGCCGTAGCCGGGCGGGGAGACCAGGAGTAGCAGGCCGCTGCGGTCGACCGGTCCGCCGGTGTCGGCGGTGCCGAGCTGTTTGGCGAGGTTGTCGCCGACCAGCGGCAGGTAGACCTGGTCGATGAGCTGGTTGCGGACGAAGCCGTTGAGCGGGGCCGGCCGGTACTGGTCGAGGCGTAGCCGGGTGTGCTCGGCGGCCAGCAGATCGGCGCGCAGCCGCTGGTAGGCGCGGTATCCGGGGGCCTCGGTGGCGGCGAACTCGGCGACGCGGGCAAGGAGTTCGTCGAGGCGCAGGTCGAGCGCGCCGCCCGGGAGCCGGGGGTGGTCGCCGAGCAGGCCGGTGAGGCGGGTGGTGGCGGCGCCTTCGGCGGGCCGGCGTGGCAGGGACGGGCAGAGGAGCGCGGCGGTGGCCTCGGCGAGGTCTCCGGGGTCGGCGTCGACGGCGCTCGACTCCAGCCAGGCCTGGGCGAGTTGGCGCCTGGCGGGCAGCAGGGCGGGTTCGGCGGGCAGTGCGGCCAGCGCTTCGGTGAGGCCGGCGGACTCGGGTGCGGCGTGGAACTTGTCGAGCAGCGCGGCGGCCCCCGGCGCATACGCGAAGGTGGGTGTGGCGGCGGCGAGTTCGGCCACCAGGTACGGGCCGGCGGGCTGCGGGTGCGAGGTGAACTCCGTGACGGCGGAGCTCAGTTCACCGGCCAGGGAGTCCAGGGCGGTCAGGGCCGCCGGTGCGGCCGAAGCCGGTGCGCCGCCGAAGGCCTGCCGGGCGAGGGTGAGAGCGAGGGCGAGCGAGCGGGCCCGGGTGTGCCAGACCAGCCGCTGCCGCTCGTCGGCGCCGTGCGCCCAGTACAGCTGCGCGGCCGCCCGGGCGGCCGCCGGGTGGCGCAACAGGCCGGCTTCGGCGTGGAGTTCGAGCAGGGCACGAAGCAGCAGCGCCGCGTCGTGGTCGTGGACGCCGCGCTGGTAGCCCTCGTCCGGGCGCTGTTCGGCGGCGCGGCGGACGAACTCCAGCAGGTCGCCCTCGGTGCGCAGGGTGTCACGCAGGGCGTCCAGCCCGTCCGGTTCGGCGGCCAGCAGCAGGCTGGCGGCGAGGTATTCGGACCGGTAGAGCGCGGGGGTCTCGGAGGGCAGCGGCCGGCTCCAGTAGCGCTCGGTGGCGGCGAACGCCGGGTCGGCGACGGGGGAGCGGTAGTCGGTGCCGGTGAGGGTGAAGGCGGGGCGGCCGCGCCAGGGGACGAGGGTGAGTTCGGGCCGCTGGGTGGTGACGGCGAACAGGTGGCGGCCCAGTCGCAGGGTGCCGGGGCCGTCGCCGGCGAGTTCGGCGCGGTCGCGTCGGGCCCGGTGGGCGCGGCTGCGGGCGGCGCGCAGCCGTCCGGTCAGCTCCTCGGCCCGGACGCGGTCGCCGAGCGCGGTCAACTGGGCGGCGAGGTCGCGGAGTTTGACGGCGGTCGGGTCGGCGGCGAGGGCGGCGTCGATCTCGGCCGCGGTGTCGAGGGCGGTGAGCCGCCGGTGCAGGGTGTCGAGGATGCGTTCGGCGGAGGCGGCGATCCGGTCGGCGCGGCGGGCCCGCTCCTCCAGCAGGTGCTGGCGGCGGGCGGTGAGGGCGTCGTGGATTCCGGTGCGCCGGTCGGCGAGTTGTTCGCCCAGCGCCGGGTCGGCGTCGGCGAAGCGGGTCTCCAACTGCTCGATCCGCAGCAGGAGCCGGCCGAGCTGTTCGTCGCAGGCCTCGGGGGTGTCGGCGGCGGCGAGCGCGGCGGTGGTGGCCTGGGCGAGCAGGGCGGTTTCGGCGGCGAACTCGGCGGCGGCCTCGCGGGTGCGCAGGTCGCGGCGGCGGACGGTGAGGGCGGCGCGGGCGCGGTTCAGCAGCCCGAGGACGTCGGCGAGCCGGTCGAGGATGGCGGTGCGGGTGGTGGCGTCGGCCAGGTCGAGGGTGCCGACGAGCTCCGAGACGGTCTGCAACGCCTCGCTCTGCTCGGAGATCCGGAGGTCCAGCGGCTCGGCTTCGGCGGCGGTGGTGAGGGCGGCGCAGCGGTCGGCGAGTTCGCCGGCGCGCCGGCGGTGCGGGGCGAAGGCCTCGGGCTCGGCGAGGTGTCCGACGGCGCGGGCGGCGGCTTCGGCCAGGCCTTCGGCGAGGTGGGCGGCGAGCGCGTCGATCCGGGCGGGGTCGGCGCGCGGCAGGTCGCGCAGCGCCTCGATCCGGCCCTGGGCGCGGCGCAGCCCGGCGAGCCGGTCGACCCATTCGGCGGCGTCGGCGAGGGTCTCGCCGCGGGCGGTGCGCAGCAGGCCTTCGACGTGCTCGGCGGCCTGTTCGGTCTGCCGGGCGGCGTGCGCGGTGAGTTCGGCGACGGCCTCGTACTCGGCGATGACCTGCCGGGCGGTGTCGCGGATCTCGGCGAGCGGGGCGGCGAGGTCGCCGAGCCCGGGCTGGCCCAGCCAGTGGTGCCGGTCGGCGGTGCGGGTGCAGGCGGCGAGGACGGCCTGGTGGCCGGCCGGGGTGTCGGCGCCGGCGGCGGCGAGCCGGGCCAGGGAGAGGCAGTCGGCGAGGCCGCGGACGAGGTCGGCGTTGCCGATCCGGGCGAGCGGGCCGGTCCCGGGCGGCTGCGCGGCCGCGTGGCGCTCACTGGTGAACGGGGTCTGCCACAGCTGGACGGGGTGCAGCCGGGTGGGCCCGTCCTCGGCCGGGCGGAGGGCGATCAGGGTGCCGTCGGCGAGCAGCGCGTAGCCCTGGCAGGGCAGCGGGGCGGCGGCCTCCTGGCGGACGCTGTTGTACGGCTGGAGCAGGGCGCGGCCGTCGGCGGGGGAGCGGAACTCGTACAGCACGTCCTCGCCGTTGGGCGAGACGAGGGTGCGCTCGTAGGCCAGGCCGTCCACCGGCTGGTCGTAGCTGCGCACGGTGCCGTCGGTGAGGTGGCAGCCGCCGGGGAAGGCCACGCCCTGGTCGGCGGGCAGCCGCAGGCAGGCCTGGCCGAGCGCGTCGATCCGGGTGACCCGGCCGGTGGGCAGGTGGCAGACCAGGTGCCGGACGGTCTCCTCCTGGTACGGGCGCACGCGCACCAGCAGCAGGGTGCCGAGCCGGGCGTGGGCGATCTGGGCGTCGGCGAGGGTCTGCAGGGCCTCGGCGAGGGGTTCGCGGTGCAGCTCGCGGCCGTCGGGGGTGCTGACGGTCAGCCGGCCGCCGTCGATGCCGAGCCGGAGTTCGCCGCCGAGGTCGGCGCGCGGCGGGCTGCCGGCGGCGGCGGGCAGCTGGTCGTCCCGGGTGAGGGCGGTCCAGGTGAGCTGCTGGCCGTCGGCGGCGGTGTGGTCGCGTTCGCCGCGCCCGTCCTGGTAGGCGGGGTGCCCGTCGTCGGCGAGGTCGTCGACGGGGCGCCAGCGCAGCACCCGGACGTCGGCGGCGGCGGGGCCGGTGCGGAAGACGGCGAGCAGGCGGCCGCCGACGGGGCGCAGCCGTTCCAGCCGGGCGTCGCGGAAGTAGCGGTGCAGGTCGGCGAGGTCCTGGCGAAGGCGCGGGTCGTCCAGCAGGGTGCCCTCGGCGGGGGCGGGGGTGAGGTCGGGGTGGTGGACGCTCAGGACTTCCCCGAGCGGCCCGGCACCCGGGGAGCCCTCGGCCGGGGCGCCGGCGGAACCGGAGACGGAGACGGTGGAAGCGGTGACGGCGGTGTCGGGCGCGCTGCCCGGGCGGGTGCCGAGCAGCAGCAGCCCGCCGACGGCGGTGAGGTCCTGCGGGAGGCAGGCCCGGCCGGTGGTGAGCCGGCCGGTGCCGACCAGCCGCAGTTCCCCGCCGCCGAACTCCTCGACCCGGCGGGCGTTCAACGCCTGCGCGCGGTCGGCGAGTTCGGCGGCGGACCGGGCGAGCCGGCCGCGCAGGACCTCGTAGGTGCCGGCGTCGAGCCGGGCGTCGAGGGCGTCCACCACGTCAGTTCCTCAACTACTCAGTTTCTGAACTGCTCAGTTTCTCAACTGCTCAGGAGATCGGGTACTCGGGCGACTCGCGCGACTCAGGCGCTCACTTGGAGCCGTTGACCGAAGCCAGCGCCCCGATCGAGGTCTCGGCGATCCCCAACTTCTGTGCCGAGGTGAGCAGTTGCCGCAGCTGCCCGGCCTGCTCGCCGCCTCCGGCGCCGATCATCCGCATCAGCAGCGCGGACACCGTCAGGTTCTGCACGTCCGCCGTGGACACCGAGGACAGCACCCGGGTGAGGTCCTCGGTGAAGCTGGCGCTGCCGTCGAGCCAGGGCCCGGCCAGGGCCTGGGCGGTCTGCGAGTGCCCGACGAAGGCGTCGACGCTCTTGGCGGCCGTCACCGACTGCACCAGGCGGTCGAAGAACACCCCGTCCCCGCCGACGATGTCGATCTTCGCCTTCTCCAACCCGGTCGCGACCAGCGCGGCCTGCGCCTCGGCGATCTGCCGCTGGGTGTCCAGCCCGGCCAGCCGGACGTCCTTCTCGGCGGCCAGCCGCAGCCGGTACTCCTCGTGCCCGCGCGAGGCCTCGTCCAGCTTCGCCATCGCCGCGGCCTTCTCGGTGAGGCCCTCGGCCTCGGCCTTCAGCTTGGCGCCGATCTCCAGCGCGGCGGCCTTCGCCTTCTCGGCCTGGACGGCGGCCTCGGCGCGGCCGACCTTCTCCACCGCCGCGGCCTCCTGCTCGCGCACCTGCACCTGGGCCAGCCCCTCGGCGGCGGCCTCCGCCCGGATGCCCTCGGCCATCCGGATCTTGGCGGTGGCGTCCAGTTCGGCGGCCTGCTGCCGGGCCTCGGCCAGCACCAGCGACTCGCGGGCCTTGTGCGAGGCGGCCTGCTCGGCGGCCTCGGCGGCCTTGATGTCCTTGACGAGCTTCTCCTGCGCCTGCGCCTCGGCCTGGATGATCACCGCGCGGCGGGTGCGCTCGGCGTCCTCGGTGGCGCGCAGCGTCTTGACGGCCTCCTCCTGCTCGGCGACGGTCCGCTCGACCGCCACCCGTTCGCGGACCACGTCGGCGACCTCCCGCCGGCGGGACTCGACCTCCTTCTGCTTGGCCATGGTGGCGAGTTCGGTCTCCCGGTCGCGGCCGATGACCTCCAGCAGGCGGTCCTTCTCGATCCGCTCGTTCTCCACCGCGATCACCCGCTCGCGGTTCTTCTGCGCCACCGCGACCTCGCGGGCCTGGTTCTCGCGCTGCACGCCGAGCAGTTCCTCGGTCCGGAGGAAGGCGGTCTGGGCGTTCAGCCGCTCCTCCTCCTGGACCCGGGCGATCACCGCGTCCTCCGTGGCGCGCAGGGTCTCGATCTCGCGGCGCTGGCGGATCTCGGCGTCGGCCTGGCGGCGCTGGAGTTCGAGGACGGCCTCCCGGGCGTCCACGTTCTGCCGGGTGATCTCCTTCTCCTCGGTGCGCTGGTACTCGTTGGTGCGCACGTGCTCGATCGCCGTCAGCTCGGTGATCTTGCGGATGCCCTGGGCGTCGAGGATGTTGTCGGAGTCCAGCTGGTTCATCGGGGTCTGTTCGAGGTGGTCGATGGCCGCGTCCTCAAGGGTGTAGCCGTTGAGGTCGGTGCCGATGACCGCGATGATCTGGTCCCGGAACTCGTGCCGGTGGGTGTAGAGGTCGGTGAAGTCGAGCTGCTTGCCGACGGTCTTCAGCGCCTCGGCGAACTTGGCCGCGAAGAACTCCTGGATCGCGGACGGGTCGCTGGCGCGGGCGGTGCCGATGGCCTGCGCGACCTTGATGACGTCCTCGACGGTCTTGTTCACCCGCACGAAGAAGGAGATCCGGATGTCCGCCCGGATGTTGTCCCGGCAGATCAGCCCGTCCCGGCCGGCGCGGTGGATCTCCACCGTCTTCACCGAGATGTCCATCAACTCGGCCTTGTGCAGCACCGGGAGGACGATCGCGCCGGTGAAGGTGACGTCCACCTTCTTGGTACGGGAGACGATCAGCGCCTTGCCCTGCTCGACCTTCTGGAACAAGCGGCCCACGAACAGCAGCATGGCGAGCACGATGAGCAGTACGACGGCGACGAGAATGCCGAAACCCACGGCGATGGTGTCCATCACGGAGTCCTTTGACGAGATGACGAGATGGTGCGAAGTCGAGCAGATGAAAGCAGATGAAAGCGGATGAAAGCGGATGGGAACGGAACAGCAGAACAAGCAGTACAAGCAGAACAAAGGGGATGAAGGGAGGAGAGGGGACGCCCGGGGGAGTCAGCCGCCCGGTAGCGCCGGGTCGAACGGCGCCACCAGGAAGTGCTCGCCGTCGGCGTCGTAGTCGAAGATCAGGGCGGTGCGGCCGGCCGCCAACCCGGGCTCTTCGGTGAGCGTGCGGACCTGGACGGTCGCGGTGGAGCCGTCCTCGGCGGTGACCTCCGCCTGCCCGAAGTCGGCCGTCACCCGGCCGGTGCGGATCACGCAGACGCGGCCGACGAAGTCCCCCCGGGTCGCCGGGCGGTCTTCGGGGAACAGCCGGGACAGCGGCCGGACCAGCAGCCGGGTGCCAGCCCAGGAGGCGACCAGCGCGACGGCGAACACGCCGCCGCGCGCCGGTGCCCCCGAGGTGAGGACGGTGCCGGCCAGGCTGACGAACCAGGCGAGCGCGACCAGCAGCGACACCGCCACCGTCACGGGCACCCCGCCCAGCCCCAGCGCGTCCAGCACGCCTCCGTGGTGGTGGGCGCCCCCGCCGTCGGCGCCGTGCCCGTCCTGGGCGGCCCCGTGTCCCCCGTGGGCCGTGTGCCCCCCGGCACCGTGCCCCAGGTCGCCCGCGTGACCGGCATGGCCGACGTGACCGGCATGCCCGACGCCGTGTCCCCCGTGCAGGGCGTCGAAGCCCAGGCCGCCGACCAGCATCAGCAGCCAGTACCCGACGACCACCACCAGCGCGAAGCTGAAGAGCGCCGTCGGAAAAGCCAGCGCGGCCGCGACGAATCCCCCCACCCCGGCCACGCTCCCCCGCTGTTCCCACGGCACCGCACCTCGGCGCCATGGAGATCGTGACAGCGGAGGGGCCGTTCGCACATTGCCAGGATCCGGCAATCTTTACGGCCCTTTGACACCCTGGAACGCACTGCCGGGGGCGTTTGGCCAGGCGCCTACAGCGGCTGCTCCGGCCAGTTCAGCAGCCGGGCGCCCATCGCCGCCGTCTCCAGGGTGAACCGCTGCAGGGCGTCCGACGGGTCGTAGCCGGTCAGCGCCTTGATCCGCTCCAGCCGGTAGCCGAGCGTGCGCACGCTCAGCCCCAGCCGCCGGGCCGCCTCCGCGTTCACGTACGCGGCCTCCGCCTGCACCGCGATGGTGTCCAGCAGGGGGCGGGCGCCGCCGCGCGCCTCGGTCAGCGGGCCCAGCACGCTGCGCACCAGGTCGGCCATCGCCGCCCGGTCGCGCATCAACACGGGGAAGACCAGCAGTTCCTCGGCCTTCAGCTGCTGCGCCGGCAGGTCCAGCCGGTCCGCGTAGTCCAGCGCGCCCAGCGCCTCCTCGTAGCTGCGCAGCACCCCGCTGGCCCCCGAATGCCGGCGCCCGGTGGCCACCCGCAGCACCGGGCGGTAGCCGGGGCCGGGGCGCAGCGCCAGGTCGGCGAAGGCCTCCAGGACGGCGCGTTCGGTGTCCGGGACGATGCACACCAGCCGGCCGTCCTTGCCGGCGAGCAGGACGTCCCGCTCGCCGAACCGCCCGACCAGCTCCCGTTCCACCCGGTTCACCAGCGGGTGGACGTCCGCGTACGGCGTGTCGCCGACGGCCACCGCCACCGCGTACGCGCCCGCCAGCCGGAGCCCGAATCGCTCCGCGCGCTCCGCCAGCAGGCCCAGGTCGCTGCGGCCGTACAGCAGGTCGTCGATGAACTCGCGCCGCGCGGACTCCTGCTGGCGGACCGCCATGCGCTGCGCGCGCTCGTGCCCCTCGCCGAGCGCGGCCAGTGCGGCCTCGGTCGCCGCGAGCACGGCGTCGCCGGTCCGGCGCAGTTCGCCGACACCGCCCGCCGCGGTGATGCCCGGCAGCGTCTGCCAGGCCCGCCGGGTGGCCGCCAGGCAGTGCGCGACGACGTCGCGCAGCCCGTACCCGGCCTCGGCACAGTGCTCGCCGAGCGTGCGCAGGCACTCCAGTTCGTCCCGGCGCAGCAGCCTCCCGGTGCGGGAGGCGTCGGCGAGCAGCCCGAGGTAGGCCTCGGCGAGTTCGGTGGGTATGTCGTGTTCGGTCCCCTCGGACACCGCGGTACTCCGCCCCCCGTGACGCGTGATGATCCGGCGCGGAACTTTAGCAGGATCGATACGGCGCCGAACGGTGCGGGGTGGGCGGCTGACCTGGCGCTATCGCGGTCCGGGCGGCGGATCGGCCGCAGGGCCGGACGGTCCTTCCGGCCTGGGCTCGCGGAAGTTCAGGACGAAGCGCGCGCTGCTGCCGTCGATCCGCCGCCGGACGTACAGCGCCGGGGCGCCGTCCGGGGTGCAGCTGACCCCCTCGCGGACCAGCAGAGGGGTGCCCGGCGGGACGCCCAGCAACTCGGCGTCGGCCAGGTCCGCGCCGATCGCGCCGAACGCCCGCCAGTCGTACTCCAGCTCCACCCCGGCCGCGCGGGCCAGGTCCAGCACCAGGTTCCCGGGCCGGCCGGGCCGCACCAGGGCCTCCGGCAGCGGGCCGAACGGCACCCAGTAGCTGCACACCGCCCGGGCCTGGCCGCCGAGCCGGATCACCGTGTCCACCCGGGACAGCTCGGCCGGCGCCCGGCCCAGCTGCCGGGCCGCCTCCTCGTCCTCCACCGACCCGGCCGCCGGCGGGGTGCCCAGCACGAACTCGCCGTCGCCGGTGTCGGGGAGTGCGGCGTGCACGCTGCCCAGGTCGAAGCGCTGGCTGCGCGGATCCACCGCGATCGAGACGCGGACGGCCGGCGGGCGGACGAACGTGCCCACGCCCCGCCGGATCTCCACCACGGCGGCCCGCTCCAGCTCCGCCACCGCCTGCCGGACGGTCAGCCGGTTCACCCCGAACTCGGCGCTCAGCTCGGGCTCGCTCGGCAGCCGGGCGCCCGCCGGGTACGCGCCGGCGTCGATCCGTTCCTGGAGCCGCCGGGCCAGCCGTCGGTAGAGCGGGGTGCTGGGAGGGTTCGTCGCCACACGCCCGATCCTACGAACCCCGGGCCCGCCGCCGCCCGCAGCCTGCCCACGGCCGGGCCCACCGCCCGCCCACCCCGTCCCCTCGCTCCGGTCGACGGGACCGGTCGGCGGGGGTGGGATGGAGGGGTGCGGGCGACCGTGGTTTGCCCCGCACCCCGGGGAGGGACTAGACATCTAGATGTCTTGATGCACATCTGGATGTCCGGTCCCTCCCCCCACGGCCCCACCGAAAGGCCCCGCGCATGTCCCTGGTCAACTTCCGCGACTCCGCCGTCCTCGGCGACCCCGAGGGCCTGCGGATCCGCCCCGGCGTGCTGTACCGCTCCGCCCAGCCGTTCCCGGCCGCCGACGAGGCCACCGTCGCCCAGCTGCGCGCCTGCGACATCCGCACCATCGTCGACCTGCGCGACACCCGCGAGACCGACCCCGCCGACTGGGCCGCCGCCGAGGCCGCCGGGATAGCCGTCGTCGCCGCCCCGGTGAACCCCACCGGCGACGGCCTCGCCGCCCGGATGCGCACCATGGCCACCGCCGCCGACCTCGGCGACTACTACGTGCTGCTGGCCGAGTCCGCGCCCGAGGCCGTCACCGCCGCCGTCGAGGCCGCCGCCCGCCCGGGCGCCGTCCTCCTGCACTGCGCCGCCGGCAAGGACCGCACCGGCCTGCTGACCGCCCTGCTGCTGGACCTCCTCGGCGTGCCCGCCGAGCGGATCGTCGCCGACTACGCCCGCACCGCCGACGCCCTGCCGCAGATCTTCGCCGGCCTCTCCGAGCGCCACCGCACCGCGCTCAACGCCCGCGGCGCCCGGGTCACCGACTCCGAGGGCCGCGAACTCGCCATCCCCGCCCCGCTCCTCGACGCCCCGGCGGAGGCCATGGCCGTCTTCCTCGACCGCGTCCGCACCCGCCACGGCGGCGCCGAGGCCTTCCTCCCCGCCTGCGGCGTCCCCGCCGCCACCCTCGGCGCCTTCCGCGCCAAGGCGGGCGCCGCGGCGGCCTCGGCCGTCTGACACCCGGCTTGCGTCGGGCTCAGACGTCCCGCCGCCGCATCAGGACCACCGTCGCCGTCAGCGCGACGGCCGCCCAGGCGCCCAGGGTGATCCAGGAGTCGAGCACGCTCGGCGCGTACTTGCCCATCGTCGTCGAGGAGTCGGGGTTGATCGTCAGCCTCCCCTCGGCGGCGAGCGGCAGGTGGTTGCCGATCTCCTTCAGCCAGCGGTAGCGGTCGCCGCCGAACAGCATCGGCACGATGAACAGCAGCATGACCAGCGAGACGATCGAAGCGGTGGCGTGCCGCAGCAGGGCGCCGAGGGCCATCCCGATCAGCGCGCAGACGGGCACGAGCGCCGCGTAGCCGAGGACGGCCCGCAGGCAGCCCTCGTCGGTGATGGAGAGCCCGACGTGCCGGGAGGCCAGCATGGCGTTGCTACCGAAGAAGGACACCGCGGACACCACCGCCCCGGCGAGCGAGGTGAGGCCGGCGATCAGCACCACCTTGGCCACGGCCACGCCCCGCCGGTCGGGCACGGCGGCGAAGGTGGTGCGGATCATGCCGGTGGTGTACTCGCCGAACACGGTGATCGCGCCGAGGCTGCCGGCCGCGACGGCCATCAGGGCGCCGGAGATGCTGCTGAGGCCGTGGTACAGCGGGTCGTACCGGTACGGCGGGAAGCCGGGCACCGGCGGGCGGGGGTGGTCGATGTAGGTCAGGTCGGTGTGGACGGCGTTCAGGTTGACCACGATCGCGGCCAGCGAGGCCAGCGCCAGCACCCAGTACGTGGACCGCAGCGAACGCAGTTTGATCCACTCGGCGGCGAGCAGGTCGCCGAACCGGGGCCGCGGCTCGGCCGGGCGGGTGCGGGGGCGGGCGGGGGCGAGGGCGGCGGTACTCATCGGGCATCTCCTGCCAGGTATTCGACGCTGTCGGCGGTCAGCGACATGAACGCCGACTCCAGGGACGAGGTGCGGGTGGCGAGCTCGTGCAGCACCAGGCCGTGCCGCAGGGCGAGTTCGCCGATCCGGGCGGCGGGCAGCCCGGTCACCACCGCCCCGTCCGGCTCCTGCCGCACGGCCGCCCCTTCGGCCCGCAACACCTCGGCGAGCGAGGGCAGTTCGGGCGTCCGGACGGCCACGCTGGTGACGGCGTCGCGGGCGGAGAACTCCGCCAGGCTCTCGTCCGCGATCAGCCGGCCCCGGCCGATCACCACCAGCCGGTCGGCGGTGTGCTCCATCTCGGCCATCATGTGGCTGGAGACGAAGACCGTCCGCCCCTCCCCGGCGAGGCGGCGGAACAGGCCGCGCACCCACAGCACGCCCTCCGGGTCGAGGCCGTTGAGCGGCTCGTCGAACAGCAGCACCGGCGGGTCGCCGAGCAGCGCGCCGGCGATGCCGAGCCGCTGCTTCATGCCCAGCGAGTAGCCGCCGATCCGGCGCCCGGCGGCCTTGCCGAGGCCGACCTCGGCGAGCACCTCGTCCACCCGCCGGAGCGGGATGCGGTTGCCGCGGGCGAGCGCCGACAGGTGGGCCCGGGCGCTGCGCCCGCCGTGCACGTCCTGGGCGTCGAGCAGGGCGCCGACGTGGCGCAGTCCGCGCGGCCGGTCCGCGAAGGGCACGCCGTCCACGGTGACGGACCCCTCGGTCGGGGTGTGCAGCCCCAGGATCATCCGCAGCGTGGTGGACTTGCCGGCGCCGTTGGGGCCGAGGAAACCGGTGACGGTGCCCGGCCGGACGGTGAAGGTCAACTGGTCGACGGCCGTGGTGGCGCCGTACCGCTTGGTCAGTCGCTCGATCTCGATCACGGAGGCAACGGTGCCGTCCGGGGCCCCGGCCGGGCATCGGGCCGCGGGCCACAACCGGCGGCCGCCGCACTGGCCCGGGGGATTACGCCCGCGGGCCGATGTGCCGCCGCAGGGGCCGCCGCTACCATCGGGCGATGATCACCAACCCTCGTCCGCCCCTGTTCAGGCGCGTGCCGCCGGGCGTCTGGGTGGCGGCGTTCTGGGTGGCCGTCATCACGTTCCGCGGCTTCCAGCGCAGCGACGAGCTGGCCCACCTGTTCCGCTACAACGGCAACTTCGAGGACATGCCGTTGCTGGTCACCGCGGCGGTCACGACCCTGATGGCGTCGCTGCTGGTCCGCCTCCCGCTGCTGGCGGTGGCGATCCCGCTGGCCGCGTGCGCGTTCACGATCGGCATGCGAATCCAGGAGACGGCCGTGGTGCAACTGCTGCTCGCCGAGGCGGCGATCGGCTACTGCACGGCCACCCGCTCCCGGGCCGTGTCGCTGTGCGCCGCCGCGATGCCGGTCGCCCTGGTGGCCGCCCTGGCGGTCTGGCGGGTGGCGAACGACTACCACACCGACTTCGTCGCCCAGGCCGCGTTCGCCTCGACCGCCGCGATCGCCTGGCTGGTCGGCAACACCGTCCGGCAGAACCGCGTGCACGCCGAGGCGCTGCGCAGCCGCGCCACCGAGCAGGCGATCACCGCCGAACGGCTGCGGATCGCCCGCGAGTTGCACGACATGGTCGCCCACAGCATCGGCATCATCGCGATCCAGGCCGGGATGGGCAGCCGGGTCATGGACACCCAGCCCGTCGAGACCCGCAACGCGCTGAACGCCATCGAGGCGACCAGCCGGGAGACCCTGGCCGGGCTGCGCCGGATGCTCGGCGCGCTGCGCCAGGGCGAACCGGAGTCCGCGCCGATGGAGGTCGCACCGGGGCTGGGCGAGTTGGACCGACTGGTCGAGCAGACGGCCGGCGCGGGCGTGCGGGTCGCGCTCACCCGCCTCGGCGAGCCCCGCCCGCTGCCGCCCGAGGTGGACCTCGCCGCCTACCGCATCGTGCAGGAGGCGGTCACCAACGTGGTCCGGCACTCCGGCACCCAGGACTGCCTGGTCACCGTCGACTACGGCCCCGAGGAGGTCGCCGTCACCGTCGTCGACCTCGGCGCCGGCGCCGCCGGGCCGTCCGCCGGCTCCGGTTACGGCATCGCCGGCATGCGCGAGCGGGTCGGCCTGCTGCACGGCGAGTTCAGCGCCGGCCCGCGCCCCGCGGGCGGCTTCCAGGTCGCCGCCCGACTGCCGCTCCCCGTGGAGGTCTCCCCGTGATCCGTGTCGTCCTGGTCGACGACCAGCCGCTCATCCGCACCGGTCTGCGCGTGCTCATCGCCGACACCCCGGACCTGGAGGTCGTCGGCGAGGCCGGCAACGGCGCCGAGGCGGTGGAACTCGTCGGCCGGCTGCGCCCCGACGTCGCCGTGATGGACATCCGGATGCCCGGCATGGACGGCATCGAGGCCACCCGCCGGATCACCGCCGACCCCGGCCTGCCGACCCACGTCCTCGTCCTCACCACCTTCGACGACGACGACTACGTGTACGGCGCGCTGCGGGCCGGGGCGGCCGGCTTCCTGGTCAAGGACCTCGCCCTGGAGACCATCCTCGACGGCGTCCGGGTGGTCGCCGCCGGGGACGCCCTGATCGCGCCGAGCATCACCCGCCGGCTGATCGGCGAGTTCGCCGCCCGCCCGCAGCCCGCCGCCGCCCGGTCCGGCCGGGCGACGGTCGACGGCATCACCGAGCGCGAGCGCGAGGTGCTGACGCTGGTCGGCCGCGGGCTGTCCAACGGCGAGATCGCCGAGGAGCTGACCATCAGCGTGGCCACCGCCAAGGCGCACGTGGCCCGGCTGTTCACCAAGCTGGACGCCCGGGACCGGGTCCACCTGGTCATCCAGGCCTACGAGTTCGGCCTCGTCGCCCCGTCCTGAGCCCAGCCGGTCCACGGCCGGTCCACGGCCGGATCAGGGCCGGATCAGGGCCGGATCAGGGCCGGATCAGGATTCGACCAGCTCCCCGATCCGCATGATCCGCCCGTGCGAGTCCAGCACCACGTCGTACACGTTGCCGTAGCACCTGTACGGCGGATCGGGTTCGTGCTCGGCCAGGCAGTCCTCCAGGTGCCCGAGCACGTCCTCCAGCCGGACGGTTCTGGTCGGGTTCTCGTTCGGGCGGTCGACGAGCGTGGCCTCGACCCCGGCGGTCGCGAAGCCGTAGCGGGCCGGTGTCCCCGTCCCCTCGTAGCGGGCCTCGTCGCAGGAGTAGCGGGCGGGCTGGGCGGTGACGTCGCCGTCGTCGGTGGCGAGGACCACCAGGACGGTGTGTCCGGGGCGTTCGGTCGGGGTCGGGGTGGCGCAGTCGGCGGTGGGGGCGGGGGAGCTGTCCATGCTGGGCTCGGGGTCGGCGAGGTCGTCGTCCAGCAGGTCGTCCTCGTCGTCGTACGCCCCGTCGGCGAGGGCGGCGGCGGAGGCGGCGGCGACGGTGGGCGCGGAGTCGGCGGGAGTGCAGGCGGCGAGGGCGGCTGCGGCGGTGCAGCAGAGCAGCGCGGCGAGGAGGGTTCGGGGCACGGCCATGGCACTAGTCTCCCCGGACAGCGGCGGAACTCGTCACTCAGGTACACGACTGGTGCACGGGCTGTGGTTCCCGCCGCCGCCGGATGTGCGGATCCGGCGGCGGCGGGAGTCTTGGGGGCGGCGTAACGGTCAGGCGGCGACGGGCCGTTGCGCCTCGTACGCCTCGCGCAGCCGGGCCTGGGCCGCGGGGCCCGCCCCGAGGTGGTCGAGTCCGAGCAGCGCCGCGCCCAGGACGGGCGGCGCGACGACGACCCGCGGTTCGGCGAGCGGCGCGGCCTCGGCCAGACGGGCGGTCAGGTTGTCGAGCAGCAGCGGCTGCCGGGAGGCGAGCACGCCGCCGCCGAGCACCAGCGGGGTGGGCGCGTCGAGCAGTTCCAGCCGCCGCAGGGCGACGACGGCGAGGCGGACGATCTCGTCGGCCTGGCGGTCGACCAGCCCCAGGGCGACCTCGTCGCCCTGCTCCGCGACGGCGAACAGCACCCGGACGATCTCGTGCAGCCGGCTGGTCGGCAGGTGCCCGAGGTGGACGGCCTCGGCGACGGCGCCGGCGCTGGGCAGGCCGAAGTGCTCGGCGATGGCGCGGGAGAGCCCGGTGGGGCCGCCGCGGCCGTCCTCGTGGCGGACGGCGTGCCACATGCTGGTGACGGCCAGGCCCCCGCCGCCGCCCCAGTCGCCGGTGAGCTCACCGAGGGCGGGGAAGCGGGCGGTGCGGCCGTCGGGCAGCAGGCCCACGCAGTTGATGCCGGCGCCGCAGACGACGGCGACGCCGCGCGGGCCGTCGGTGCCGGCCCGCAGCAGGCCGAAGGTGTCGTTGACGACGGTGTTGCTGGCGCCCCAGGGGTGGGATTCCAGCGCGGCGCGCAGGGCCTCCTCCTCGACGGGCAGGTCGGCGTTGGCCAGGCAGGCGCTGACGTGGCTGGTGAGGACGCCGCTCCAGGCGGGGTGGCCGGCCGCGGCGGCGGCCTGCTCGACGAGCGGGGCGAGGCCGGCGACGGCGGCGGCGCCGCCGATCTTCTGGGGTGCGAAGCCGCCGCCGCGGGCGGTGCCGCGGACGGTGCCGTCGGCGCCGATCAGGGCGACGTCGGTCTTGGAGTTGCCGGCGTCGATGGCGAGGACGCCTGGCAGGGTCGGTTCGGGCTGGTGGGTCATCAGGTCCCCGCGGCTCGTACGTGGCCCGGCCGTGGCGTTGTCCCCGGCCGGGGGTGATCGGTCTCCTCGCAGTGCCCGGCCCGCGACACCCTCATATCGCGGGCCGGGCCGCTTTCCGGACGGGGCCCGGGTGCGAAGCCGGGCCCCGGGCCGTCAGGCCCAGGCGAGGTGCTCGCGGTTGTGGGCGAGCAGCCGGTCGGTGAGCTGGTCGGCGAGTTCGAGCTGGCCGACCAGCGGGTGGGCGAGCAGGGCGTCGAAGACCCGGTCGCGGCCGCCGTGCAGGGCGGCGTCGAGGGCGAGGTGCTCGTACGCGGTGACGGCGGCGATGAGGCCGGCGTACAGCGGCTCGACGGGCCGCTGGGGGAGCGGCCGGACGCCGTTCGCGTCGACCTCGGCCGGGACCTCGATGACGGCGTCGTCGGGCAGGAACGGCAGCACGCCGTTGTTCGGCGCGTTGACGACCTGCACGGACGTCCCGCCGCCGGTGCCGAGCAGCGCGGCGATCAGCTGGACCGCCGCCTCGGAGTAGAACGCGCCGCCGCGCTGGCCGAGGAGTTCCGGCTTGGTGTCGAGGGCCGGGTCGGCGTACATCTCCAGCAGTTGCCGCTCGATCTCGGCGACCTGGGCGGCCCGCGAGCCCTGCACCTTGAGTTCCTCGACGACGGCGTCGTGCTGGTAGAAGTAGCGCAGGTAGTAGGACGGCACGACGCCGAGCCGCTCGATGACGGGCTGCGGCAGGTGCAGGTCCTCGGCGATCGCCTTGCCGTGCGCGGCGAGCAGCTCCGGCAGCACCTCCCGGCCGGTCGCCGATCCCGGGGCGTCGAGCAGGGTGACGCCGCGCTCCCAGGTGAGGTGGTTGAGGCCGACGTGGTCGAGCCGGACCAGCTCCGGGTCGACGCCGAGGTGGGTCGCGAACTTGCGCTGGAAGCCGATGGCGACGTTGCACAGGCCGACGGCCTTGTGGCCGGCGTTGCGCAGCGCGCGGGTGACGATGCCGACGGGGTTGGTGAAGTCGACGATCCAGGCGTCCGGGTTGGCGCGCCGGACCTTCTCGGCGATGTCGAGGACGACCGGGACGGTGCGCAGCGCCTTGGCGAGGCCGCCGGCACCGGTGGTCTCCTGGCCGACGCAGCCGCACTCCAGCGGCCAGGTCTCGTCCCGGTTGCGGGCGGCCTGCCCGCCGACGCGCAGTTGCAGCAGCACGGCGTCGGCGTCGGCGACACCGGCCTCGACGTCGACGGTGGTGGTGACGACGGCGCCGTGCCCCTGCTTGGCGAAGATCCGCCGGGCGAGCCCGCCGATCAGCTCCAGCCGGTCGGCGGCCGGGTCGATGAGCACCAGCTCGCCGATCGGCAGGGTGTCGCGGAGCCGGGCGAAGCCGTCGATCAGCTCCGGGGTGTACGTCGAACCGCCGCCGACGATTGCCAACTTCAGTGCGGACATCAGCCCTTGACCCCTGTCAGTGTCACGCCTTCGATGAAGGCCTTCTGTGCGAAGAAGAAGAGGACGATCACCGGTGCCATCACGAGGAGGGTGGCGGCCATGGTGAGGTTCCAGTTGGTGTGGTGGGCGCCCTTGAACGACTCCAGGCCGTACGAGAGCGTCCAGGCCTCGTGGTTGTTGCTGGCGTAGATCTGCGGGCCGAAGTAGTCGTTCCAGCAGTAGAAGAACTGGAACAGGGCGACGGCGGCGATGGCCGGCTTGGCCATCGGCAGCACGACCTTCAGCAGGGTGCGCAGGTCGCCGCAGCCGTCGATCCTGGCGGCCTCGATGTACTCCTTGGGGATGGTCAGCAGGAACTGACGCAGCAGGAAGATCGAGAACGCGTCGCCGAAGGCCATCGGGATGATGAGCGGCCAGAGCGAGCCGCCGAGGCCGAGCTGCTTGGCCCAGAACAGGTACATCGGGATGATGGTGACCTGCGGCGGGAGCATCATCATGGCGATGACGGCCATCAGCGCCAGGTTGCGGCCCCGGAAGCGGAACTTGGCGAGCGCGTAGGCGACCGGCAGGCTGGAGACGATGGTCAGCACGGTGCCGAGGCCCGCGTAGAGCAGGGTGTTGCGCCACCAGGTGAGGAAGCCGGGGGTGTCCCAGACCTTGCCGTAGTTGCCCCACTGCCAGGAGGTGGGCCAGTAGTCGGTGGTGAGCGCCTGCTGGTCGGTCATCACCGAGGTGAGGAAGGCGAAGACGAACGGCAGCAGGAAGAACAGGGCGGCGGCGATGGCCAGCGAGTGCACGGCCACCCAGTTGAGCATCGCGCGGCGGCGGGCCGCCCGGGCGGCCGGGCCGGAGGCGCGGGAGGTGCCGGCCGGGGCGGGCGCCTTGGTGAGTGTGGAGCTGAGAGTCATGTTCGGGTCCTCATCGGTCCGCTGGGTCCGCAGCACACGGACTAGTCGTCGCTCGCCATGAAGCCGGACTTGCGGCGGAGCAGGAGCGAGGTGACGGCCATCGAGATGGCGAACAGCACCAGGGCGACGACGCACGCCGCGCCGTAGTTGAAGCGCTGGAAGCCGAGGTTGTAGACCATCTGCGGCAGGGTCCAGGTGGAGCCCTGCGGGAAGCCGGGCTCGAACTGCTGGCCGGAGTTGCCCGCGATGCCGCCGGCGACCTTCCCGGCGACGATCGCCTGGGTGTAGTACTGCATGGTCTGGATGACGCCGGTGACCACGGCGAACATGATGATCGGCGAGATGTTCGGCAGCGTGACGTACCGGAACCGCTGGAAGGGGCCGGCGCCGTCCAGTTCGGCGGCCTCGTACTGCTCCTTGGGGACGTCGAGCAGCGAGGCCATGAAGATGACCATCAGGTCGCCGATGCCCCACATGGCGAGCATGGTGAGCGCGGGCTTGGACCAGTCGGCGCTGGCGAACCAGCCGGGCTGCGGGAGGCCGATCTCACCGAGGAAGTGGTTGACCGGGCCGGTGCCGGGGTTGAGCAGGAACGCGAAGGCGACGGTGGCGGCCACCGGCGGTGCCAGGTACGGCAGGTAGAACGCGGTGCGGAAGAAGCCGACGCCGGTCTTGACCTTGGTGATGAGCAGGCCGATGCCGAGGCCGAAGGCGACCCGCAGGCTCACCATGATGAAGACCAGCCACACGGTGTTGCGCAGGCCCTGCCAGAACGCCGGGAGGTCGTTGAAGACGTAGTCCCAGTTCTTCAGGCCGCTGAAGGAGGGGGCGCCGAAGCCGTTGTACTTGGTGAAGGAGAAGTAGACGGTGGAGATCAGCGGGTACAGGAAGAAGACGCCGAAGCCGATCAGCCAGGGGGAGAGGAAGGCGAGGTTGCGGGCCGCCTCCCGGCGGCGCTTCCGGCGCAGCAGGTGCTGCGTGGAGGGCGCCGCCGGGTCGGTCGATCCGGTGCCCTTGCGGGTGCCGAACGCGAGTGACATGGGAGCTCCGTGGACCGTTTCCGCTACTTCGCCTGGGCGATGGCGGCGTCGATCTCCTTGGCGGTGGCCGCGAGGCCGGCCGAGAGATCGGGCTGCTTGCCGGACTCGTAGTCGTAGCCGAGGTTCTGCAGGGAGGAGATGAAGCCGCTGCCGTTGACGGCCGCCGGGGTGGTGCCCGAGTACTGGTTCTTGGCGACGTCGATGAAGGTCTTGAAGTTCGGGTCGCTCGTCAGCTTCGGCGAGTTGAGCGCGTCGAAGGTGCTGGGCACGTTGTGGATCGCGTTGGCGAAGCTGACCACCGCGTCGGTGTCGGTGGTCAGGTACTTGACCAGCTCCCAGGCCGCGGCCTGCTTCTTGCTGCTGCTGGCGATGCCGACGATGGTGCCGGTCTGGTAGCCGCGGCCGTAGGTGTCGGCCTGGTCGTCCGGGACGGGGAACGCGGCGGTGGCCCAGTCGAAGTCGGGCTTGGTGTCGGCGAGGGCGGCGGTGCGCCACTCGCCGTCGATGGCCATCGCGACCTGGCCGGTGAGGAAGGGGTTCTTGGCGCTGAACTCCTCGCCGAAGGTGGCGCGGTACTTCTCCAGCTTGGTGTAGCCGCCGAGCTGGTCGACCATGCCCTTCTGCCACTTGAGCATCGCGGCGACCTTCGGGTCGGTGGCGATGTTCGACTTGCCGTCGGCGCCGAAGTAGGTCGGGCCGTACTGGCCCAGGAAGTGCTCGGTGGTCGACTCGTAGCCGTGGTACAGCGGCATGAAGCCGAGCTGCTTGTAGCCGTCGCCGTCCGCGAGGGTCAGCTTCTTGGCGTCCTCGGCGAACTCGCTGAAGGTCTTCGGCGGGTTGGCGATGCCCGCGTCGGCGAAGGCCTTCTTGTTGTAGTAGAGGCCGTAGGCGTCGCCGAGCAGCGGCAGCGAGCACTGGTTGCCCTGGAACTGCGTGTAGTTGAGCATCGCGGCCGGGAAGGTCTTGACCGGGTCGATGCCGCTCTTCTGCAGCAGCGGCTTGAGGTCGGTGAACGCCTTGGTCGAACAGAACATGCCGACGTTGTTGGTGGAGAAGGAGGAGACCACGTCCGGCGCGTCGTCGCCGCCGGCCCGCAGGGCCTGGTTGACCTTGTCGTCCGCGATGTTGTCCACGGCCTTGACGTGGATGTTGGGGTGGGCCTTCTCGAAGGCGGCGATGTTGTCGTTGATCGCCTTCACCTCGTTGTCCTGGCTCCAGCCGTGCCAGAAGGTGATGGTGACGTCCTTGCCGCTGGCCGAGTCGTCGCCGCTGCTCTCGCTGCTGCCGGTGCAGGCGGTGGCGAGCAGGGCCAGGACGGCGGTGCCGGTGACGGCGGCGATCGTGCGACGGCCTCTGCGGGAGGTGGTGGAGTGCACTTCGAGGTCCTCCTGGGGGTGCGCGGGCAGGCGTCATTGCCTCGGGGCCCGCGTTCGGGGGTTGGGAGAGGTGGGTGCAGGGTGCGTGCGGGGTGACGGGCGACCGGGGAGCGTCGGCGGGTGGGCGTCGGTGAACGTCGGTGGGTGGCTGTCAGTGGGTGGCTGTCAGTGGGGCGGCTGTCAGTTGGGCGGCTGTCAGTGGGTGGAGAAGACCGCCTCGCGGGCGTCCGCCAGCGCGCGTTGCAGGGCGCCGAGCAGGACGGGCGAGCCGGACAGGGCACTGCTGCGGACCTCGGGCCGGGCGATGGAGAGCCTGGCCAGTTCGTCCTCGACGAGGGCGCGCAGGCGTTCGCCGCCCGCGGTGGGCACCGCGCCGGAGAGGACCACCAGCTGGGGGTCGACGACGGCGACGATCGCGGCCAGTCCGACGGCGAGCCGGCCGGCCAGTTCGACGAGGAAGGCGTCGCCGGCGCCCGGGGTCTCCAGGGCCTTGGCGATCGAGTCCTCGGCGGTGGGCGCGCCGAGCCCGTGCTCGCGGGCCAGGACCCGGACGGCGGGTGTGCCGACCAGTTCCTGGAACCCGCCGAACTTGCGGCGGCGCACGTCCCGCGCGACCGGTGAGCCGGGCACCGGCATGTAGCCGACCTCCCCGGCGCCGCCGGTGAAGCCGCGGTGCAGCCGGCCGGCGATGACGATCGCGGCGCCGGTGCCCGCACCGGCCCAGAGCAGGACGAAGTCCTCGGAGCCCCGCGCCGCGCCGGAGGCCTGTTCGGCGACGGCGGCGAGGTTCACGTCGTTCTCGATCGACACGGGCGCGCCGATCGCCTCGGACAGCTCCTCGACCAGCCGCGGCGAGTGCCAGCCGGGCAGGTGGGAGGCGTAGCGCAGCTTGCCGGTGACCGGGTCGGGGGCGCCGCCGACGCCGATCGCGGCGGTGCGCAGGCTGCCCGCGGCCAGTCCGGCGGCGCGGACGGTCTCGGCGACGGCGGCGGCGACCTTGGCGACGGTCTCGGCGGCCGGCACGCCCTTGGTCGGCACGGCGTGTTCGGCCAGCGTGGAGCCGGTGATGTCGGCGACGGCGACCCTGATCTCGCTGTTGGTGACGTCCAGCCCGGCGACGTGGCCGGCGGCCGGATTCACCTCGTACAGCTGCGCGTTGGGGCCGGGGCCGCCGGCGGTGGTGCCGACCGGCAGGACCAGCCCGGCCGCCTCCAGGCGGGCCAGCAGCTGGGAGGCGGTGGGCTTGGAGAGGCCGGTCAGGGTGCCGATCTGGGTGCGGGAGAGCGGGCCGTTCTCCAGCAGCAGTTCGAGGGCGGCGCGGTCGTTGATGGCGCGCAGCAGGCTGGGGGTGCCGGCGAGGGGGGCCTTGGCGGTGGTCTTGGTCACGCGCGAAATCCTCCTCTTCCGGCTGGTGGGGGGAGCGACGAGGGTGAACCCGCCGGTTCGGGGAGCCGAACTGTTAGGAAAGTTTCCAGTCGCTTGGGAAGGACCGTACGGGCCCCGTCAGCGGGGTGTCAATGGTCCGCGGCCCGGAGGATGCCGAAGCGTTACCGGGCAGCACGAAGCCCCGTTCCCAAGGGTCTTGGGAACGGGGCTTCGTGCTGCCGGGCCTGGGGGCCTACGGCTTGGCGAGGTCGTCGGCCGGCCTCGGCGCCGGTATCGGCTCGGTCGCCCGGTACCGGGGCGAGGTCGGGTCGGACAGTGCGGACGGCGGTGCCGGTTCGGTCGCGGGGGAGATCACCACCCCGGTGGCCGGGGCCGCCGTCGCCGCGGCGGCCACCGGCTCGGCCTCCTCCTTGACCTTGATCCCGGCCTGGTCGAAGGCCGTCTTCAGGCGCTGGCGCAGCGCCCGGGACACCGCCGGCGCCTTGCCCGGCGCGGTGCGCGCCTCGATCCGCACCATCACCGAGTCCGCCGCGACCGACTCCACGCCCAGGACGGACACCGGCGCCCAGACCAGTTCGTCGTACGGCGACTCCTTGGACAGCGCCTCGGCCGTCTCCTGGATCAGGTCCTCGACCCGCAGCAGGTCCTCCTTGTACCCGACCTGCACGTCCACCGAGGCGGTCGACCAGCCCTGGCTCATGTTGGCGATCCGCTTCACCTCGCCGTTGCGGATGTACCAGATCTCGCCGTTGGCCCCGCGCAGCTTGGTCACCCGCAGCCCGACCTCCAGCACCGTGCCGGCGGCCACCCCGGTGTCGATCTCGTCGCCGACGCCGTACTGGTCCTCCATGATCATGAAGACCCCGGAGAGGAAGTCCGTCACCAGGTTGCGGGCGCCGAAACCGATCGCCACACCGGCCACACCGGCGCTGGCCAGCAGCGGCGCCAGGTTCACGCCCAGCGCGGACAGCACCATCAGCGCGGCCGTGCCCAGGATGGAGAACGACGCCACGCTGCGCAGCACCGAGCCGATCGCCTCCGACCGCTGCTGGCGCCGCTCCGGGTTCACCACCCCGGTGTTGGCCAGCAGCCCGCCGAGCCGGCTCTCCTCGTGGTGGTCGTGCGAGCGCGCCATCCGCGTGATCAGCTGGGTGATCAGCTTGCGCACCACGGCGCGCAGCACCAGGGCCAGCAGCACGATGAAGACGATCCGCACCCCGCCGGCCAGCCAGCCCTGCCAGTGCGTGTCGAACCAGCTGGCGGCCTGCTTGGTGGTGTCGCTGACCTCCTGCGCGCTGGTCGGGATTCTCAGGTCCAGCTGCGGCAGCTGCGGCGCGGTCGGGCTCGGCGCCGGTGTCGGAGTGGAGAGCGTCGAGGACGCGTCGGCGATACCGGTGGCGCCGGAGCGGAACACGTGCGGGCCTTCCTGCAAGGGGGGGGTGGCGGGCCCGCGCCGCGGCACGCGGCCCGCGGACCGTCCGCCTCAGCCTAACCGGCGCCGAACACCCGACCGGACACGCCGAAGGGCGTACGAAGCAACACGAACGCCCCGTCAGCGCACCGGTGCGCTCCCCCGGACGACGGGGGCGGCCGCTGCTCCGACCGGCCGAGCGCTCCCCCGGGAGGGCCACGGGCGGCACCCCGAGGGCACCCGGGTGCAACCCGACCTTCCCCAGGGCATACCGGCTATGACAGAAGCCACACCCGAAGTTCACACCAGGTCCGTTACACAGGAGTGGTGGCGCCGTACAAAGGCGTAAGGCGACACTGGGGGAGATCGCGCACCAGTTGTGCGATCCAACCGCTCGTCCCGGCGCGAGCCACGCGCCGCAGGCGTCCAAGGAGGCATCCGTGCCGCATGTCCTGGTCCTCAACGCGTCCTACGAGCCACTCGG
This sequence comes from Kitasatospora sp. NPDC098663, assembly GCF_044760075.1. Lineage (NCBI taxonomy): Bacteria > Bacillati > Actinomycetota > Actinomycetes > Kitasatosporales > Streptomycetaceae > Kitasatospora > Kitasatospora sp. NPDC098663. The sequence goes on along the minus strand of NZ_JBIWAP010000004.1, from coordinate 232,582 downwards.
CGTCGTATCGATGCGCCGCGCACTCATCCTCGTCCTCAACCACAAGGCGGTCAGCCTGGAGGACTCGGAAGTCACTCTGCACAGCGCCACCAGCGCCCTTCCGGCGCCGTCCGTCGTCCGCCTGACCCGCTTCGTCCGGGTCCCGTTCTGCGGGCCCGTCCCGCTCACCCGCCGGGCGCTGTTCGCCCGTGACCACGGCCGCTGCGTCTACTGCGGGGCCGCCGCCACCAGCGTCGACCACGTCATCCCGCGCAGCCGGGGCGGCCAGCACCGGTGGGACAACGTGGTGGCGGCCTGCCGCCGCTGCAACCACACCAAGGCCGACCGCCACCTCACCGAACTCGGCTGGCGGATGAAGCGCCCACCGGCCCCGCCCAGCGGCCTCGCCTGGCGGATCATCGGCACCGGCATCAAGGACCCGCGCTGGCGCCCCTACCTGGAGCCGTACGGCGGCTCCGACCAGCTGCGCGCCCCGCAGTGGGGCGAGTACGAGCACCTCGACCATACCGAGCAGGGCCTCCCCGTCCCGCTCGGGCGGGCGCACTCGGCCCACTCCGCCCCCGTCCACCGCGGTGAGCAGCCCGAACCGCTCTCCGCCTGACCCCGCTCCACAAGGGCCAGCCCGTCATACCGTCGGTACGCCTCATGGGCCGCCGCGCCCCCCACCGGGGAGCACGGCGGCCCGCCGCGTTGTCCGGTGGGGGCGCGGCGGCTACTGCTTCGGCGGCGCTGTCCCGCCCGTCGTCCCACCTGTCGTACCGCCCGTCGTACCGCCCGTCGTACCGCCCGGAGTCCCGCCCGCCGGGGGCGTGGCCAGGGCGCTCGGAGCGGTCGGGGCCGTCGGCGGGGCCGTGGGCGCGGTGGTGGCGCCGCCGCCCGGCTGGGCCGGGGGGACGGTCGGCGGCTGCGCCGGGGCGGGCGGGGTGACGGCGTACAGCTCGACGCCCCACAGCGAGTAGCCGTACTTGTTGGCCCGGGCCACGCCCTGCACCCGGAGGAACCGGGCGCCCGGCGCGTCGAAGCGCACGGTCTCGTCGCCGCCCTTGCCGTTGTCCACCGTCGCCGCGTCGGTCCAGGTGGTGCCGTCCGCCGAGACCTGGAGCCGGTAGGCGGCGGCGTACGCGGCCTGCCAGTGCAGCACCGCCGCGCCCAGGTGGGTCGCCTGCGGCAGTTCCAGCTGCACCCAGGCGTCGTCCTTGGCGGGGGAGGACCAGCGGGTCTTCGGGTCACCGTCGGTGACCGCCGAGGCGGGGAAGTCCGGCGTCTCGTCGCCCGAGGAGGTGGCCTTCGCGCGGAGCGCCAGGTCCGGACCGCTGGTCGGCGGCACCACGTGCACCTGGAGCACCTGCTTCACGGTGGTGGCGCCGGCCACGAACTGCACCGGCACCTGGTACGTCCCGAACGGCGTCCCGGGAGCGGCGCTGACCAGCAGCGGCACGCCGATGCGGCCGCCGCGCGGCACGGTCACCCCGGCCGCCGGGGTCACGGTCAGTCCCTTGGCCTCGGGCGGCACCTCGGTGTGCAGCTCGCCGCTGGTCCCCTCGGGCCGGCCGGCCTCGACGGTGGCCCGGACCTGGGCGGGCGCGGCGGCGCCGGTCACCACGTCCAGGGTCGGGTCGGACAGGCTGAGCCGGGCCGCCGGGACGTCCGCGTACCAGGGGATCACCTGGTTGACCACCGGCGGGTCGCCGCCCGGCTTCCAGGTCAGCCGGAACGCGTCGGCGGCCTGCCCGCCGGCCGGCAGCTCGTTGTAGCCGGGCTGCACGGTGCCGATGTCCGTCCAGCCGCCGTCCGAGCGGCGCACCGAGACGGTGGCGGTGGCGTGCACGCCGGGGTCGGTGAGCACGGTGAGCCGGTCGAGCGGGCGGGCGGCGCCCAGTTCGACGGTGAGCGGCTCGTCCTGCGCGGTGGGCGGCTTGGCGGCCCGGTACGCGGTGTCCGGGTTGCCGTCCAGCACCGCGGACGCCGAGGAGCCGGGCAGCGCGGCGGGTCCGCCGGTGACGCTGGCGGGGGCGTCGTCGGGCGCGGTGACGCTGAACTCGCGCACCGCGACGGCGGTCTTCTGGGCGGCGGTGGCCCGCAGCCGCACGGCCCGCACCACCGAGCCGGCCGGCAGCTTGGCGCTGACCGACTTCTGGTTCTTGACCACGGCGAGCTGCTTCCAGCCGCCCTCGCCGGTGCTGTACTCCAGCACGCCGTCGTGGAGGTAGTCGTCGACCGCGCTCCGGCCGTCCGGCCCGTTGCCCCAGGAGCCCATCAGCACGGTGACGGCGCCGACCGGGCGCCCGCCACCGAGGTCGACGCCGACCGCGTCGCCGGGCTGCGGGGGAGCGGAGCTCCAGTAGAACGTGTCGGCCGCGCCGTCGGTCATCAGCGCCGGCAGGTGGTCGTGCGCGGTGCCCATGGTGGTGGTCGGGGTGATCCCGCCGCCGGCCACCCCGGCCCAGTTGTCGGCGGCCCCGACGGCCCGCTCCAGGAACGGGTCGAGCACGCCCGCGCCGATCGTGGCCGGGCTCTGCGCGAGCTGCTCGCGCAGCCGGTTGAGCTCCACCCGGGCCTTCCAGGCGGCCGCGCCGTCGCCGCCGTGCTGGGCCAGCAGCATGTCCAGCGCGGACTGCCCGGCCAGCCCGTAGTCGTGCAGAGGGGCGAGCCAGGGCGCGGCCTCGGCGGCGAGCTGGGCGGTGGCCTGGGTGCCGGTGAGGGTCTGCTGGGCGGTGGCCATCGCGGCGAAGGCGTCCCGCAGGGGCGCGGCGGCCTCTATCAGCTTGGCGAGGTCCGACGCGGTGCCCGAGGTGGGCTCGGCGGCGGCCCAGAACCGGTCGAGCAGCGGCGTCAGGTAGCCGGACTCCTGCTTGGACAGCGGCGAGGAGGAGCTGTTGCCGGCCAGCGCGGTGACCGCGGACAGGGCGGTGCCGGCGGGCGTGCCGCCGGCGCCGGTCGGGCCGGCGAGCGAGCGCACCGCGGCCTGCCAGGAGTCCTCCGGCCGGTAGCCGGCCGGGTTCCAGGCGAAGTCGCCGGCCGTGGCGAGGGCGATCCGGGAGGCCACCGGCTGCTGCATGGCACCGGTGAGCATCACCGCCGAGCGGGTGGCCACCTCCGGTTCGCGCCCGGTGTAGGCACCGAGGAAGAGCCGGTCCGGGCTGGCGTCGTTGACCGGGTAGTTGTCCATGGTGACCAGCGGGTGGCCGTACAGGTCGCCGGTCTCGGCGGCCTGGGCGCCGGTGATCTTCTCCGGGATCACCCCGCCCCCGCTCCAGGCCACCTGCACGCCGTCCGGCAGCGCCGCGGCCAGCGCCTTGCGGTACGGCGTGACGCCCTGCTTGTGGTACTCGGTGGGCACCACGGACAGCGGCGCCAGGCCCGGGTTGCGCGCGATCAGCCGGTCCCGCACCTTGGTCACCAGCGCGGCCTGCGCCTTGGCGGCCGCGGCCGGGCCGGTGCCGTAGGTGCCGCGGTCGTCGCCGCAGTGCCACTCGTCGTAGCTGACATCCAGGAACTGGAGCTGGAAGGCGGTGAAGCCGAGCTTGCGCAGCCCGTCCAGCTTGGCCACCAGCGCGTTCACGTCCTTGCCGGAGCTGAAGCAGAGGGACTGCCCCGGGTCGATCGCGTAGCCGAGCGTGACGTGGTTGCGCCGGGCCGCGGCGCCCAGTTCGCGCAGCTCGTCGGCCTGGGCGGCGGGGTAGGCATCGCGCCAGCGGGAGAGCCGGAACGGGTCGTCACCGGGGGCGTAGAGGTAGAAGTTCTGCTTGGAGCGGGCGAGGAACTCCACCTGGTCGAGCTGCTGCTGCGCGGTCCACGGGCTGCCGTAGAACGCCTCCGCGGTGCCGCGCACCGGCGCGCCGCTCGGCCAGTCCCGCAGCGTGATCCCGGGCAGGCCCAGCCCGGCGGCGCCCGGCGCCTGCCCCTGCCCGGCCGGGACGGCGGCGAGCAGCTGGCGCAGGCTCTGCGCGGCGTAGAAGGTGCCCGTCGCGTCCGCGCCCGCCAGCACCACCGCGCCGTACGTCCCGCCGCCCCTGGCCGGCAGCTGACCGGCCGACAGCACGTACCCGCCGGCCGGCATGCCCGCGGTCGAGGGGGCGGCGCCGTCCTTGCCACCGGCCGCGGCGGACAGCGCGCGCAGCGCCCGGTCCGTCCCGCCGTCGGCGGCCTCGGCCGGTCCGCCGACGTACACCACCAGCGACCCGGCGGCCGGCGCGTCGACGTCCGGCTGCGGGGTGACGGTCGTCGCCCCGGCGATCTCCAGCACCTCCCGGACGGCGTCCAACGCCCCGAGGTCCGCGTCCGGCGCCGGCACCAGCGTCACCGCGGCCGGCACCGCGACCGGCTTGCCGGCCACCGTCTGCTCCTGCGGCCGCGGGAACACCTGCGGGTTCGTCATGCTCCCCAGCGGCGTCTGCGGCGCGCTGCTCACCACGTCCGGCCCCGCCGACGCCGCGTACGCCGCCGACGGCATCGGCCCGGCCAGCAGTCCGCCGACCACCGCCGCCGCCGCGACCCCCGCCGCGATCTGCAGGGTCCGCCGCCCCGGCCGCCCCGCCGCCCGCCGGGCCCGCTCCGCCCGCCCCGACGCCAGCAGCGGTTCCGTCCCCTTGAGGCCGGCGATCAGCCGATCCGCCGCCCTGGGCGCCAGTTGACGGCACGTCCGCGCCGTGGCCCGCCGCGCCGCCAGCGCCGCCGGGTGGTACAGCACCTCCCGCAACGCCGCACTCCGCTCCAACCGCTGCCGCAGCCGCCGCCCGGCCACAACGGACACTCGGGCTTCCACAGGAGCCTCCTCGCCAGGCCTGGACCACATCGCCGCAACCCCACCAGCTACCCAACCCGGTGTCAACGCGGCCGCCCGCTATACCCGGTCTGCCCCGGTTCGAGAATTCGGTCCGGGGCCGCGGCAGCGCCCGGCCGACAGGCCGATCCACCCGCGCGGTCGTGTCGCGCAGCGTCGTCGGGCCGTCACCCGGGTAGGACTGTGGTCGTCCTGACCAGGCGTTGCCGAGACATCGCAGGAGCCGCGAGTGGCCGCTTATCTCGACCGTGACGGAGCCGACGGGCTGAGGGTGCCGAGCCAGGACGCGCCGCCGCCACCGCCCGAACTGGTGGCGCTGGCGCAGGCGTACGGGGTGGACACCCGGAACCCCGGGCCGGGGGGTGTGACCGTGGGGGCGCGCACGCTGGTCGCGGTGCTGGCGGCCCTGGGGGTGGCGGCGGGGACGCCGGAGCAGGCGCGCGAGGCGCTGGAGCGTCACCGGGCCGCGCAGCAGGCCAGGTTGCTGCCGCCCTGCGTGGTGGTCCGTCGAGGGCGGCGGACGGCGCTGGACGTGCCGGCCGACGCGCGGCTGCACGTGGAGCTGGAGGACGGCGGGGTGTGGGAGCTGCCGCGCGGCCACTCGCACTGGCTGCCGCCGGACCTGCCGCTCGGGCGGCACGTGCTCAGGGCGGAGTGCGGCGAGGGCAAGGCCCAGGCGGCGCTGATCGTCGCACCGGAGAAGCTGCCCCCGCTGCCCGGCTACAGCTGGGGCTTCCTCGCCCAGCTGTACTCCGTCCTGTCCGACCGCTCCTGGGGCATGGGCGACCTCGGCGACCTCGCCGAGCTGGCCCAGTGGGCGGGCGCCGGCCTCGGTGCGGGCTTCGTCCAGATCAACCCGCTGCACCAGGCGTTGCCCGCCGCCCCGGCCGCCCCGACCGACCCGTCCCCGTACCGCCCCTCCTCCCGCCGCTTCGCCGATCCGGTGCACTTGCGGGTCGAGGCCGTCCCCGAGTACGCCTATCTGACGGGTGACCAGCGCGCCGAGGCGGAGGAGCTGGGCCGCCGGGCCGCCCGGCTGCGCGACGAGGTGCTGGGGCACGACGGCCTGATCGACCGGGACGCCGTCTGGGCGCTCAAGCGCGAGGCGCTGGAACTGCTGCACGAGGTGCCGCGCGGCCCAGGCCGCCAGGCCGCGTACGAGGCCTACCAGCGCCGCGAGGGCGACTGGCTGCGCCGGAACGCACTGTGGAACGCGCTCGCCGAGGTGCACGGCGCCGACTGGCACGGCTGGCCGAAGGGGCTGCGTCACCCGGACGGCCCACAGGTGGGGCGCGCCTCCCGGGAGCTCGCCGACCGGGTCGAGTTCCACCGCTGGCTCGCCTGGCAGGTCGACCAGCAGCTCGCGGAGGCCCAGGGCGCGGCCCGGCAGGCCGGCATGCCGGTCGGCCTGATCCACGACCTGGCCGTCGGCGTCCACCCGGACGGCGCGGACGCCTGGGCGCTCCAGGACGTGCTGGCCGGCGGCATCTCCGTCGGCGCCCCGCCGGACGCCTTCAACGCCCACGGCCAGGACTGGGGCCTGCCGCCCTGGCGCCCGGACGCGCTGGCGGCGGCCGGCTACACCCCGTACGCGGAGCTGCTGCGTACGGCGGCCCGGCACGCGGGCGCGGTCCGGATCGACCACGTGATGGGCCTGTTCCGGCTCTGGTGGGTGCCGGACGGCCACCCGCCGACCGAGGGCGCGTACGTCCGCTACGACGCCGAGGCGATGCTCGGCGTGCTGGCCCTGGAGGCGCACCGGGCCGGGACGGCGGTGATCGGCGAGGACCTGGGCACGGTGGAGCCGGGCGTCCGGGAGGAGCTGGCGGCGCGCGGGATCCTCGGCACCTCCGTGCTCTGGTTCGAGCGGGACTGGCAGGGGGCGGGGGGGATCCTCGCCCCGGACCGCTGGCGCCCGGGCTGCCTGGCCACCCTCACCACCCACGACCTGCCGAGCACCGCCGCCCGGCTCTCCGGCGAGCACGTCGAGCTGCGGCACCGGCTCGGGCTGCTGGCCCGTCCGCTGGGCGAGGAGCAGGAGGAGGCGGTGGCCGAGCTGGCGGACTGGCGGGCCGAGCTGACCGCGCGCGGGCTGCTCGCGCCGGGCGAGCCGCTGTCGATGCCGGTGCTGTACCGCTTCCTGCGCGCGACCCCGGCGGAGCTGGTCGGCGTCTGGCTGCCGGACCTGGTCGGCGATCCGCGCCCGCAGAACCTGCCCGGCACCTGGGACCAGTACCCGAACTGGCGCCTGCCGGTCGCCGACGGCGCCGGTGACCCGGTCACCCTCGACCGGCTGGCCGCCGCCCCGGCCGCCCGCCTGCTCGCCCACCTGCTGGCCCCGCCCGGCGCCCACCCCGCCGTCTGACCCCGCCGTGCGGCCCCGCCGCCTGATCCCGGCACCGCGGACGGCCCCCTTCCGGAAGGCCGACCCCGGCGCGCGGGGGGTCATAAGCGGCGGGTAAGTTGGAAACGTGGACAAGAGGAACGCTTTGCGAGCCGGCGCGGTCTCCGCAACGGTCACGCTGATGATGCTGCTGTCGTCGCCCGCCATGGCCCTCACCAGGGACGACGGCGACGACCCGGGTCCTGGCCTGAGCGTCGGCCAGACCATCGGCCTGTACGTGCTGATCCCGATCGCCGCCTTCGTGATCATCGCCGCCCTCGCGGGCCTGCCGTACGGCAAGGGCAAGGGCAAGAAGAAGTAACCACCGCGTCCACCAGGACCTGCACGACCCCGAAGGGGCACCGGAGATCTCCGGTGCCCCTTCAGGCGTTTCCAGCACCTTGACGGCGCCCGACGGCGCCCGACGGCGCCCAACGGCGCCCAACGGCGCCCGACCGGGGCCCAACGGCGCCCGACGGCGCCCAACGGCGCCCGACCGGGGCCCCGACCGGGACCCCGCCGGGCGCCTCGGCAGGTCAGCGGCCGGCGCCCGCCGCCCGGTCGACCGCCTGGGCCTTGAGCGCGCGCTCGATCCCGGCCCGGGCCTCGACGACCTGGCGCCGCAGCGCCGGTGCGGGCTCGGCCTCGGCCAGCCACGCGTCGGTCGCGTCCACGGTGGCCTGCGTGACCTGCAGCGCCGGGTACAGCCCGCCGATGATCTGCTGCGAGATCTCGTGGCTGCGGGTCTCCCAGACCTCCTTGACGGCGGCGAAGTACTTGGCCGCGTACGGCGCGAGCAGTTCCTGCTGGTCGGACTGCTGGAAGCCCGCGATGGTCGCTTCCTGGACGTAGTTGGTGAGGGTGTCCGACTCGACGACGGCGGTCCAGGCCTCGGCCTTGGCCTCGGCGGTGGGCCGGGCGGCGCGGCAGGTGGCGGCGTGCTCCTGGCCGGCCGCGGTGTTGTCGCGGGCCAGCTCGGCCGTCACGGCGGCCTCGTCGGCGCGCCCGGTGGCGCAGAGCCGGGTGAGCAGGGTCCAGCGCAGCTCGGTGTCGACGGCGAGGCCCTTGATCTCGGCGGTGCCGTCGAGCAGGCCGGCGAGCAGGCCGAGCTGCCCGTCGGTGCGGGCGACGGAGGCGAGGGTGCGGGCCCAGGAGAGCTGGTGGTCGCTGCCGGGCTCGGCGGCGCGCAGGTGCTCCTCGGCGGCGGCGGCCCACTGGGCGAGGCCCTGCTCGCGCCAGTCGGGGTCGGTGTAGGCGTCGAGGGCGAGCCGCACCTGGCGCTGCACGGACTGCACGACGCCGATGTCGCTCTCCCGCCCGATGCCGGAGAGGGCGAGCGCCAGGTAGTCGCGGGCGGCGAGTTCGCCGTCGCGGGTCATGTCCCAGGCGGAGGCCCAGCACAGGGCGCGCGGCAGCGACTCGGTGAAGCCGCCGAGGTGCTCGGTGACGACGGCCATCGAGTCCTCGTCGAGCCGGATCTTGGCGTACGAGAGGTCGTCGTCGTTGAGCAGCACGACGGCCGGGCGGTGCCGGCCGACGAGCTCGGGCACCTCGGTGCGCGGGCCGTCGACGTCGAGCTCGATCCGGTCGGTGCGCACCAGCGCGCCGTCGGCGAGCTCGTACAGGCCGATGGCGATGCGGTGCGGGCGCAGCACGGCCTCGCCCTTGGCGCCGGCGGGCAGCGCGGGGGCCTCCTGGAGGACGGCGAAGGACTCGATCTCGCCGTCGGTGTTCAGCGTGATGGCGGGCCGCAGCACGTTGATGCCGGCGGTCTCCAGCCAGGCCTGGGACCAGGTCCGCAGGTCGCGGCCGCTGGCCTCCTCCAGCGCCCCGAGCAGGTCGGTGAGCCGGGTGTTGCCCCAGGCGTGGCGCTTGAAGTAGGCCTGCACGCCCTGGAAGAAGGCGTCCTGGCCGACGTACGCCACCAGCTGCTTGAGCACCGAGGCGCCCTTGGCGTAGGTGATGCCGTCGAAGTTGACCTGGACGTCCTCCAGGTCGTTGATGTCCGCCATGATCGGGTGGGTGGAGGGCAGTTGGTCCTGCCGGTAGGCCCAGGTCTTCATCTGGTTGGCGAACGTGGTCCAGGAGTGCGGCCACTTGGAGCCGGGGGCCTCGGCCTGGCAGACGGCCTCGGCGAAGGTGGCGAAGGACTCGTTGAGCCAGAGGTCGTTCCACCACTCCATGGTGACGAGGTCGCCGAACCACATGTGGGCGAGCTCGTGCAGGATCGTCGCCGCGCGGGCCTCGTAGGCGGCGTCGGTGACCTTGGAGCGGAACACGTACTGGTCGCGCAGGGTGACGGCGCCCGCGTTCTCCATCGCGCCGGCGTTGAACTCCGGGACGAACAGCTGGTCGTACTTGGCGAACGGGTAGGGGAAGTCGAACTTCTCCTGGAAGTAGTCGAAGCCCTGCTTGGTGACGGCGAAGATGTCCTCGGCGTCCAGGAACTCGCGCAGCGAGGGGCGGCAGTAGACGCCCAGCGGCACCTTCTGGTCGCCGTTCTCGTAGGTGTCGAAGACCCCGACGTACGGGCCGGCGACGAGCGCGGTGATGTAGCTGGAGATCCGGCCGGTGGGCTCGAACGTCCAGACCTGCGAGGCGCCCTCGCCGACCGGGGTCGGGGTGGGCGAGTTGGAGACCACGACCCAGCCGGTGGGGGCGGTCACGGTGAACGCGAACGCGGCCTTCAGGTCGGGCTGTTCGAAGGAGGCGAAGACGCGGCGGGCGTCCGGCACCTCGAACTGGGTGTACAGGTAGGTCTCGCCGTCGACCGGGTCGACGAACCGGTGCAGGCCCTCACCGGTGTTGGTGTAGGCGCAGTTGGCGACGACGCGCAGCTCGTTCTCGGCGGCCAGGTTCGGCAGCGGGATCCGGCTGTCGGCGAAGCTCTCCGGGTCGAGCGGCGCGCCGTTGAGGGTGATCTCCTCGACGCTCGGCGCGACGAGGTCGATGAACGTGTCCGCGCCGGGGGTCGTGGCCGTGAACCGGACCACGGTGGTGGACCGGAAGGTGCCTCCTTCGCGGGCCGAACTCAGGTCGAGCTCGATGTCGTACGCGTCCACGTGGAGGAGGTCGGCCCGGGTGCGGGCCTCCTCGCGGGTCAGGTTGGTGCCGGGCACTCGCTGCACTCCTTCGTCAGGCTGATGGGGCGAATCCTCCCATGACCCAACGGACGGGCTCCCGGAAAAATCGCAGGCGGGGCGGGTTCGGGCAGATCGCCCGTTCCCGCCCCGCCAGGACGAGCCCCGAGGGCCCGTGTCCGAGGAGTGCTCAGCGCCCCGCCGTCACTTCTTCCACTTGGTCAGCGGCGCGTCGGAGCTGCCGCGGCGGAAGGCGTACACGGCTCCGCCGTCGGTGGAGATGACGTACTCGGACATGCTCATCCCGATGTCGAGGCCGTTGGGCATGGCCATGGTGCCGAGGTCGGTCATCGAGCCGTCGGCCGGCGAGAGCGTCACCAGCCGGGCGGGCTTGTTGTAGCCCTGGCTGACGATGGCGCGGACCTTGCCGTCCTTGTCGGTGCCGGACACCAGCCGGATGTCCTGGCTGGACGTGGCGCTGGCGGCGGACCAGATCCGCTTGCCGGTGGTCAGGTCGTACGCGTTGACGGCCGACTTGGCGCCGGTGATCTGGGCGTACAGGGTGGTGCCGCTGACCACGTTCTGGCTGTAGGCGTCGGACTGGCCGGACAGCCGCAGGCTGTCCGCGCCGGGCTCCTTGACCGACATCTGGGTGCCGGGCTTGTTGCTCTTGTCGAACGGCAGGATGTAGTCGCCGTTCGGGCCGCTGCTCATCAGCAGCACCAGCGGCTGGTCCTGGACGACCTTGTCGATCCGCTCGATGCTGCCGGTGAGGGTGATCGGCGTGCTGGCGGCCTTGCCGCTGTCGGCGTCCACGATGACCAGCTGCGACTTCGGGCCGGAGCCGCCGTAGCAGCGGTCGCTGACGGCGATCTGGCTGCCGGCCGCGCGGCCGTAGAGGCTGCAGTTCTTGTCGCGCGGCTGGAACTGCCAGGCGGCCGAGCCGTTGTCGATGTTCAGGCCGCCGACCACGTTGCCGCCGATGGCGACCACCTTGTCGGTGACGCTGAGCGTCGGCGAGGACATCCGGTCGGTGGAGACCTTGACGCTCCAGAGCAGCTTGCCCTGGCTGACGTCGACGGCGCCGATGGTGGAGCAGTCGCTGTCACCGGTGTTGAAGGAGACGGCGGCGATGTTCTTCGAGTTGGCCGAGTAGGAGGCGGTGCACACCTCCTTGCTGCCGTCCGGGACCGGGATGTTCCAGGCCTCCTTGCCGTCGGAGGTGTTGAACGCCCGGATGCCGGTGCTGTCGGCGCGCACCGCGACCTTGTCGCCGCCCCAGATGCCGAGCAGCTGCGAGCCGCTGTCCGCGTTGGCGGCCTTGGGGGCGTTCCAGGCGATGTTGTAGCCGGCCCCGCCGGTGTTGCCACCGCTGGTGCTGCCGCCGGTGCTGTCGGCGGTCGGGGCGTTGGTGACGGTGCCTCCGGAAGTGGCGCCGCCGGACGCGGTGGTGCCGCCGGAGCCGGCGTTCGGCGTGGGGTCGGGGTCGTTGCCCTTGAGGAGCACGACCAGCCCGGCGACGATGGCGATCGCCAGGACGCCGCCGATGATCCCGCCCCACAGCATCACGGGGTTGCGCTGCTTGGGCGCGGGGGGCAGCGGCGCACCCGGGTAGTACCCGGGCTGCTGCTGCGGGTATCCGTAGCCGGCGCCGTAGGCCTGCCCGCCGTCCGGCGCACCGTAGGCGCCACCGGGCATCGGGTCGTACGGGCCGACCGGCGCACCGGGCGGTGGCGGCGGGGCCTGGCCGGGGAAGCCGGCCGCGGTGGGCGCGTACGGCTGGTAGCCGGCACCGGCGGCGGGCGGCTGGACGGGCGGCTGGTAGCCGGCACCGGCGGCGGGCGGCTGGAGGGGCGGCTGCGCGGGCGGAGCCGGCGGCTGGGCCGGCGGCGGCCCGGCGGGCGAGGCCGGGCCCGGGATCGCCGCGCCGTCGAGCTGTGTCACCTGGTCCGCCACGGCGGCCGGGTCCACGCCACCGGGCGGGCGCCCGAACGAGACGCCCCGATTGTCCTGCGGGCCGCTGCCCGGCGCTTCGCCTGCCCCCGGCGTAGGGTGATCCCCTGCCATCTGATTCCCCGTCATTTCTGGAAGCGTCCCCCTGCCGATACCGCCCCGCGGTCCGGGGGGACGCGTGAGCTAGGGCACCATGCTAGTGGCGGGTGTTTTTCGGTCGAACCCAGGACTCCGCAGGCCCGTTTCCGTCCGTTCCCCCGCCGCTTGCGGGCCAGCCGCCACCGGCCCCCGTCGTACCGCCCGGCCCGATCAGCGCCGATCCGCGGCACAGGCCCTACCCTTCAGGAGTTGAAGGGGACGTCCCGGCGGAGGGGTCCCCGCCCTGGGAGGGTGGATCATGTCGACGGACACACCGGGCTCGCAGTCGTCCTTGCACCGGGCGAACCTGGAGCGGGTGCTGCGCGCGGTGCGGACGGCCGGTTCGCTGACCCAGGCCGAGATCGCCCGCGGCACCGGCCTGTCCGCGGCCACCGTCTCCAACATCGTGCGGGAGTTGAAGGAGAGCGGCACCGTCGTGGTCGCCGACACCTCCTCCGGTGGCCGGCGGGCGCGCAGCGTCTCGCTCAGCGGGGACGCGGGCATCGTGGTGGGCATCGACTTCGGCCACACCCACCTGCGGGTCGCGGTCGGCAACCTCGCGCACCGGGTGCTCGCCGAGGAGAGCGCCCCGATCGACGTGGACGTCTCCGCCGCGCAGGGCTTCGACCGGGCCGAGGCGATGGTGGAACGGCTGCTCCGGCAGGCCGGGTTCCGCCCGGAGAAGGTGATCGGCGTCGGCCTCGGTGTGCCCGGCCCGATCGATGTGGAGACCGGCGCGCTGGGTTCCACCGCGATCCTGCCCGGCTGGACGGGCATCGCCCCGGGCCGGGAGCTGGCCGAGCGGCTCGGCATGCCGGTGCACGTGGACAACGATGCCAACCTGGGCGCGCTCGGCGAACTGGTCTGGGGGGCCGGGCGGGGGCTGAGCGACCTCGCGTACATCAAGGTCGCCAGCGGGGTCGGCGCCGGACTGGTGGTCAACGGCCAGATCTACCGGGGGCCGGGCGGTACCGCCGGTGAGATCGGGCACATCACCCTGGACGAGGCCGGGCCGGTCTGCCGCTGCGGCAACCGCGGCTGCCTGGAGACCTTCGTGGGCTCCCGCTACCTGCTCTCCCTGCTGACCCCGACCCTCGGTCCGGACCTCGATCTTCCCCGGGTGGTCGAGCTGGCCCATCAGGGTGACCTCGGCTGCCGCCGGGTGATCGCCGACGCCGGCCGGCAGATCGGCACCGGCGTCGCCACCCTGTGCAACCTGCTCAATCCGCGCCGGGTGATCCTCGGCGGCGACCTCGCCGAGGCCGGTGAGCTGGTGCTCTCCCCGATCCGCGACTCGGTGGCCCGCTACGCCATCCCGAGCGCCGCCCGCCAGCTCTCGGTGGTCCCCGGCACGCTGGGCGGCCGGGCCGAGGTGCTCGGCGCGCTGGCCCTGGTGATGAGCGAGATGGGGGAGTCCGGGGCGCTGGGGCGCGGCTGAGCCGCCGCGGCCCGGATCGCTCCCGAACATCCATTCGTCAATCCAGGGTGACGCGCGACCCCCGGGCCGACCTCCGGGAATGGCGGTAACGGGTCGGTGGCACCGGGCGCGCCGCTCGGTGTCCGGCAAGCGGACATTAGACTCGACCGGTCGGCACCGGCCGCGACCGCCGGCCCGCCGCCAGACCGGGCAGCGACGCCCGTCGGACCGCCCGCGGTCCGCGAACACTGAACGAGGAGGAACGGGTGGCCCTGCTGACCCGCATTCGGGGACCGCGTGATCTCGACCGGCTCACGCCGGGACAGCTGGCCGCACTGGCCCAGGAGATCCGGACCTTCCTGGTGACCGAGGTCGCCAAGACGGGCGGCCACCTCGGCCCCAACCTCGGCGTGGTGGAGCTCACGATCGCGCTGCACCGGGTCTTCGACTCGCCGCGCGACCGCATCCTCTTCGACACCGGCCACCAGAGCTACGTCCACAAGCTGCTCACCGGCCGCCAGGACTTCTCGATGCTGCGGATGAAGGGCGGCCTGTCCGGCTACCCGTCCCGCGCCGAGTCCGAGCACGACGTGATCGAGAACTCGCACGCCTCCACCGTGCTCTCCTACGCCGACGGCCTGGCCAAGGCCAACAAGATCCTCGGCAAGCCGGACCCGGTCGTCGCGGTCATCGGCGACGGCGCGCTCACCGGCGGCATGGCCTGGGAGGCGCTCAACAACATCGCCGACGCCAAGGACCGCCCGCTGGTCATCGTCGTCAACGACAACGAGCGCTCCTACTCGCCGACCATCGGAGGCCTGGCCAACCACCTCGCCACCCTGCGCACCACCCAGGGCTACGAGCGCTTCCTCTCCTGGGGCAAGGACGCGCTGCAGCGCACCCCGGTGGTCGGCCAGCAGCTGTTCGAGACGCTGCACGGCGCCAAGAAGGGCCTCAAGGACTTCATCGCCCCGCAGGGCATGTTCGAGGACCTCGGCATCAAGTACATCGGCCCGATCGACGGCCACGACCTGACCGCCCTGGAGTCCGCGCTGACCAAGGCGCGCGGCTTCGGCGGCCCGGTGATCGTGCACTGCCTCACCGAGAAGGGCCGCGGCTACCACGCCGCGGAGAACAACGACGAGGACCGCTTCCACGCGGTCGGCAAGATCCACCCGGAGACCGGCCTGCCGATCAAGAACGCCGGCGGCCGGAGCTGGACCTCGGTCTTCGCCGAGGAGATGGTCGCGCTCGGCCACGAGCGGGAGGACATCGTCGGCATCACCGCCGCCATGCTCCACCCGGTCGGCCTCGCGCCCTTCGCCGAGGCCTTCCCGGACCGCATCTTCGACGTCGGCATCGCCGAGCAGCACGCCGTCACCAGCGCCGCCGGCCTGGCGACCAACGGGCTGCACCCGGTCTTCGCGGTCTACGCGACCTTCCTGAACCGGGCCTTCGACCAGGTCCTGATGGACGTCGCCCTGCACAGGCTGGGCGTCACCTTCGTGCTCGACCGGGCCGGCGTCACCGGCGACGACGGCGCCTCGCACAACGGCATGTGGGACATGTCGATGCTGCAGATCGTCCCGACCCTGCGGCTGGCCGCCCCGCGCGACGCCGACCAGGTCCGCGCCCAGCTGCGCGAGGCCGTCGAGGTCAAGGACGCCCCGACCGTGGTCCGCTACTCCAAGGGCACCGTCGGCCCGGCCGTCCCGGCGGTCGGCCGGATCGGCGGCATGGACGTGCTGCGCGCCGCCGAGGAGCCGGGCGGCACGCACCGCGCGGACGTACTGGTGGTCTCGGTCGGCGCGATGGCCGCCACCAGCCTGGAGGTCGCGGACCTGCTGGCCGCCCAGGGCATCACCGCCACCGTGGTGGACCCGCGCTGGGTCAAGCCGGTGGACGCCGCCCTGCCGGGCCTGGCGGCCGAGCACCGGGTGGTCGTCACGATCGAGGACAACGGCCGGGTGGGCGGTGTCGGCGCCGCGGTGGCGCAGGCGCTGCGCGACGCGGACGTGGATCTGCCGGTGCGCGACTTCGGGATTCCGCAGGAGTTCCTGGACCACGCGAGCCGGAACGAGATCCTGGCCGAGATCGGCCTGAACGCCCCGGACATCGCCCGAAAGGTGACGGCCCTGGTCGCCAGCCTGGACGCGGCTCGGGTCGAGGCCTGAGAACGGGCCCGGAACACGTTCCACCGACGACTGTTCGTCGTAACTCCGTAACAGTTCGTCACGAAACAAGCTGACAATCGCACCTAAGGGCGGGACCGGCGCCGTCCGCGCCGATCCCGCCCGGTAGGTTGTCATCCGTGCCCACCCCCACCCGCCTCCGCCTCGCCGGACTGGCCGAGCGCCTGCCCGAGCGCGTCCGTACCCATGTGCAGACCGGGTACTGGACGAGGCTGGTGCCGGTGCTCGCGCTGGTCGCGCTGCTCACCCACATCCCGTCCTTCGCCCGGCCCGTCTGGAGCCCCGACGAGGGGTTCCTGGCCACCCAGGCCCGGATGCTGGCCGACGGCGGAGTGCTGTACGACACCGTGGTGGACCGCAAGCCGCCGCTGCTCCCCTGGCTCTACCAGGCCTGCTTCACGATCTTCGGCTCCGCCTCGCTGTGGCCGCTGCGCACCCTGGCGGTGGGCGCCCACCTGGTCACCGCGATCCTGCTGGCGTCCATCGCCCGCGGCCGCTGGGGCAACCGGGCCGGGGCCGGCGCGGGGCTGCTCTACCTGCTGGTCTCCATCGGGCTCTCTCCGGAGGACACCCAGGCGGCGACCTTCGAGGTCTTCATGCTGCCCGCCATGGTGGCCGCGTTCCGGTACGCCGAGCGCCGCCGCTGGCTGGCCGCGGGCATCGCGGTGGCGCTCTGCTCGCTGACCAAGCAGACCGGCGGCGCGGTGCTGCTGCCGGTGCTCTGGATGCTGTTCCAGGACGCCCGCCGTCGCGGGGTGCGCTGGCCGCCGGCCCTGTTCAAGATCGGCTTCGGCTTCATCCTGCCGATAGCGCTGGTCGCGGTCATCCTGACCAAGCCCAAGGGCTTCCTGTTCTGGGTGGTCACCGGCAGCGGGGACTACGCCTCCTTCGGCGGCGCCTGGCTCCAGATGATCGGCCGCGCGCTCGGCAACTCGGCCATTCTGGTCGCGGCCGGGCTGGGCTTCCTGCTCCCGGTCGGGCGCCGGCTCTGGCTCAGGTACCGCCACCGGCCGCTGCCCGTCGCCGGGGAGGAGCACGGCTCCACCGGCGACCTGTGGGTCTGGCTGGCCTCCTCGGTCGTCGCGGTCAGCGTGGGCTTCCACTTCTTCGGCCACTACTACCTTCAGCTGATCCCCCCGCTGGTGCTGCTGGGCACCGGGGCGGTGGCCACCTCGGCGGTCCGCTGGAAGCCCGTCCTGGTGTACACCACGGTCGCCTCGACGGTCTTCTGGGCACTGGCCCTGGCCTGGCCGGGGGAGCGGCTCAACCGCACCACCGAGGTCGCCACCGCGGTCGCCGCCCAGACCACCCCCAAGGACACCGTCCTGGTCTGGGGCATGCACCCCGAGCTGTACTGGCTGGCCGACCGCAAGCCCGCCACCCGCTACCTGACCGCCGGCTTCCTGACCAACTACAGCGGCGGCAAGGACGGCAACGCCAACGTGGGCGAGCAGTTCAGCGTCAGCAACGCCTGGCAGACCTTCGACAAGGAGCTCGCCGACAACCTGCCCGAGGTCGTGGTGGACGACTCCGGCATCGCCCCGTACCAGCCGGTGCTGGTCCCGCGGATCGAGAACCTGCTGGACACCCACTACGAGATGGTCGGCGTCTTCGCCGACACCGTGGTCTACCGCCTCAAGAAGGGCTGACCGCCCCCGCACGCCGGAGCCCCGGTGACCGTCCAGGTCACCGGGGCTCCGGCGTGCGGTGGCGCTGCGCGTTACGCGGGTACCGAGGCCACGCCGGGGGCGAGGAAGCGCTTGCCGTTCACCCGCTCCGAGACGCCCTCACGGTCCAGGTACGGGGTGATCCCGCCCAGGTGGAAGGGCCAGCCGGCGCCGGTGATCATGCAGAGGTCGATGTCCTGCGCCTCGGCGACGACACCCTCCTCCAGCATCAGGCCGATCTCCTGGGCCACGGCCTCCAGGGAGCGGTTCAGGACCTGCTCCTCGGTCAGCACGGTGTCGCCGAAGGACAGCAGCTCCAGCACCTCGGGGTCGAGGACCTGCTTGCCGTCCACCCAGGTGTAGAAGCCGCGCTTGCCGGCCTTGACCACCTTGCCGAGGTTCTCGGAGACGGCGAACCGCTCCGGGAACGCGCCGTGCAGGGTCTCCGAGACGTGCAGCGCGATGGCCGGGCCGACCAGCTCCAGCAGCACGATCGGGGACATCGGCAGGCCGAGCGGCTCGACGCCCTTCTCGACGGTGGCGATCGGGGTGCCCTCGTCGATGATGGTCTGGATCTCGCCCATGAAGCGGGTCAGGATCCGGTTCACCACGAACGCCGGGGCGTCCTTGACCAGCACCGAGGTCTTCTTCAGCTTCTTCGAGACGCCGAAGGCGGTGGCCAGCGAGGCGTCGTCGGTCTGCTCGCCGCGGACGATCTCCAGCAGCGGCAGGATCGCGACCGGGTTGAAGAAGTGGAAGCCGACGACCCGCTCGGGGTGCTTCAGCTTCGAGGCCATCTCGGTGACCGACAGCGAGGAGGTGTTGGTCGCCAGCACGCAGGTCGGCGAGACCACGTTCTCCAGGTCCGCGAAGACGGTCTGCTTGACGCCCATCTCCTCGAACACGGCCTCGATCACGAAGTCCGCGTCGCCGAAGGCGGCGGCCTTGTCGAGCGAGCCGCTGACCAGGCCCTTGAGCCGGTTGGCCTTGTCCTGGCCGATCCGGCCCTTGCCGAGCAGCTTGTCGATCTCGGCGTGGACGTAGCCGACGCCCTTGTCGACGCGCTCCTGGTCGATGTCGGTGAGGACCACCGGCACCTCCAGACGGCGGGCGAACAGCAGCGCCAGCTGCGAGGCCATCAGGCCGGCGCCGACGACGCCGACCTTGTCGACCTGGCGGGCCAGCGACTTGTCCGGCGCGCCGACCGGGCGCTTGGCCCGGCGCTGCACCAGGTTGAAGGCGTAGATGCCGCTGCGCAGCTCGCCGCTCATGATGAGGTCGGCCAGGGCCGCGTCCTCGGCGTCGAAGCCCGCCTGGAGGTCGGAGTCCTTGACCTGCTGGATGATGTCCAGCGCCTTGTAGGCGGCCGGCGCGGCGCCGTGCACCTTGGCGTCGGCGACCAGGCGGCCCCAGGCGACGGCGTCGTCCCAGGCCTTGCCGCGGTCGATCTCCTCGCGCTCGACGACGACGTCGCCCTTGAGGACCTTGGCGGCCCACAGCAGCGACTGCTCCAGGAAGTCGGCCGGCTCGAAGATCGCGTCGGCGATCCCCAGCTCGAACACGTCCTTGCCCTTGAGCTGCTTGTTCTGGTTCATCGAGTTCTCGATGACGACCTTGATCGCCTTCGAGGGGCCGATCAGGTTCGGCAGCAGGGTGCAGCCGCCCCAGCCGGGGACGAGGCCCAGGAAGACCTCCGGCAGCGAGAACGCCGGGACGCCCGCGCTGACGGTGCGGTAGGTGGCGTGCAGGCCGACCTCGACGCCGCCGCCCATCGCCGCGCCGTTGTAGAAGGCGAAGGAGGGGACAGGCAGCGCGGCGATCCGCTTGAAGACCTCGTGGCCGCCCTTGCCGATGGCCAGCGCGTCCGCGTGCTCCTTGAGCAGCTCGACGCCCTTGAGGTCGGCGCCGACCGCGAAGATGAACGGCTTGCCGGTGACGGCGACGGCGACGACCTTGCCCTCGGCGGCCTCGGCCTCGACCTGGTCCAGCGCGGCGGACAGCTTCAGCAGCGAGCCCGGGCCGAAGGTGGTCGGCTTGGTGTGGTCGAAGCCGTTGTCCAGGGTGATCAGGGCCAGCTTGCCGGCCTGCAGCGGCAGGTCCAGGTGGCGCACGTGCGCGGTCGTGACGACCTCGCCGGGGAACAGCTCGGCGCCGTGCTGCAGCAGCTCAGTGGTGCTCGTCATGTTCACTTACCACCCTCGAGCTCGGACGACTTTTCCGCTCCGCTCCAGTGCGGGTTCTCCCAGATGACGGTCCCGCCCATGCCGAAGCCGATGCACATCGTGGTGAGGCCGTAGCGGACGTCCGGGCGCTGCTCGAAGCGGCGGGCCAGCTGGTTCATCAGGCGCACGCCGGAGGAGGCCAGCGGGTGGCCGAAGGCGATCGCGCCGCCGTACGGGTTGACCCGCTCGTCGTCGTCCGCGATGCCGTAGTGGTCCAGGAAGGACAGCACCTGGACGGCGAAGGCCTCGTTGACCTCGAAGGCCTGGATGTCGTCGATGGTCAGACCGGCCTTGGCCAGCGCCTTCTCGGTGGCCGGCACCGGGCCGATGCCCATGACCTCGGGCTCCACGCCCGCGAAGGCGTAGGAGACCAGGCGCATCTTGACCGGGAGGCCGAGCTCCTCGGCGACGTCCTCGGCGGCCAGCAGCGAGGCGGTGGCGCCGTCGTTGAGGCCGGCCGAGTTGCCCGCGGTGATGTTGCCGTGCGGGCGGAAGGGGGTCTTCAGTCCGGCCAGGCTCTCCATCGTGGTGCCCGGGCGCATCGGCTCGTCCACGGTGGCCAGGCCCCAGCCGGTCTCGCCGACCTCGGGGTTGGTGTTGCGTATCGAGATCGGCACCAGGTCGGGCTGGATGTCGCCGTTGGCGTACGCCTTGGCGGCCTTCTCCTGCGAGCGTACGGCGTAGGCGTCGCAGCGCTCCTTGGTCAGGTGCGGGAACCGGTCGTGCAGGTTCTCCGCCGTCATGCCCATGAACAGGGCGGACTCGTCGACCAGCTTCTCGGAGACGAAGCGCGGGTTCGGGTCGACGCCCTCGCCCATCGGGTGGCGGCCCATGTGCTCGACGCCGCCGGCCACGACGACGTCGTACGCGCCGAAGGCGATGCCGCCGGCGGTGGCGGTCACGGCCGTGAGCGCACCGGCGCACATGCGGTCGATCGAGTAGCCGGGGACGGACTTGGGCAGGCCGGACAGCAGGGCGGCGGTGCGCCCGATGGTCAGACCCTGGTCGCCGATCTGCGTGGTGGCCGCGATGGCGACCTCGTCGATGCGCTCGACGGGCAGGCTCGGGTTACGGCGCACGAGCTCCCGGATGCACTTGACGACCAGGTCGTCGGCGCGCGTCTCGTGGTAGATGCCCTTCGGGCCGGCCTTGCCGAACGGGGTGCGGACGCCATCGACGAAGACGACGTCCCTCACGGTACGAGGCACGGGGGCTCTCCTCCCAGGGACCAACATTTGAGGTGGGCGGGCTGCCGCCGGTGAAGACCCGAGCGGCGCCGCTTCACCGTCATGCTACCGGTCGGTAACCAACCTGCCCAGGCCTCACGGAGGGTTCACCCCGTGTGTCCCGCGACACGTCCGACCGGCGGAGGAGCCCGAATGCGCCGAAGGGGGCGCCGTCACAAGGACGGCACCCCCTCCGGACCCGCTCCAGGTCAGTCCTGGGCGGCCGCGGCCTCGGCGAACGCGGCGGCCACCACCGGCGCCACCAGGTCGACCTGCCACTGCCGGGCGCCGAGCCGGCGCAGCGCGGCGGCCACGCCCTCGGCGGCCGGATCGGCCGGCGGCTCCCAGGAGACCCGGCGCACCAGGTCCGGGGTGATCAGGTTCTCGGCCGGCAGGTTGTGCCGCTCGGCGAGGTCCGCGACGGCGGCGCGCGCCCCGGACAGCCGGGCGGCGGCCACCGGGTCCTTCTCGGCCCAGGCCCGCGGCGGCGGCGGCCCGTCGTGCGGCGCGGAGGCCGGCGGCAGCTGGTTCTCCGGGACCTCCCGGCCCCGCTGGACGGCCGCCAGCCACTGCTCCAGCTGGCGCCGGTGGACCCGCGGCCCGAAGCCCTGGACGCCCTGCAGCGCGGCGATGTTCAGCGGCATGGCCAGCGCGGCGTTGACGATCGCGGCGTCCGAGAGCACCCGGCCCGGCGAGACGTCGCGCTCCTGCGCCAGCCGGTCCCGGGCCAGCCACAGCTCGCGCACCACGGCCAGCTGGCGGCGCCGGCGGACCTTGTGCAGCTGCGAGGTGCGGCGCCACGGGTCGGTGCGCGGAGCCGGGCGCGGTGCGGCGGCGATCGCCGCGAACTCCTCCAGGGCCCAGCCGAGCTTGCCCTGGGCGTCCAGCTCCTGTTCGAGTGCGTCGCGCAGCTCGACCAGCACCTCGACGTCCAGAGCTGCGTAGCGCAGCCACGGCTCGGGCAGCGGGCGGGTGGACCAGTCGACCGCGGAGTGCTCCTTGGCCAGGCTCAGCCCGAGCACGCTCTCGGTCATCGGCCCGAGGCCGACCCGGGCGAAGCCGGCGATCCGCCCGGCCAGCTCGGTGTCGAACAGCTGCCGGGGTCTCATGCCGACCTCGGCCAGGCAGGGCAGGTCCTGGGTGGCCGCGTGCACCACCCATTCGGTGTCGGCGAGGGCGTCGCCCAGGCCGCTGAGGTCGGGGCAGGCGATCGGGTCGATCAGCGCGCTGCCGGCGCCCGCACGGCGCAGCTGAATGAGGTACGCGCGCTGGCCGTAGCGGTAGCCGGAGGCCCGCTCGGCGTCGACGGCGACCGGTCCGGTGCCCCCGGCGAAGGCGGCGACGGTGGCGGCCAGCGCCTGCTCGTCCGCCACGACGGGCGGGATCCCCTCCTTCGGTTCGAGGAGCGGGACCGGGGCTGCTTCTTCTGGGATGGCTGCTACGGCGTCGGTCACCCACCAAGGGTACGACGGTCCTCGCGGCCGGGAGTGTTGTCGGACTGGTCAGACCGGGTCCGTGACTATGCCACGGGGCCCGGTCGGCGGCCGAGGGGCACGGCCACGGCGGTCGAGGAGGAAACGTTCCTCCTCGACCGCCGTGGCGGGGCCGTCCGGGGACTCAGTGGATGATGCCGGTGCGCAGCGCGACCGCGACCATCCCGGCGCGGTCGCCGGTGCCCAGCTTGCGGGCGATCCGGGCGAGGTGGCTCTTGACGGTCAGCGCGGACAGGCCCATCGCCACCCCGATCGCCTTGTTCGACTGTCCTTCGGCGACCAGCCGCAGCACCTCGACCTCACGGCCCGACAGCTCGCGGTAGGCGGACTGCTGCGTGCCCGGCGCACCGGGCGCGCCGGGGGCTCCATGGGTTCCGTGGGCGCCCGGCGCACCCACGGCGCCCGGCATGCCCGGCATGCCGGGGCGGCGCATCCGCCCGGCCAGCCCGGCGGCGCCGAGCGGCAGGCCCGGGCGGCCTGGCATCGCCACGTTGGTGCGGGTGCCCGTGACGACGTATCCCTTGACGCCGCCGGCCAGCGCGCTGCGGACGGCACCGATGTCGTCGGCGGCGGACAGGGCCAGGCCGTTGGGCCAGCCCGCGGCGCGGGTCTCGGCCAGGATGGTCAGGCCGGAGCCGTCCGGCAGGTGTACGTCGGCGACGCAGATGTCGCGCGGGGTGGAGACCCGGGGGCGGGCCTCGGCGATCGAGGACACTTCGATCACGTCCCGGACGCCGAGCGCCCACAGATGGCGGGTGACGGTGTTTCGGACGCGGGGATCGGCGATGACCACCATGGCGGTGGGCTTGGTCGGCCGGTAGGCGACCACGTTTGCGGGGTGCTCAAGAAGGACCGACACCAGGCCTCCTGCGGGGAGTGGCGGACGGAACCCCGAGGGGGCGGTCGGAGTGTTCCGCGTTCGGAAAGGGTCACAGTCTGCTTCGGCAGCTACCGTGCCCGGCTTTAGCGAAAGATCACGATCTAGTGAGTAACAATACGGACAAATCGCGCATATGAGTGATACGACCCGTCCCGAATTCGCACAAAATCGATCAGATCTGGTGCTGATCGGTCGGTTTCAACCGGTTAATTGACCCAGAGCGGGTTCGAAGTCACACTCCGTCAGCCCTGGGGGTGGCATCGGGCCGGCCGGGGCCGCCCGGCGCGGGGCGCCACTCCTCAGTGCGAACGAGGACGCCGCCGCGCGGGCATCGGGACCACCCCACCGAGTGACGGCACATCGGCCGGCGCCTGCGGGGCCGGCGCGGCCGGCGGCAGGCCCGCGCTGATGCACAGCAGGTCCCCCCAGGCCGCCAGGTGCCGCTCGAACCGGCCGTCGGCCGGCGTCCAGGAGGCCCGGATCTCGATCTCGGTCGAGGACGGGCGGTCCGCCAGCCCGCCGAAGTACTGCGAGGCGCAGTGGCTCACCGTGCCGGACGGCTCCGCGTACCCGGCCCCGTGCGCCTGCAGCGAGTCCAGCAGCCAGGCCCAGCCGACCTCGGAGAGCATCGGGTCGCCGGCCATCTCCGGCTCCAGCTCCGCCCGGGTCATCGTCACCACCCGGAACTCCCCGTTCCAGGCCTCCTGCCCGGCCGGGTCGTACAGCAGCACCAGCCGGCCGTCCGCCAGCTCCTCGTCGTTCACCTCCACCGAGGCGGTCACCGCGAACGCGTACGGGGCCAGCCGGCGCGGGGCCGGCGCGGGGGAGAGCTGGATCTCGGGCCGCAGCCGGGCTCCGTCGAGGGCCTCCACGGCGGCCCGGAACTCGCTCGGAGCCCCCTCCCGACCTGTTCCGCCACCTGCTCCGCCACCCTGCGCGGGGTGCCCGCCGACCGCTGCCATGACCCGAAGACTAGGTCGAAAACCGCGGTTAAGGCCGCAACTTCCGTCCGAGCGGCGTGCCGGAACGGCAAACCCGGCCAGATCTTGGAGGAACCGACGAGACCGGCCGGGAGGAGCGCCCCGAGGCGCATGCGAAGATTTGGACCGTGAGCGAGACTACGGCAGACACCACGGCGGCCACCCCCGACGGCAGGCCCACCCCCGCGCGCCGCGGCGCCGCGTACGACTCCGCGTTCCTGCGCGCCTGCCGGCACGAGCCCGTGCCGCACACCCCGGTGTGGTTCATGCGCCAGGCCGGCCGCTCGCTGCCCGAGTACCTGAAGGTCCGCGAGGGCATCCCCATGCTGGAGTCCTGCATGCGGCCCGAGCTGGTCAAGGAGATCACCCTCCAGCCGGTCCGCCGGCACAAGGTGGACGCGGCGATCTTCTTCAGCGACATCGTGGTGCCGCTCAAGGCCGTCGGCATCGACGTCGAGATCAAGCCCAACGTCGGCCCGGTCATCGCCGACCCGATCCGCACCGCCGAGGACCTCAAGCGGCTGCGCCCGCTGGAGCCCGACGACGTCCCCTACATCACCGAGGCCGTCGGCCTGCTGGTGGACGAACTCGGCGAGACCCCGCTGATCGGCTTCGCCGGCGCCCCCTACACGCTGGCCAGCTACCTGGTCGAGGGCGGCCCGTCCAAGAACCACGAGCACACCAAGGCCATGATGTACGGGCAGCCCGAGCTGTGGGCCGCCCTGGTCGACCGGCTCGCCGACATCACCTCCACCTTCCTGAAGGTGCAGATCGAGGCCGGCGCCTCGGCCGTCCAGCTCTTCGACTCCTGGGTCGGCTCGCTCGCCCCCGACGACTACCGCCGCTCGGTCATGCCGTCCAGCACCAAGGTCTTCGACGCCGTCGCCTCCTACGGCGTGCCGCGGATCCACTTCGGCGTCGGCACCGGCGAACTCCTCGACCTGATGGGCCAGGCCGGCGCGGACATCGTCGGCGTCGACTGGCGGGTGCCGCTGAACGTCGCGGCCGAGCGCGTCGGCCCCGGCAAGGGCCTCCAGGGCAACCTCGACCCGGCCGTGCTGTTCGCCCCCACCAAGGTCGTCGAGACCAAGGCCCGCGAGGTGCTGCACGCCGCCCAGGCCCTCGGCACCAGCGGCCACATCTTCAACCTCGGCCACGGCGTCCTGCCGTCCATGGACCCGGACGCCCTCTCCCGCCTCGTCGCCTTCGTCCACGAGGCCAGCGCCCGCTGACCCCGCGGCGTGCCCCCTCCCGACCGGGCGGGGGCACGCCTGTTTCAGTCGTCGCTCAGTCCTCCGCGGGCCCTTCCCGCGGGCCGGACTCCGGGGGCAGCGCGGCCGCCGGGCGGCGCCGGCGCCGCAACCGGTACACCAGCGCCGCCGGGACGCCCAGCACCAGCAGGAACGGCGCCACCGCCGCGAGCCCCACCGCCAGGGCGCGCACGATCGCCACCAGCACGTGCCAGCCGCCGCCCAGCGCGGCGCCGACGGACGCCCCGAAGCCCTCGCCGCCGCCCTTCGGCGGTCCCGGGGTGGGCGTCGGCGAGGCGTCCGCACGGCGCACGTCCAGCGTGACGGTCGAGAGCGAGGTCTTGCCGGCCAGCTCCTTCTGCTGCTTCTGCAGCGACTCCAGATCGGCCTCCCGGCGGCTCAACTCGGCCTCCAACGTGGTCACCTCGCTCAGCGACTTCGCCTGCCCCATCAGCGCCCGCACCCGCTCCACGCTCGCCTGCTGGGTCTGCACCCGGCTCGCCACGTCCGCGACCTGCTGGGTCAGATCGTCCGCCTGGCTCCTGCGGGACACCACCTGGCCCAGCGCGGTCAGCTGGTCCAGCGTCTGCTGGTAGGCGGCGGAGGGGATCCTCAGCGTCAGCTGGCCGCCCGCCTCGCCCCCCGCCGCGCTTCCCGGCCCGCCCTCCACGGCGCCGGAGACCGACTCGGCGCCGACGTAGCCGCCCGCGGCCGCCGTCAACTCCCGGGCCTTCGCCAGCACCTGGGCGACGTCCCCGGTGCGCAGCGTCAACTGCGCGGTGTACGCGATCAGCCGGTTGTCCGCGACCGGCTGGGCGCTCGCCCCCGCCGGCGGCGCCGTCCCGGCGGCGCTCGGCGCGGCCGCCGGTGCCGCCGGGGCGACGGCGTCCGCCTTCGCCGCCTCCCCCGCCCGGCCCGCACCGCCGGCGCTGCACGCCCCGACCAGCAGCACGCCCGCGGTCGCTACCGCCAGCGCCCCCGCCCCTGCCCGTCTCCCCATTCCGAAGCCCTCCCCAAGTCCGCTGTGAGATCTCCCCATTGGACGAAGGAAAGCCCCGAGCGGACCCCGCCGGAAGGTCGCGACTCGATCACAGCTCGGCAGCGGACCGGACAACCTCGATGCCCGCCCGCCGCAGCAGCGCCGCCGTCACCCCGTCCCCGGGGCGCAGCTCCCCGGTGAACGTCCCGTCGTACACTCGCCCGCAGCCGCAGGACGGGCTGCGCGCCATCAGCACCGCCCGCCGCGCCCCCGCGGCCTCGGCCGCCGCCAGCGCCGCCCGGGCCCCGGCCACGAACTCCGCCGTACAGTCCGCGCCCGTCGCGTCCACCACCCGGGCCCGGCCGTCCAGCACGTCCGCCCCGTCCCCGCCCACGATCTCCGCCGGAGCGCGCGGGGTCGGCAGCCCGCCCGCCCCCTCCGGGCACACCACCACCGCCCGCCCCGCCTCGACCAGCTCCACCACGTCCGGCGAGGTCTTCGCCCGCCCGTCGTACCGGCACGGCACCCCGGCCAGACACGCACTCACCACGATCGGTTCCATAGCACACAGCCTAGGCAGCGGCTCGCAGGGCCTCGGAACTCGCTATCTTGGGAGCATGAGCGAGCTGCCGGACTGGATGTACGCGCCCAGGGACGAGGGCTGGTTCGCCGATGACCTCGACCACCTGCCGCAGGCGCCGCGGCACACCGAACTGATCGATGGAGCACTGGTCTTCATGATGTCTCCGCAGTGCTGGTGGCACGGTGAAGTCGTCGACAACCTGAAGATGGCGCTGATTCCCCAGGTCCCGGAAGGGGTCAGGGTCGGGCGGGAGATGTCGATCAAGCTCGACAGGCGG
This sequence comes from Kitasatospora sp. NPDC098663, assembly GCF_044760075.1. Lineage (NCBI taxonomy): Bacteria > Bacillati > Actinomycetota > Actinomycetes > Kitasatosporales > Streptomycetaceae > Kitasatospora > Kitasatospora sp. NPDC098663. Next base: position 205,079 of record NZ_JBIWAP010000004.1, on the reverse strand, counting down.
AACCGTCCCGAGCCGGACGTTCTCGTCGTCAAGGCCAATTTCGAGAGAAAGCGCACGCAGTTCACTCCTGATGAAGTCCTGCTCGTCATCGAGGTCGTCTCGCCTGAGTCCGTGGACCGTGACCGTTTCGTCAAGGTCCGCAAGTATGCCGAGGCCGGGATCCCGCACTACTGGATCGTCGAGGAGGAAGAGGGCGGTCGGCCAGCCGTACACGTCTACGAGCTGGACCAGGCGACCTCGGCGTACGTGCCCGCCGGGATCTTCCGGGAGTCGTTGGAGCGCCCGGTGCCGTTCCCGATCATGATCGACCTGAACGCGCTGGCGGATTGAGGGCCCGGTGTAAAGACCTGCGAGACTGCGAGGCATGTCGGATGCACAGGTCGTCGTCGTCGGTGGTGGGATCGCGGGGCTGGCTGCGGCCGCTTTTCTGAGCGGGGCCGCCGGGGGGCCGGTGCGGGCGCGGGTGACGCTGCTGGAGGCGTCGGAGCGGGTCGGCGGGAAGCTGCGGGGCGGCGAGGTCGGCGGGGTCCGGGTGGACCTGGGGGCCGAGTCGATGCTCGCGCGGCGGCCGGAGGCGGTGGAGCTGGCCCGGGCGGTCGGGCTGGGCGAGGAGTTGGAGCCGCCGACCACCGCGAAGGCCTCGATCTGGACGCGGGGCGCGCTGCGCCCGCTGCCGGGCGGGCAGGTGATGGGCGTCCCGGGCGATCTGGACGCGCTGGCGGCCTCCGGGGTGCTCACCGCCGAGGGGCTGGAGCGGGCCCGGCACGAGGGCGCCACCGAGGTCGGGGACGACGTGGCGATCGGCCGCTACGTCGCCGACCGGCTGGGCCAGGAGGTGGTGGACCGGCTGGTCGAGCCGCTGCTGGGCGGCGTCTACGCCGGGCGGGCCGAGGAGATCTCGCTGCGCGCCGCCGTGCCGCAGCTGCTGGCGATCGCGCGGGGTGGCGGCTCGCTGGTCGACGGGGTGCACGAGCTGGCCTCTCGGCCGAAGGTGGTCGGTACCCCGGTGTTCCAGGGCCTGCGCGGCGGGCTCGGCACCCTGCCGGAGGCCGTCGCGGCCGCCTGCCGGAAGGCGGGCGTGGACCTGCGCACCGGTACGGCGGTGGACGGGCTGCGCCGCACCCCCGAGGGCTGGCGGGTGGTGACCGGCGACGGCGGGGTGCTGCACGCGGACGCCGTGGTGCTGGCCGTCCCGGCACCGGCCGCGGCCCGGCTGCTGCGCGCGGACGCGCCGGCGGCGGCCGCCGAGCTGGACGCCGTCGAGTACGCGGGCATGGCGCTGGTGACCCTGGCGTTCCGCCGGGCCGACCTGGCGGAGCTGCCGACCGGCAGCGGGTTCCTGGTGCCGCCGGTGGACGGGCGGCGGATCAAGGCGTCGACCTTCTCCTCCAACAAGTGGGGCTGGCTGGAGCGTTCCGCCCCGGACGCGTTCCTGCTGCGCACCTCGCTGGGCCGCTACCGCGAGGAGGAGGCGCTGGAGCTGCCGGACGAGGAGCTGGTGGTCCGCTCGCTGGCGGACCTCGGGGAGGCGATCGGCCTCACCGCCCGGCCGTACGACACCGCCGTCTCGCGTTTCCGGGCGGGCCTGCCGCAGTACCCGGTGGGCCACCTGGACCGGGTGGCCCGGATCCGGGCGGCGGCCGCCGGGGTGGGAGGACTGGCGCTGTGCGGCGCCGCGTACGACGGGGTCGGCATTCCGGCCTGCATCGGCTCGGCGGCCGCCGCGGTGGCCGCCCTCGACAAACTGTTGACCCCGGCAACCGGGGAAGGTTCCACGGAGAGGACAATGGGCGCATGACTGAGACCGTTGAGCGGCAGCCGGAGCAGCAGCCCGAGAAGAAGAAGGCGCGCGACCTGAACCAGGTCATCCGCTACACCATGTGGTCGGTGTTCAAGCTCAAGGGCGCGCTGCCCGAGGACCGCACGGCGCTGGCCGCCGAGGTGGACGAGCTGTTCGCCCAGCTGGCCGCGAAGGACGTGACGGTGCGCGGCACGTACGACGTGTCCGGTCTGCGCGCGGACGCCGACCTCATGGTCTGGTGGCACGCCGAGGACTCGGACGACCTGCAGGAGGCGTACAACCGCTTCCGCCGCACCGGCCTGGGCCGCCAGCTGGAGCCGGTCTGGTCCAACATGGCGCTGCACCGCCCCGCCGAGTTCAACAAGTCGCACATCCCGGCGTTCCTCGCCGACGAGCGCGCGCGCGACTACGTCTGCGTGTACCCGTTCGTCCGCTCCTACGAGTGGTACCTGCTGCCGGACGCCGAGCGGCGCGCGATGCTCTCCGAGCACGGCCAGATGGCCCGCGGCTACCCGGACGTGCGGGCCAACACGGTGGCCTCGTTCGCGCTCGGCGACTACGAGTGGCTGCTCGCCTTCGAGGCGGACGAGCTGCACCGCATCGTCGACCTGATGCGCGACCTGCGCCCCTCCCGGGCCCGGCTGCACGTCCGCGAGGAGGTGCCGTTCTTCACGGGCCGCCGCAAGCCGCTCAGCGAGCTGCTCAACGGCCTGGCCTGAGTTCCGCGGGATCGGTGAACGGGGTCCGCTTCGGCGGGCCCCGTTTCGCGTGTCACGTCCGGTGGGGGCGCAGGGCGGCGCGCAGGCGGGGGTCGGGGAGGACGGCGGGGCCGTTCATGGCGACGGCGGTGAGCAGTTCGCGCTCCTCGTCGTCGGCGAGGCCGTGCTGGCGGGCCGGGCGGACCTCGCGCAGCACCTCCTGGCCGACCGGGGACGCCCAGCGGGTGTAGGGGTAGACGTCGACCCGGGCCATCAGCAGGGTGCCCGAGGTGAGCACGAGCGGCAGCGAGAACCAGGCGAGCGGGGCGACGGTGTCACCGCCGGTGAAGCCGGTGAGGGCCAGCGCGGCGGCCAGCAGGAGGAGCGTCAGCAGCAGTGCGTGCCGCACCTGCCGGACCACCAGGACGGTGCTGCGCTGGATGAGGGCCGGGGTGGCCAGGCCGGCCAGCGAGAGCCGGGCGCCGATCTCCAGGACGGTCGGGTGCTCGGCCATCGCCCGGCGCAGCCCGTCGGTGCGGCACTGGCCGTCGGAGCCGACGGTGATGATGACCGCGCGCTCCAGGCGGCTGCGGCCCCGGGGGTCGACCACCGTGGTCCAGCCGGTGTGCGCCAGGTGCAGCCGGCCCCGGCCGGCCATCAGGACGAGGGCGAGTTCGACCACCCGGTCCGGGCCGCCGGCCAGGTAGGCCGTCTCGTACAGCCCGATCCCGACGGCCTCGGGCGGGCGCAGGCCGTCCGCCTCGGCCAGGGCGTCGGCGGTGGCGGTCGTCCGGATGAGCCGGAGACACGAGAGGACCGCCGCGACGCACGCCGGTATCAGGAACAGCAACCACATGGGCTTGTTGTATGCCTGGGCCGACGGCGCGGGGAACGGCTTCCCGGACCGCGATACCGAACTGTGACGTCAGGAGCCGCAGCCGCCGCCACCGCAGCTCGACGAGGACGACCCGCAACCGGAGGAGGACGACCCGCAGCTCGACGAGGAGGAGCCGCAACTGCTGGAGCCGGAGCCGCAGCTGGAGGACGAGGATCCGCAGCTGCCGCTGCTTCCCCCGCAGCCGGAGGAACCGGAGTGGGAGGAGCCGCACCAGGCCGTGGAGCCCCCGCAGGAGGACCCGGACGAGCTGCACGAGCTGGGGGGAAAGCTGCTGGAGGAGCCCGTCGAGGAGGAGGCGGCGTAGGAGCTCGCGGCGGCCGACTTCATCGCCTCGTCCTGGGCGGCCGCGGCCAGCATCGCGGACTGCAGCTCGTCGTCCTCCAGCCCGGCGGCGGCCAGCCCGCCGAGCGCGAGGGCGCCCAGCAGCACGCCGCCGGTCATCTTCGGCGACAGGCCGGCGCTCGGCGTCCACGGCGTGCCGACCTTCATCAGGGAGAGTTGGCGCCGCCCGGCCGGGGTGATCCGGCCCTTGGTCGGCCAGGTGACGAGCAGGCTGAACGCGCCGAAGACCAGGAGCACCACCGGGATCCACGGCGCGGGGCGGTCGGAGCCGGCGCCGCCGTCGTCCAGCACGTGGGCGAGGACGGCCGAGACGGCGACGCCGAGCAGCGCGAGCCAGAGCAGCCGCCGGGCGGTGCGGGCCCGCCGCAGCCGCTCGGGGTGGCGCATCAGGCCGCGGTCGGCGAGCCGGTCGCCGATCTCCTGCACGGCGGCGGAGCGCATCACGGCTCGGCGCAGCGGCGCGAGTTCACGGCTGCGGCCCGGGCCGACGGCGTCCAGGACGGCCTGGTCGACGGCGTCGTACGGCTTGTGCCCGGTGAGGGTGACCAGGCCTGCACGGCTGATCACGGCCCGCTCGGAGAGGTGCATCCGGATCAGGGCGGTGTCGAAGACCCGGCCGGGGCCGCCGGACAGGAAGGCGGTGTCCATCAGCGGCAGGCCGCGGCCCGGCAGACCCTGGACGTGCGGGACGTGGCCGACCCGCCGCTTGGTGCGGGACGCGTACAGCGAGGCCGCCACCAGCAGGACGGCGGGGATGACGAAGTAGGTGTTGTGCCACATGGGCGGGTTCCCCCCGAAGGTGTGCGGTGAAGACGGGTGCCCAGCGCCTGCTCAGTGCCGCAGGGCTCGGCGCAGGCGGGCGAACGCGCCGGGCGGCCGCTCGGCGGCCGGGTGGAGCCACTGCTCCAGGGACCGGCGGTGGTCGGCGGCGAGCGGGCCGCCGTCGGCGAGCGCCCAGGCGGCGAAGGCCCGGGCGTCGGCGCGGTAGCCGCCGGTCTGCGGGTGCCGGCGGGCGTAGTCGAGGAACAGCGGCCCGTACGGCCGGCCGAGCAGGCGGGGCAGTTCGGGGGCCACCTTGGCGACGGTGTCCCGCCGTTTGGTGGCCAGGCCGGTGGACTGGGCGCGGACCTGGTCCGGGTCGAAGCCGGGCGGGACGGGCCCGCCGGCCACCAGGGCGGCGAGCAGGTCCTCCTGGCGCCGCGCCAGCCGGGCGCGGGTGCCGCTCGGGCAGGCGCCCGCCGCGGTCTCCCGGGGTTCGGCGCGGGGGGCCGGTGGGGCCGTCCGCGGGGTGCTCCCCTCCAGCACCCGGCGGATGGCGTCCAGTTCGCCGGCCAGCTCGCTGGGCGGCGGGAAGTCGGCGTCCCGTTCCAGCAGGACGCCGGGTGGTGCGACCCGTGCGCAGAGTTCGGCCAGGACCTCCAGCACCGGTTCGGTGACGGGGTGGGCGTGGGTGTCGTGCCAGACGCCGTCGACCAGGCTGCCGCCGGCGACGTGGACGTAGGCGAGCGCCTCCAGCGGCAGGCGGTCCAGTTCGGCGGCCGGGTCGATGCCGAGGTTGACCCGGTTGGTGTGCAGGTTGGCGACGTCGATCAGCAGCCGGACGCCGGTCCGCTCGACCAGTTCGGCGAGGAACTGCCCCTCGGTCAGCTCGTCGTCGGGCCAGGCCAGCTGGGCGGCGATGTTCTCCAGGGCGAGCGGCACCGGGAGCTGGTCCTGGGCGATCCGGACGTTCTCGGCGATCACCCGCAGCGAGTCCCGGGTGCGGGGGACGGGCAGCAGGTGGCCGGCCTCCAGGCCGCCGGCCCGGACGAACGCCAGGTGCTCGGTGACCAGCGGGGAGCCGAGGGCGAGCGCCGCCTCGGCGAGCTTGGCGAGCCGGGCGGGGTCGGGCAGGTCGGCGCCGCCGAGGCCGAGCGCGACGCCGTGCGGGATGACGGTGACGCCGCGGGCGCGCAGGACCGTCAGGGACTCGGGCAGGTGGTCGGCGCAGATGTTCTCGGCGACCACCTCGACCCAGTCCAGGCCGGGTTGGCGTTCGACGACGGTGTCGATCTCGCTGCGCCAGCCGAGGCCGACGCCGAGGCGGGGTGCGCCGTCCCGCGCCGGGGTGGCGGAGTCGGGCAGGTCCAGGGCAGGGGAGGTCATCGGTTCGCCCCCTTTCGGAGGGCCGGGTGGGGAGGCCGCCCGGTGGTGCGGGCTTCGTCGCCAGGACCGCGCGGCCGTGTTGCTGAGGATGTCCCCGGGTGGGGCGGCTGCCAAGCCCCGCCCGGTCTTCTCAGAGCATTATTTGAGCTTGCCGCTGCGGGGGTGAGGGACTTTGGTCCCGAGCCGGTGCCGTTGCCGCAGGTGAGGCGCATCGGCGAGGGGGAAATCCGAAGGCGCCGGACGGGCAACGGAGCTAGCGTGGGAACCCATGACTTCTTTGACGATCCGTGACTTCCGCCCCGCCGACGCCGAGGCCGTGGCCGCCGCCCACCGGGCCGGGCGCGAGCACCTGGTGATGACCGCAGAGGCCCTGCTCTGGCTGAACGGCCGGCAGAGCCCGGGCGAGCACTTCCGCACCTTCGTCGCCGAGCTGGACGGCCGGGTGGTCGGCGCGGTGCGCTGTGCGGTGGTGCTCGGCACGACGACCACCGGCGTCGGGTACGCCAACGGCAGCGTGCTGCCGCGGTTCCGGCGGCGGGGCGCGGCCACCGCCCTGCTGGCCGCGGCCGAACGGCACCTGGCCGGGCACGGGGTGAGCGAGCTGCACAGCTGGTTGGACGACGAGCCCGCCTCGCTGGCCTTCGCCGCCGCCCGGGGTTACGAGCTCGGGCGCGCGGCGCAGTTCGGCGGACGTGACTTGGCGCTGCCGCTGCCGCCGGCGCCCGTACGGCCGGCCGGCGTCGAGCTGCGCCCGGCCACCGACTGGGCGGCCGACCCGCGCCCGCTGTTCCTGGTCGACGCGGACGCCGCCCGGGACGAGCCCGGCGAGGTGCCGATGGACGCCCTGGAGTACGAGGACTGGCTGCGGGGCGACTGGGCCCGGCCGGACCTGGACCGGGCGCTGACCGTCGTCGCCGTGGTGGACGGCGAACCGGCCGCGTTCAGCATGGCGCAGACCGACGGGGTGGACCGCTACTGGTCCGCGTTCACCGCCTGCCGCCGGGAGTTCCGCGGGCGCGGGCTGAGCAAGCTGGCCAAGCTGGAGTCGCTGCGCCTGGCGGCCGCGGCGGGCTACCGGCGCGCGTACACCTCGAACGACGAGACCAATGCGCCGATGCTCGCGATCAACGCGTGGCTGGGGTACGAGCGGTGCGCGGGGGAACGCAAGGGGATCAAGCGCCTGAAGTGACGCCGGGTGCGGCAATCCTGACGGTCGGAATTGCCGCGAGGGGGGTATTTCCGGCCACGGAGGGGACTTAACCAGGGCACACAGTTCGTGGTCGAGTCTTTCTCCGTGGGGATGATATGGAGATCCTGCTCCAGGTGTTCATCGCATCGGTTCCGGCCGTGATCGGCTTCCTCGCGGCCCGCTCCCTCGCCCGGACCAGACTGTTCCTGCGCTACGGCTTCCTGCGGGCGCTGCTGGCCCCGTACAGCCGGGTGCAGATCATCACGCCGAGCATCGAGGTCGCGGAGTTCGCCTTCACCACGGACGGCTGCCAGCTGACCAGCCGCGGGCCGAAGAACGTGCTGTTCATGCCGATGGCCGAGGCCAGGGCGATAGCGGGGCTCACCGACCTGCTGCGGAAGGTCAACCGGAAGGCGACGATCGAGCTGGTGGTGGCCGGCGCGCAGGATCCGCGGATGCCGACGTTCTCGATCGGGGGCCCGAGCGTCAACTCCTATTCCGGCGGGGTGCTGGACGCGGTGTTCCCGGATTTCGCCATCGAGTACCCGGACGAGGCCCGTGCCCGGTGGGGCGGAATGACCTTCGAGGCGCTGTACAACCCCGCCGGGGAGCTGATCCGCGACCACGGCTTCATCTTCGTGACCCGCACGCCCCGGCAGGCGCCCTGCGTCGTGCTCTGCGGGGTGTTCGCCTTCGGCTCCGCGATGGCGGTGGAGGCGTTGACCGCGGCGAGCCGCAACTCCCCGCTGGCGGCGCTGTTCCGCTCGGGGGAGAAAGGATTCGTCGCGGTGGAGGGGCGGGTGATAGGCCTGGACACCGTCGACGTCACGGTCGAGGTCTGCCGCACCCTGCCCGCGCCCCGGTCCGACGTCCCGTCGGGATTCCGGGGCGAGGTGTCCACGGGTCGTCCCGACGGTTGAGACGATTGGTCTCGACCAGGAGGGGCGAAACCGGACAGCTCGGGAGAGTCTGGGGCAGCAACTCCTCGCGGCCGTACAGGTTTTGCCCCGCTCCTGACACACTTTGGGCATAATCGCGCACATGACGATCAACCGTGCGAACGTGAGCGCGATTGCCGAGGACCTGTACGTGTGGCTCCCCCCGAAGCGGGGCTGGGGCCTGGCCAACTGCGGACTGCTGGCCTCGGCGAAGACCGCGCTCTGGATCGACACCCCCTACGACCCCACCCTGGCCGGGGAGTTCCTCGCCGCCAGCCGCCGCCTGCTGCCGGCCGGGGTCGAGGTCGACCGGGTGATCGTCACCCACGCCAACGGCGACCACCTGTGGGGCGCCGGAGTCGTCCCGGACGCCGAGGTGATCTCCACCCGCGAGGCGCTGGAGCACATCCACTACGAACCCACCCCGCAGCAGCAGCACGCCCTCGTCGTCAACGGCGACCCGGACTCCCCGCTCGGCGGCTACCTCAGGGAGCACTTCGGACGGTTCGACTGGTCCGACACCGACCCCGTGCACCCGGACACCGTCTTCACCGGCGAGCTCGAACTGCGGGTGGGGGAGTACCCGGTGCAGGTGACCGGCCTGCCCGCCGCCCACACCGGCGGCGACCTGATCGTCCACCTCCCGTACCAGCGCGCCGTCTTCACCGGCGACGTGATCTTCGGCTCGACCCCCGAGTACCCCGGCGACCACCCGGTGCACTGGGCCGGCCCGCTGGAGAACGTGATCACCGCCTGCGAGCGGATCCTGGCCACCGGCGCCGAGATCTTCGTCCCCGGCCACGGCCCCGTGCTCGACCGCGACGGCGTCCGCCACCACATCGCCTACCTGACGTACGTCCGGGAGCGCGCGCACGCCCTGCACACCGCCGGGATCCCCGCGCTGGACGCCGCCCGGCGGGTGATAGCCGAGCAGCGCCACCCCGAACTCGGCCTGCCCGAGCGGCTGGTGCTCACCGTCGCCGCCGAGTACCGGCACCTGGACGGCACCGAGGTGCCGAACGTCCTGGAGGCCATGGGCCAGGTCGCCCAGGTGGCCCGCGAACTGGCCGAGGACGCCGCCCGCAGCCCGCGCCCGCGCGCCGCCGCCCGGGGCTGACCGCCACCGGCCCCGGCAGCAGCCGACCAGCCGGACCCCCAGAGGACTCCGAGGACTTCGATGACGCAGATCGCGCTGATCGCCCTGGCGCTGGTCGCCGCCGCGACGGCGGGCGTGCTCGCCCGCGGCCGGGCCCGGGCCCTCACCCGGGCGGTCGCCGCCGAGACCGCCCGCGGCCACGGCGAGGAACGCGCCCGCGCCGCCGAAGGCCGGCTGGCCCGCGCCGAGCAGCAACTGCGCGACGCGCAGGAGGCCGCCCGGCGCGCCACCGAGGAGACCCACCACGCCGAGAGCCGCTACCGGGCCGCCGAGGAGCGCACCCGGGAGGCCGAGAGCCGCGCCCGCGCCGCCGAGGACGTCACCCGGGAGACCGACCAGCGGGCCGCCGCCGCGAGCACCCGGGCCGCGGCGGCCGAACAGCGGCTCACCGCCGCCGAGGAGCGCACCGCCGCCGTGCTCGCCGAGATCGGCCACCTCGCCCAGGAACGGGTCGCCGCCACCGCCGTCCGGCTCAGCCACGCCAACGCCCCGCTGGTCGGCCCGCTGGACGGGAAGGCCATCGGCCCCGAGGCCGTCCGGGCGCTGCAGTCCGTCCTGGACGCCGCCTCCGCCGCCCTCACGGACGAGCGCGAACGCGTCGACGCCGCCGCCCGCGCCGCCATGCGCGGCGCCACCTCCCGGATCCAGACCCTGCTCTACCAGATCCAGAGCCTGGTCCAGCAGCTCCAGCACGACAACGACGATCCCCGGCTGCTGGAGGTCGACTTCCGCAACGAGGTCGCGCTGCGCCGGATCCAGACCGTCGCCGTGCTCTGCGAAGCCTGGCCCGGCCTGGCCCGCACCGACTCGCCGCTCGCCGAAGTGGTGGTCGGCGCGCTCTCCCGGGTGCCCGGCTACGCCCGGATCAAGGTCGCCAACCACCTGCGCGAGCAGCGGCTCGCCGTGGTCGCCCGGGCCGCCGAGCCGCTGGCCATCACCGTCGCCGAACTCCTCGCCAACGCCTCCGCCTACTCGCACCCGGAGACCGACATCCCGGTCACCGTCCAGCAGGGCGGCCGCGGCGCGCTGGTGATCATCGACGACAGCGGCATCGGCATGGACGATGACCAGCTGCGCCGGGCCCGCCGACTGCTGGCCGGCCCGCCCGACGTCCTGCTCACCGAACTCGGCAACCCGCCCAAGACCGGCTTCGCGGTGATCGGCAAACTGGCCCGCCAGTACGGCTTCTCCTGCCACATCGAGCCCTCGCCGTACGGCGGGATGCGCACCATCCTGCGCATCCCGGCCGCGCTGGTGACCGTCGTCGACGACGAGCAGCCGCTGTCGGTGCTCACCCCGCTGCCGCTGCGGGCCGGCGCGGGCCCGGCCCCCGCGCCCACCGTCCAGGCCGTCCCGCCGATGCGGGACGCCGACGAGGACGACGGGCCGCCCCCGCTCGCCGACCGGCACAACCAGCCGGGCCCGCACCCCGCGCCCGTCATCCACGCGGTGCCCGACGCGCCGCCCGGCCCCGCCGACCCGGTCGACGACGGCACCGGCCTGCCCAGCAGGCGACGCCGCCGGCCGGTCACCGCCGACGGCCCCGGCGCACCCGAGCCCGCCGCCCGGCCGTCCGCCGCACCGGCCGAGCCGCCCGCCCGGGCCCCCGAGCGGACGCCCGAGCGCGCCGCCGCCCACTGGCAGGCGCTCCAGGAGGGCACCGACTCCGGCCGCGCCGCCGTGGCGCAGGCCGCCCGCGAGACCAGCGCGACGGGCGGGACCAGCACGACCGCTGAGACCGGCACGACCGGCGGGACCGGCCCGACCGCTGAGACCGGCACGACCGGCGGGACCGGCCCGACCGCGGCCGCCCGCGACGCCGCTGCCCGCACCACCGTCCGCCTGACCGCCCCGACCCCCGAAGGAGCCGAGCAGTGACCAGCACGCCCAGCCCGACCACCACCGACGAGATCTCGTGGGTGCTGACCCCGCTGCTGGAACTGCCGGGGGTGCTGCACGCGGTCATCGCCACCGGTGACGGCCTCGTCGAGGGAGCCTCGGACGGGCTCGACCGCGCCTCCGCCGAGCGGGTCGCCGCGATGACCGCCACCGTGCACGCCGCCGCCCGAGCGTTCACCAGCGCCTTCACCGACACCGAACGGCCCCGGCTGGCCCAGACCGTCGTCGAGTCCGACCTCGGCTACGCCGTCGTCGTCCCGGCCGGGGAGAACACCTCGCTCGCCGTGTTCACCTCCCCGGAGGCCCAACTCGGCAATGTGGCCTACCAGATGCAGGTACAGGTCGCCGCCCTGGGCCGTGCCCTCGCGAGTCCGACCCGGCAGCAGGACACCACCGTCCGATCATGACCGCCGTACCCCGCAGGCGGATGGTGCCCGCCTACCTGGCCACCGGCGGACGCAGCCGCCCCGGCACCGCCGGCTTCGACCGGCTCACCGTGCTGTTCGCGGACCGCGTCGAACCGCCCCGTGAGCTGGAACCCGAACACCAGCGGCTCTGGGAACTGCTGCGCCCCGGCGCGCTGACCGTGGTGGAGGCCGCCGCGCACCTGCGCCTGCCGGTCAGCGCCACCGTCTTCCTCGCGGCCGACCTGGTCGAGGCGGGCTGCCTGCGCGCCCGCGCGCCGATCCCGCGCGCCCAGCAGACCGACCGCTCCATCGTCGAGAGGCTCCTCGTTGGACTCCGTGCGCTCCGGTAGCCCGGCCGACCGGCCGAGCCGGGTGGGCTACCTGCCCGACCGGGACCAGACGCTGATGAAGCTGGTGGTGGCCGGCCCGTTCGGGGTCGGCAAGACGACGCTCATCCGCACCCTCTCCGAGATCGCCACCCTGCACACCGAGGAGGCGATGACCGAGACCGGACGGCCGGTGGACGACCTGGCCGGCCTGCCCGAGAAGGCCACCACCACGGTCGCCGTCGACTTCGGCCGGCTGACCCTGCCCGGCAACCTCGTGCTCTACATGTTCGGCACCCCCGGCCAGCGCCGCTTCTTCCCGCTCTGGCAGGACATCGCCCGCGGCGCCCTCGGCGCGCTGGTGCTCGCCGACACCCGCCGGCTCGCCGACTCCTTCGAGATCATGGACATGGTCGAGGAGCAGGGCCTGCCCTACGCCGTCGCCGTCAACTGCTTCCCGGACGCGCCGGTCCACTCGATCGAGGTGCTGCGCGCCCACCTGGACCTGCACCCCACCACCCCGCTGCTGCTCTGTGACGCCCGCGAGCGCGGGGCCAGCCTGGACGCGCTGATCGCGCTGGCCGAGCACGTCCTCGACGGCCTGCCCACCGCCCCCGCGGACGCCGCCGAACCCGCCGTTCCGGCAGCGACCGTCCCTGCCGCCCCTGCCGTCCCTGCCGTCCCTGCCGCCCCTGCCGCCGAGGAGCGCCCGTGACCACCGACACCCGCCCGACCCCGATCTACGGCCCGGTCTTCGCCGCCGACCCGCAGCTGGTCTACGACCGGCTGCGCCGCTACGGCGCGGTCGCCCCGGTGGAGATCGCGCCCGGCGTCGAGGCCCTGCTGGTCACCGACTACCAGGCCGCCCTGGACCTGCTGCGCGACACCGACACCTTCTCCAAGGACTCCCGTGCCTGGCAGCGCACCGTCGCCCCCGACAACCCGCTGCTGCCGGTGCTCGGCTACCGCCCGACCGCCCTGTTCAGCGACGGCGAGGTGCACGCCCGCTACCGCGCGGTGATCACCGACGGCCTCGCCCTGCTCGAACCGCACCGGCTCCAGCGCCGGGTCGCCGAGGTCGCCCACCAACTGGTCGACCGCTTCGAGGCGGCCGGCACCGCCGACCTGATCGCCGAGTACGCCCGCCAGCTGCCGGCCTTCGTCCTCACCACCTGGTTCGGCGTGCCCGAGGAGCACAGCGCCCGGCTGGTCGCCGGGATCGCCGGGATGATCGAGTCCACCGAGAAGGCCGTCGTCGCGTACGGGGACCTCGTCGCGGTGGTCACCGCCATGGTCGCCGAGCGGCGCGAGCGGCCCCGGCACGACCTCACCTCCTGGTTCGTCACCCACCCGGCCGGGCTGGAGGACGACGAGGTGATCCGGCAGATCACCCTCACCATGATCGCCGGACACGAGCCGACCACCAACCTGATCGGCAACGCCCTGCTGCGCCTGCTCACCGACGCCCGCTACGCCGGCTCCCTCATCGGCGGCGCGATGACCGCCTACCAGGCGATCGACGAGGTGCTCTGGCACGAGCCGCCCCTGGCCAACCTCTCCGCCCACTACCCGCGCTACGACATCACCTTCCACGGCCGGGAGATCCCGGCCGGCACCCTGGTGCTGGTCTCCTACGCGGCCGCCAACTCGCAGGCCGCGCCGCCCACCGACGGCACCGAGCTGCGCAGCGGCGAGAGCGCCCACCTGGCCTGGGCGGCCGGCCCGCACGGCTGCCCGGCCCGCGACCCGGCGCTGCTGATCGCGATCACCGCGATCGAGCAGCTGACCAGCCGGCTCAGCGACCTGGAACTGGCCATGCCGGCCGATGACCTGCTCTGGCGCCCCGGCCCGTTCCACCGGGCCCTGGTCCACCTCCCGGTCCGCTTCGCCCCGACGGCCTGAGCCCCGACAGACTGAGCCCCGACGGCCCGAACCCTGCTGGCCTGAGCCCCGACGGCCCGAGCCCCGGCGGCCCGGCACGCGCGAGGGCCCGGGTGTCCGTCCGTACGGAGACCCGGGCCCTCGCGGTGCGACCGGCCGACGCTACTCGGCCGGCTTCAGCGTCAGCGAGACGCTGTTGATGCAGTACCGCTGGTCGGTCGGCGTGCCGTAGCCCTCGCCCTCGAAGACGTGGCCCAGGTGCCCGCCGCAGCGGGCGCACCGCACCTCGACCCGGCGCATGCCGAGCGTGGTGTCCTCGATGTACTGGACCCGGTCCCCGGCCAGCGGCGCGTAGTACGACGGCCAGCCGCAGTGGCTGTCGAACTTGGTCTCGGAGCTGAACAGCTCCGCGCCGCAGGCCCGGCAGCCGTAGACGCCGACGGTCTTGGTGTCGGTGTACTCACCGGTGAACGGGCGCTCGGTGCCGGCCTCGCGGAGTACGTGGTACTCCTCGGGGCTCAGCTCGTCCCGCCACTCGGCCTCGGTCTTCTCGATCTCGTAGCTCATCACGGCTCCCGGTCGGGGTACGTCAGACGTTGGAGGCAACGTTCGAGAGGTGCTGCACGCTTCCCCGGATCTCGTCCAGGATGGCGGGGCCCAGGTTGGTGACGTCGCCGGCGCCCATGGTGAGCAGCAGGTCGCCGGGGCGGGCCAGGCCGGCCAGCACGGCGGGGGCGGCGGCGAAGGAGTGCTCGGCGGTGACGTCGGCGCCGGCCCGGTGGGCGGCGTCGATGATCAGCTCGCTGGTCACGCCGGGGATCGGGTCCTCGCGGGCCGGGTAGATGTCCAGCACCACCGAGGCGTCGGCCAGCGCCAGGGCCTGGCCCATCTCCTCGGCGAGCTGCTGGGTGCGGCTGAACAGGTGCGGCTGGAAGACCACCAGCACCCGGCCCTCGCCCTCCAGGCCCTCCCGGATCGCCTCCAGGTCGGCGGTCATCTCGGTGGGGTGGTGGGCGTAGGAGTCGATCACCTGGACGCCGCCGGCCTCGCCCTTGAGCTGGAGGCGGCGCCGCACGCCGGTGTAGGCGCCGAGGGCCTTGGCCAGGTCGGCGGCCGGGACGCCCAGCGCGACGCCGGCGGCCAGCGCGGCGACCGCGTTGTGCGCGTAGTGCCGGCCGGGCACCGAGACGGTGAAGGACAGCTCGGCGCCGTCCAGCTCGACGGTGACCTCGCTGGTCATGCCGCGGGCGACCACCGAGCGGACCCGGACGTCGGCGTCCTCGGCGGCGCCGACGGTCACCACGGTGAGGCCCTCGCGGCCGGCCACCCGGGCGGTCAGCTCGCGGGCGCCGTCGTGGTCGGCGGAGACCACCAGGGTGCCGCCGGGGGTGATCCGGCCGACGAAGGTCTCGAAGGACTCGTAGATCTCCTCGATCGAGGCGTAGTTGGCGTGGTGGTCCAGCTCCACGTTGAGCACGATCGCCACCTCGGGCGCGTACTTGTGGAAGCTGCGGTCGCTCTCGTCGGCCTCGGCGACGAAGATCTCGCCGGCGCCGTGGTGGGCGTTGGAGCCGGGCGTGTCGAGGTCGCCGCCGATCGCGTAGGACGGGTCCAGACCCAGTTCGCCGAGGGCGACGGCGAGCATGCTGGTGGTGGTGGTCTTGCCGTGGGTGCCGGCCACCGCCAGCGCCCGGCGGCCGCCCATCAGGGCGGCCAGCGCGTCGGAGCGGTGCACCACCGGGATGCCGCGCTCGTGGGCGGCGACCAGCTCCGGGTTGTCGGCGCGGATCGCGCTGGAGACCACCACGCTGCTGGTGCCGTCCGGCACGTGCTCGGCGGCGTGGCCGACGTGCACGGTCGCGCCGAGGGCGCGCAGCGCGAGGACGGTCTCGGACTCCTTGGAGTCGCTGCCGGAGACGCTGGCGCCGCGCACCGCGAGGATCTTCGCCAGGCCGGACATCCCGGCGCCGCCGATGCCGATGAAGTGCGGGGCGTGCAGGTCGTGCGCGGCGTCGTTCAAGGCGGGGCTCCGTAGGGCGGGGGCGGAATGGTCGGGCGGACGGGATGGCGAATCGTCCTCGCGGGCGGACCGCAAGGACGATTCTGCACCACCGGCCGGGATCCCTAGGAGTCGCTGGCGAACAGCCGCAGCACCGGGACCCCCACCTTGTGCCGGGCCTGGGAGGCCCAGTCGCGGTGGAAGAACTCCTCCACGAAGTGCGGGGAGGTGAGCACCACCACCTCGTCCGCGCGGTGCTCCTCGACCGCCGCCCGCAGCCGGTCCAGGGGCTTCTCCTCGACCAGCTCGCCGACCGCCTCGGCCCCGGCGGCGCGCAGGTGGCGCAGGCTGTGTTCGAGCGACTCGGAGGCCACCGTCGGCCCGGACTCGGACTCGTCGTGCTCGTGCACCACCTTGTCGAGGTGGCCGAGCGCCACGTCGTCCAGCGCCCGCAGCAGCTCGTCCTGCTTGCCGCGCGGCTGCATTAGGACGACGAAGGAGACCTTCTCGTCGCTGTGGAGCGTGGTGACGAGTTCCACGTCCGCGTCGGAGAGAGCCTTTTCGATCATCAGTACCGTCTTGAACACGTGAGTCCCTTCCAGTGGCCGGCCCCCGGGCCCCGGCATCGCATTAACGGGATCACGACCCGTCGGTCACGGGGTCGGCGGACGCAGGTAGCGGGTGAAGAGGAATCCTTTCTGCTCGATCAATGAGACCAGCCGCATCCGCTGCACGTCAGGCATTTCCGCATCGCGGATGATGCGCGGCGCGTCGCCGCCCGTGATCAGCGGAGCCAGCGACAGGCACAACTCGTCCAGCAGACCGGCCGCCGCCAGCTGCCCCAGCAGCCGCGGGCCGCCCTCGCTCAGCAACCGCGTCCAGCCCCGCTCCGCCAGCGCCGACACGCCCGCCCGCAGGTCCACCGACCCCTCCCCGGCGAGCACCAGGTCGGCCACCTCGGCGACCGCCCGGCGCCGCTCCTCGGGCGCGTCCGCGGTGGTGATCACCACCGTCCTGACCAGCGGGGCGGTGAACAGCGGCGCGGTCAGGTCCAGGGTCAGCGAGCGGCTCACGATCGCGATCGCCGGAGCCGGGGCCTGCCCGGCCGCCGCCCGCGCCGCCGCGAACTCGGCCCGGGCCCGGGCCGGCCGGTAGCCCTCCGCGCGGACCGTCTCCGCGCCCACCAGCACCACGTCCGACAGCGCGCGCAGCACACCGAAGATCCGCTTGTCGGCGTCCCCGGACAGGCCCTCCGAGAGGCCCTCCAACCTCGCCCCGCCGTCCAGCCCGGCCACCATGTTGGCGCGCAGCCAGGGCCGCCCCCGATTCACCTGGTCGGGGTAGGCGTAGACGGCGGCGAGCGACTCCAGCGAGGCCGGGTCGGCGACCGGCTCGCCCAGCGGGCTGATCAACTGTTGCATGCCCTCAGTCTTCCACCGGCCGCCGTCCCGAGGGGCTCCGCACCAGGCGTACCCTCTACTAACGTGCCAGCAGCCCCCCGCCCCGACACCGCGACCGAGTCCATAGCCGCCGCGAGCGCGGCCGGCTCCCCGATCGCGCTCGCCGACCGCCGCCCCGTCGTGCCCGCCGAGCGGCTGGTCGCCGAGATGGTCCCGCCGCCCCGGTTCTCCGACGTGAGCTTCGGAACGTACATTCCGGACCCGAACCAGCCCA
The DNA here is from genome assembly GCF_044760075.1 of Kitasatospora sp. NPDC098663. Classification (NCBI taxonomy): domain Bacteria; kingdom Bacillati; phylum Actinomycetota; class Actinomycetes; order Kitasatosporales; family Streptomycetaceae; genus Kitasatospora; species Kitasatospora sp. NPDC098663. The sequence goes on along the minus strand of NZ_JBIWAP010000004.1, from coordinate 187,726 downwards.
GCCAGTACGAGGCCGTCCAGGTCCTGGAGCAGTTCGCCACCACCCTCGGCGGGGGAAACGGTTCCGCACCCAAGCGCAGCTGGTTCCGCCGCTCCGCCCCGGCGCCCACCGGCCCGGCCGGCGTGTACCTCGACGGCGGCTACGGCGTCGGCAAGACCCACCTGCTCGCCTCGCTCTGGCACGCGGCCCCGGGCCCCAAGGCCTTCGGCACCTTCGTCGAGCTGACCAACCTGGTCGGTGCGCTCGGCTTCCAGCAGGCCGTCCGGACCCTCTCCGGGCACACGCTGCTGTGCATCGACGAGTTCGAGCTCGACGACCCGGGCGACACCGTCCTGGTCTCCACGCTGCTCGGTCGCCTCGTCGACAACGGCGTCAAGCTCTGCGCCACCTCGAACACCCTGCCGGAGAAGCTCGGCGAGGGCCGCTTCGCCGCCGCCGACTTCCTGCGCGAGATCCAGGGCCTGTCCGCGCACTTCCGCCCGATGCGGATCGACGGCCAGGACTACCGCCACCGCGGCCTCCCGGACGCCCCGCCGCCCTACCCCGACGCGGCCGTCGACGCCGTCGCCGCCCGCACCCCCGGCGCCTCCCTCGACGACTTCGACACCCTCCTCGCCCACCTCTCCGCCGTCCACCCCAGCCGCTACGGCGCGCTGCTCGACGACGTCACCGCCGTCTGCCTGCGCGGCGTCCGCCAGGTCGACGACCAGTCCACCGCCCTGCGCCTGGTCGTCCTCGCCGACCGCATGTACGACCGCGAGCTCCCCATCACCGCCTCCGGCCTCCCCTTCGACCAGGTCTTCCCCGACGACATGCTCCGCGGCGGCTACCGCAAGAAGTACCTCCGCGCCATCTCCCGCCTGGTGGCCCTCGCCCGCGACAGCGCGAAGACCTGACCCCGTAACCCCCGCCCCGGCCGGGCGTTGCTCCCTGGCGGAGCAGAGGGGGGACGCATGGCCGGTGGCGGGTGAGGCCGAGCATCTGCCCGCCGCCGACCACGACGTCTACGACCGGGAGGAGCAGCGGTGAGCAGCGGTTATCACACGCGGTGGGTCGTGCCGCCGGAGCATCGGGAGAGCGAGCAGTACCGGGCGGCCGGGCGGCGGATGGCGCTGGCCGAGGCCGTGTACGCCCGCCGCTCCGCTCTCGGCTGGACGCTCGCCGAACTCGCGGAGCGGTCCGGGCTGGACGAGGCGACGGTCGAGAGCATCGAGGAGAGCGGCGTCGATCCGACCCTGCCGCTGATCGAACGCCTCGCCGCCGCCTTCGACTCGGTCGTCCGCATCGACCCGGCCCACGAGCCCGCCATGAGGTTCGAGGGGTACGCGGCCTGAGGGAGCCGCACCGCTTGTCGGTGGTGGGTCGTACGGTGGACTCGTGCGACCCATCACGAGTATTGAGCGGTCAGTGGCGCCCTTCGAGGTCGTCAGTCCCTTCCAGCCGAACGGGGACCAGCCGGCGGCGATCGCCGATCTGGAGCGGCGGATCAAGGGTGGGGAGAAGGACGTCGTCCTGCTCGGTGCCACCGGTACCGGGAAGTCGGCCACCACGGCCTGGATGATCGAGCGGCTGCAGCGGCCCACCCTGGTGATGGCGCCGAACAAGACGCTGGCCGCCCAGCTGGCGAACGAGTTCCGCGAGCTGCTGCCGAACAACGCGGTCGAGTACTTCGTCTCGTACTACGACTACTACCAACCCGAGGCGTACGTCCCGCAGACGGACACCTACATCGAGAAGGACTCCTCGATCAACGAGGAGGTCGAGCGGCTGCGGCACTCGGCGACCAACTCGCTGCTGACCAGGCGGGACGTGATCGTGGTCGCGTCGGTGTCCTGCATCTACGGCCTCGGCACCCCGCAGGAGTACGTGGACCGGATGGTCCCGCTCAAGGTCGGCGAGGAGATCGACCGGGACGTCCTGCTGCGCCGCTTCGTGGACATCCAGTACGCCCGCAACGACGTGGCGTTCACCCGGGGCACCTTCCGGGTCCGCGGCGACACCATCGAGATCTTCCCGGTCTACGAGGAGCTGGCCGTCCGGATCGAGATGTTCGGCGACGAGATCGAGGCGCTGTACACCCTGCACCCGCTGACCGGCGAGATCATCAGCCAGGACGAGTCGGTGTACGTCTTCCCCGCCTCGCACTACGTGGCCGGCCCGGAGCGCATGGAGCGGGCGATCACCGGCATCGAGAAGGAGTTGGAGGAGACGCTCGCCCGGCAGGAGAAGCAGGGCAAGCTGCTGGAGGCCCAGCGGCTGCGTATGCGCACCACCTACGACATCGAGATGCTGCGCCAGATCGGCACCTGCTCGGGCGTCGAGAACTACTCGATGCACTTCGACGGCCGCGAGCCCGGCTCCCCGCCGAACACCCTGCTCGACTACTTCCCGGAGGACTTCCTCCTGGTCATCGACGAGTCGCACGTCACCGTCCCGCAGATCGGCGCGATGTACGAGGGCGACGCCTCGCGCAAGCGCACCCTGGTGGAGCACGGCTTCCGGCTGCCCTCCGCGATGGACAACCGCCCGCTGAAGTGGGAGGAGTTCCTGGGGCGGATCGGCCAGACGGTGTACCTGTCGGCGACGCCCGGCCCGTACGAGCTGTCCCGCGGCGACGGCCAGGTCGAGCAGATCATCCGCCCGACCGGTCTGATCGACCCGGAGGTGATCGTCAAGCCGACCGAGGGCCAGATCGACGACCTGGTGCACGAGGTCCGCAAGCGGGTGGAGCGGGACGAGCGCGTCCTGGTGACCACGCTGACCAAGAAGATGGCCGAGGACCTCACCGACTACATGCTCGGGCTGGACATCCGGGTCCGGTACCTGCACAGCGACGTGGACACCCTGCGCCGGGTGGAGCTGCTGCGCGAGCTGCGCGCGGGCAGGTACGACGTGCTGGTCGGCATCAACCTGCTGCGCGAGGGCCTGGACCTGCCGGAGGTGTCTCTGGTCGCGATCCTGGACGCGGACAAGGAGGGCTTCCTGCGCTCCGGCACCTCGCTGATCCAGACGATCGGGCGCGCCGCCCGAAACGTCTCGGGCCAGGTGCACATGTACGCGGACCGGATCACCCCGTCGATGGAGAAGGCGATCGACGAGACCAACCGCCGGCGGGTGGTGCAGCAGGCGTACAACAAGAAGCACGGGATCGACCCGCAGCCGCTGCGGAAGAAGATCGGCGACATCCTGGACACCCTCGCCCGCGAGGACGTGGACACCGACGAGCTGCTGTCCACCGGCTACCGCGGGGCCGCCGGGAAGGGCAAGGCCCCGGTGCCGGCCCTGGGCATGGAGCGCAAGCAGGGCGAGAGCCTGCCGGCCGCCGAGCTGGCGGAGCTGATCCAGTCGATGACGGACCGGATGCACGCGGCCGCCGCCGACCTCCAGTTCGAGGTCGCGGCCCGGCTGCGCGACGAGGTGAAGGAGCTGAAGCGGGAGCTGCGCCAGATGCGGGAGGCCGGCGTGGCCTGAGCGGGGTCCGAGGGGGCCGGCGGGGGCCTGAGGCGGGTCGAGGCGGCCGTCGGGCCGGGCCGGTGTGACACCGGTCAAGCCCGGCGGCGTCTCAGCCTTGCCACAATGCGGCGACCGCCGGGAGGCGCGGGGTGCCGCAGGCCCTAGGCTGGCCTGCGGCATCGACCTCGGGACGGGGTGGTGCGACAGCAACAGGGGGCCTCAGCCGGGGGACGGCACGGGGTGTTCCACCGTGGCGCCGCGCGGGGAGCGACCGCGTGGCCAGGTAGAGAGGGCAACGCCGTGTCGGTGAACCTTGCCAAGGGACAGCGGGTCAGTCTCCAGAAGGGGCCGGGCGGCGCGTTGACCGTGGTCCGGATGGGGCTCGGCTGGCAGGCCGCGCCGAAGCGGGGCCTGTTCGGCAGCCGTACCAGGACGATCGACCTGGACGCGTCGGCGCTCCTGTACGCCGAGAAGACACCGTCCGACGTGGTGTTCTTCCAGCACCTGGAGAGTACGGACGGCTCCGTCCGGCACACCGGGGACAATCTGGAGGGCGGCTCGGGCACGGAGGACGACGAGGCGATCCTGGTGGACCTGCTGCACGTGCCGGCGCACATCACCCAGGTGGTGTTCACGGTGAGCTCGTACACCGGGCAGACCTTCGCGGAGGTGCGGGGCGCGCACTGCCGGCTGGTGGACGAGACCACGGGCGAGGAGCTGGCCCGGTACGAGCTGGCCGGGGGAGGGCCGCACACCGGGCAGATCATGGCGAAGGTGTTCCGGGACGGGGCCGGTGGCTGGGAGATGCAGGCGATCGGTGCGCCGGCCAAGGGGCGGACCTTCCAGGACCTGCTGCCGGCGATCGAGCCGTACCTCTGACGGCACCTCCGGCGGCATCTCCGACGGGCGCCGAGGACGGCGTCCCTGATGGTTCTTTACCTTCTTTACCTTTCTTTGGGCTTCCTGTTACTCTCGATGGCAGCGGAGGGGAGTATTCCCCCGCAGTCGTCCCCGTCATCACGGGCGCCCACGAGTGGCGCCCCGGGGCGCTGGTCCGTGCGGATGCCCCGAGAGCGGGCCCGACGGGCGGAAGAGACCTCCGGCAGTGACGATGACTGTCTCGCCTACCTGCCGGAGGAGCAGTAGTGGACGTTTCCGTAGCCATGTGGGTCACCACGATCGGTGTGCTGATCGCACTGATCGTGGCGGACTTCTTCATCGGAGGGCGCAAGCCGCACGAGGTCTCGATCAAGGAGGCCGGGGTCTGGACCGCGGTCTGGATCGTGCTGGCGCTGATCTTCGGCGGGTTCCTCTGGTGGCACTCCGGCGCGCAGCCGGCCGGTGAGTTCTTCGCCGGTTACATCACCGAGAAGTCGCTCAGTGTCGACAACCTGTTCGTCTTCATCCTGATCATGGGCAAGTTCGCGGTGCCGAGGATCTACCAGCAGCGCGTGCTGATGTTCGGTGTGATCATCGCGCTGGTGCTGCGGGCGGTCTTCATCGCCGGTGGCGCGGCGCTGGTCACCCAGTTCTCCTGGGTGTTCTTCATCTTCGGCGCCTTCCTGATCTGGACCGCCTGGAAGCTGATCAAGGAGGCCCGGGCCGGCGAGGAGGAGGACGAGTTCGAGGAGAACCGCCTGCTCAAGTCGATCGAGCGGCGCTTCCCGTCCACCGACACGTACCACGGCACCAAGCTGTTTGTGAGGGAGAAGAGCAGCATCCGGGAGAACGGCCGCCGGCTGATGACCCCGATGCTGATCGTGATGCTGGCGATCGGCACCACGGACGTGCTGTTCGCGCTGGACTCCATCCCGGCGATCTTCGGCCTCACCCAGGACCCGTACATCGTCTTCACCGCCAACGCCTTCGCCCTGATGGGCCTGCGCCAGCTGTACTTCCTGATCGGCGGCCTGCTGAAGAAGCTGGTCCACCTGTCGTACGGCCTGTCGGTGATCCTCGGCTTCATCGGCGTGAAGCTGGTGCTGCACGCGGCGCACGAGGCCGGCGCGAACGTGCCGGAGATCGGCATCCCGCTCTCGCTGGGCGTCATCGTGGTCGTGCTGGCCGTCACCACCGTGACCAGCCTGATCGCCTCGAAGAAGCAGGAGCGGGCCGAGCGCGAGGCCCAGAAGCTGGACGCCTGACCCCCGTGTGACGGCCGAGGCCCCCGCGACCCGCAAGGGTCGTGGGGGCCTCGTCGTGCCCGGTGCCCGGTGCTCGGCGCTTGGTGCCCGGTGCCCGGAGGCCGAGGTCACCAGCCGCGCTCGCGCCACTCGTCGAGGTGCGGGCGCTCGGCGCCGAGGGTGGTGTCGTTGCCGTGGCCGGGGTAGACCCAGGCCTCGTCCGGGAGGACGTCGAAGATCTTCTCGTTGACGTCCCGGAAGAGGCTCGTGAAGGCCTGCGCATCGCCCCAGGTGTTGCCGACGCCGCCCGGGAAGAGGCAGTCGCCGGTGAAGACGTGCGGGTGGCCCTGCGGGTCGTCGTAGATCAGCACGATCGCGCCCGGGGTGTGTCCGACCAGGTGCCGGACGGTGAGTTCCACGTCGCCGACCCGCAGCTTGTCGCCGTCCGCGAGCAGCAGCTCGGTGGGCACGTCGACGCCCTCGGCGTCGTGCGCGCCGGCGGCGGTGCGGGCCCCCGTCACGGCGACCACCTCGGCGAGCGCGGCCCAGTGGTCGTGGTGCCGGTGGGTGGTGACCACGGTGGCCAGCTCGTCACCGACGGTCTCCAGCAGCACCGGGGCGTCGGCGGCCGCGTCGATCAGCAACTGCTCGTCGGTGGCCCGGCAGCGCAGCAGGTAGGCGTTGTTGTCGTACGGGCCGACGGCCACCTTGGTGATGATGAGGTGCGCCAGCTCCCGCACGTCCGGCGGCCCGCCGACCTTGACCGCTCCGTGGTACGTCATCCGTCCGCTCCTCGTCCGGTGAAGGGGTTCAGGATCATCTTCGCGCCGTCAGCCCAGCGGGGGAAGCTGGGGGAGGGCGGTGTCGGGGGTGGTCCGGAGGCCGGCGCCGGCGGAGCGGCCGGAGAGCCAGGCGAGCAGGGAGCGGAGGGGGCCCCGGACGGTGAGGACGGGCTCGCCGGTGCCGATCAGGCCGATGTCCCCGGTGTCCTCGGCGACGAGCTCGACGCCGGGCAGGGCGGTGCCGCGCAGCTTGTTGGCGATCTTGTGGAACTCGGTGACGGCGAAGAGCTCCGGCCAGTGCGCGGGGGTGTGGCCGGCGTCCAGGTCGACGTGGTGGTACTCGACCTCGGCGAGGCGCTTCCACGGGAGGTCGTGGGCGGGGAAGACGTAGCCGGTGCGGTGGCGGACCTCGACCGTCCAGGCTTCGGCGGGCAGCAGCGCGGCGGCCGCGGCGAAGCGCTCGCGGGAGTCGCGCAGGTCGGCGAGCTGGACGTCCACCGGGCGGGGCGCGCCCTCCTCGATCTGCCGGTCGCGGGCCTCGGTGCTGGCGTACTGCGGGATGTCGGTGCCGGTGCGGGCGCCGTCCAGCAGGTTGACCAGCGAGTCGGCGTTGCGGGCGAGGTGCGCCAGCACGTGACCGCGGGTCCAGCCGGGCAGGGCGGAGGGCTCGGCGACGGCCTCGGGCTTCAGCTCGGCGACGGTGTTCAGCAGGTGCCGGGTGCTCTCCTCGACCAGGGCCAGGTACTGCGCGGCGGCCTCGGCGGCGGTCTGCGGGTCGGTCATCGGATCGGCCTTCTGTGGGAGACGGCGCGTTGCCCGCGGGGGGCTCCGCTCGTTGACCAGCCGACGCTATCGCCGAATCCGACCGCTGAGCAGGGCCTTTTTCGGTCCGGGTACGGAGGGTCCGGAGGGCGCTCTCACTCGTTCGGGTGGACTCCACTGGACACGGTCGATATTCGAACGTCTGAGCTAGTAGGCTGGCTGCCGCATCCTGGAAGAAGCACACATCTCCCCGCAAGTCCCTTCGCCCCGGAGAAAGGCGCCAGAAGCAGTGGCCGACCGCCTCATCGTCCGCGGTGCTCGCGAGCACAACCTCAAGAACGTCTCGCTCGACCTGCCCCGCGACTCCCTCATCGTCTTCACGGGCCTCTCCGGCTCCGGCAAGTCCTCGCTCGCCTTCGACACGATCTTCGCCGAGGGCCAGCGCCGCTACGTCGAGTCGCTGTCCTCCTACGCCCGCCAGTTCCTCGGGCAGATGGACAAGCCCGATGTGGACTTCATCGAAGGCCTCTCCCCGGCCGTCTCGATCGATCAGAAGTCCACCAACCGCAACCCCCGTTCGACCGTCGGCACGATCACCGAGGTCTACGACTACCTGCGCCTGCTGTTCGCCCGGATCGGCAAGCCGCACTGCCCGCACTGCGGCCGCCCGATCGCCAAGCAGTCGCCGCAGGCGATCGTCGACAAGGTGCTGGAGCTCGCCGAGGGCACCCGGTTCCAGGTGCTCAGCCCGGTGGTGCGCGAGCGCAAGGGCGAGTTCGTCGACCTCTTCGCCGACCTCCAGTCCAAGGGCTACTCGCGCGCCCGGGTGGACGGCGAGACGATCCAGCTCGCCGAGCCGCCGAAGCTCAAGAAGCAGGAGAAGCACACCGTCGAGGTGGTCATCGACCGCCTGACCGTCAAGGAGAGCGCCAAACGGCGGCTCACCGACTCGGTGGAGACGGCCCTGCGGCTGTCCGGCGGCATGGTCGTGCTCGACTTCGTCGACCTCGCGGAGGACGACCCGGAGCGCGAGCGGATGTACTCCGAGCACCTCTACTGCCCGTACGACGACGTGTCGTTCGAGGAGCTGGAGCCGCGCTCGTTCTCCTTCAACTCGCCGTTCGGCGCCTGCCCGGACTGCTCGGGCCTGGGCAACCGGATGGAGGTCGACCCGGAGCTGGTCGTCCCGGACCCGGAGCGCTCGCTGGAGGAGGGCGCGATCCACCCGTGGTCGGCGGGCCACGCCAAGGAGTACTTCCAGCGGCTGATCGACGCGCTCGCCGGGGAGCTCGGCTTCCGCACCGACATCCCGTGGGCCGGGCTGCCGGCCCGCGCCAAGAAGGCGCTGCTGTACGGGCACAAGCACCAGGTGCAGGTCAGCTACCGCAACCGCTTCGGGCGCGAGCGCTCGTACAGCACCGGCTTCGAGGGCGCCGTTCCGTTCATCCAGCGCCGGCACACCGAGGCGGAGAGCGACAGCAGCCGCGAGCGCTTCGAGGGCTACATGCGCGAGGTGCCCTGCCCGACGTGCGAGGGCACCCGGCTCAAGCCGGTGGTGCTCGCGGTCACCGTCGAGGAGAAGTCGATCGCCGACGTCTCGGCGATGTCGATCAGCGACTGCGCCGAGTTCCTGGGCGCGATGAAGCTGAACGACCGGGACAAGCAGATCGCCGAGCGCGTCCTGAAGGAGGTCAACGAGCGGCTGCGCTTCCTGGTCGACGTCGGCCTGGACTACCTCTCGCTGAACCGCGCGGCCGGCACCCTGTCCGGCGGCGAGGCCCAGCGCATCCGGCTGGCCACCCAGATCGGCTCCGGCCTGGTCGGCGTGCTGTACGTGCTGGACGAGCCGTCCATCGGCCTGCACCAGCGGGACAACCACCGGCTGATCGAGACGCTGGTGCGGCTGCGCGACATCGGCAACACGCTGATCGTGGTCGAGCACGACGAGGACACCATCAAGACGGCGGACTGGGTGGTCGACATCGGCCCGGGCGCCGGCGAGCACGGCGGCAAGGTGGTGCACTCCGGCTCGTTGAAGGGGCTGCTGTCCAACAAGGAGTCGCTGACCGGCCAGTACCTCTCCGGCAAGCGGTCCATCCCGATCCCGGCGGGCCGCCGCGACCGGGACAAGAAGCGCCAGCTGACCGTCCACGGCGCCCGCGAGCACAACCTCAAGGACGTCACGGTCGGCTTCCCGCTCGGCACCTTCACCGCGATCACCGGCGTCTCCGGCTCCGGCAAGTCGACGCTGGTCAACGACATCCTCTACACCCACCTCGCCCGGGAGCTGAACGGCGCCCGCAGCGTGCCCGGCCGGCACACCCGGATCACCGGCACCGACCTGGTGGACAAGGTGGTGCACGTCGACCAGTCGCCGATCGGGCGCACCCCGCGCTCCAATCCGGCCACCTACACCGGGGTGTTCGACCACGTGCGCCGGCTCTTCGCGGAGACGCAGGAGGCGAAGGTCCGCGGCTACCTGCCCGGCCGGTTCTCCTTCAACGTCAAGGGCGGCCGCTGCGAGAACTGCTCGGGCGACGGCACCATCAAGATCGAGATGAACTTCCTGCCGGACGTCTACGTCCCGTGCGAGGTCTGCCACGGCGCCCGGTACAACCGGGAGACGCTGGAGGTCCACTACAAGGGCAAGTCCATCTCCGAGGTGCTGGACATGCCGATCGAGGAGGCGCTGGCCTTCTTCGAGGCCGTCCCGGCGATCGCCCGGCACCTCAGGACGCTCAACGACGTCGGCCTCGGCTACGTCCGGCTCGGCCAGTCCGCGCCGACGCTCTCCGGCGGCGAGGCGCAGCGCGTCAAGCTCGCCTCCGAGCTGCAGAAGCGCTCGACCGGGCGGACGGTCTACGTGCTGGACGAGCCCACCACCGGCCTGCACTTCGAGGACATCAGCAAGCTGATCAAGGTGCTCAGCGGGCTGGTGGAGAAGGGCAACACGGTGATCGTCATCGAGCACAACCTCGATGTGATCAAGACCGCGGACTGGGTCGTCGACATGGGCCCCGAGGGCGGTTCCGGCGGCGGCATGGTGGTCGCCGAGGGCACCCCGGAGCAGATCGCCGCCGTCCCGGAGAGCCACACCGGCAAGTTCCTCCGGGACATCCTTCCGGGCGAGTTCGCGGACGCCCCGGTCGCCTCGGTGAAGAAGGCGCCGCGCAAGCGCGCCGCCGCGGCGAAGAAGTAGCGAAGAGGGAGAAGCGGCCCCGCTCCGCCGCCCCGCCCCCGGGGCGGCGGAGCGGGTGCCGCATAGACTTCCGTGGTCCCTCGTAGGAAGCCGAACCGCAGGAGCGCACCGATGTCAGAGGCCCCCGAGACCAGCCCCGCCACCTCCCGCCGCACCGTGCTCTGCGGTGCCGCCGCCGTACTGGCGGCCGGCGGCACCGTGGCGGTCGCCGGCTGCGGTTCCTCCTCGGGCTCCTCGGGCTCCTCCGGCGCCGGCAGCGCGGCCAAGAGCCCGGTGGACCTCGGCCCGGCCTCGGCGGTGCCGGAGGGCGGCGGCAAGGTCTTCCGCAACCAGAAGATCGTCGTGACCCAGCCGACCGCGGGGGAGTACAAGGCCTTCAGCGCCGTCTGCACCCACGCCGGCTGCGTCGTCGACCAGGTGAAGAGCCAGCAGATCCAGTGCCCCTGCCACGGCAGCCGGTTCGCCATCGCCGACGGCGCCGTCCAGGACGGCCCGGCCCCCAGGCCGCTGCCCGCCTACGCCGTCACGGTCGACGGCGGGAACCTCAAGGTGACCCCGAGCTGAACCAGTTGATCTCCGCCAAGTCGATCTCCGCCAAGTCGATCCCCGCCCAGTTGATCTCCCCTTCGCGGCCCCGGCTCCACTCGGTACGGTGGACCCATGGCTGACCCGAGCACCTACCGCCCGGCGCCGGGCGCGATCCCGACCTCACCGGGCGTCTACAAGTTCCGTGACGCCCACGGGCGGGTCATCTACGTCGGCAAGGCCAAGAGCCTGCGGCCGCGCCTGTCGTCCTACTTCCAGGACCTGGCCGGCCTGCACCCGCGCACCGCGACCATGGTCACCACCGCCGCCTCGGTGGAGTGGACGGTGGTGGCCACCGAGGTCGAGGCGCTCCAGCTGGAGTACTCCTGGATCAAGGAGTTCGACCCGCGGTTCAACGTCAAGTACCGCGACGACAAGAGCTATCCGGAACTCGCCGTCACCCTCAACGAGGAGTACCCGCGGGTCCAGGTGATGCGCGGGGCGCACAAGAAGGGCGTGCGCTACTTCGGCCCGTACGGGCACGCCTGGGCGATCCGCGAGACGGTCGACCTGCTGCTGCGCGTCTTCCCCGTCCGCACCTGCTCCAACGGCGTGTTCAAGCGCGCCCGGCAGGTCGGCCGGCCCTGCCTGCTCGGCTACATCGGCAAGTGCGCCGCGCCCTGCGTCGGCAAGGTCTCGCCGGACGAACACCGGGCGCTGGCCGAGGACTTCTGCGACTTCATGGCCGGGCGCACCGGCAACTACCTGCGCCGGCTGGAAGAGCAGATGCGGGAGGCCGCCGAGGAGATGGAGTACGAGAAGGCGGCCCGGCTGCGGGACGACATCGGCGCCCTCAAGCGCGCGATGGAGAAGAACGCCATCGTCCTCGCCGATGCCACCGACGCCGACCTGCTGGCCGTCGCCGAGGACGAACTGGAGGCCGCCGTCCAGATCTTCCACGTCCGCGGCGGCCGGGTGCGCGGCCAGCGCGGCTGGGTCACCGACAAGGTCGAGGACGTCGACACCGCCGGCCTGGTCGAGCACGCCCTCCAGCAGCTCTACGGCGGCGCCGGCGGCCCGGACGAGCGCAACGAGTCCGTCCCGCGCGAGGTGCTCGTCCCCGCGCTGCCCGAGCCGGCCGGCCCGGTCCGGGACTGGCTGAGCGGCCTGCGCGGCAGCCAGGTCGACCTGCGGATCCCGCAACGCGGCGACAAGAAGGACCTGATGGCCACCGTGCAGCGCAACGCCCAGCAGGCGCTGGCACTGCACAAGACCAAGCGCGCCTCCGACCTCACCACCCGCAGCCGCGCCCTCCAGGAGATCGCCGACGCGCTGGAGCTGGACTCGGTGCCGCTGCGCATCGAGTGCTTCGACATCTCCCACCTCCAGGGCGAGGACGTGGTCGCCTCGATGGTCGTCTTCGAGGACGGCCTCGCCCGCAAGAGCGAGTACCGGCGCTTCCAGATCAAGGGGTTCGAGGGCCAGGACGACGTCCGCTCGATGCACGAGGTGATCGGCCGGCGCTTCCGCCGCTACCTCCAGGAGCGTGAGCAGACCGGCGAGTGGGTCGTCCCCGAGGCCGACGACCCTGGCGCCGCCGCCGACGGCACCGGGGCCCCGGCCGGCCCGATCGACCCGGAGACGGGCCGCCCGCGCCGCTTCGCCTACCCGCCCCAACTGCTGGTCGTCGACGGCGGCCAGCCGCAGGTCGCCGCCGCCAAGCGCGCCCTGGACGAACTCGGCATCGACGACGTCGCGCTGTGCGGCCTGGCCAAGCGGCTGGAGGAGGTCTGGCTGCCCGGCGAGGACGACCCGGTCGTGCTGCCGCGTTCCAGCGAGGGCCTCTACCTGCTCCAGCGGGTCCGCGACGAGGCCCACCGCTTCGCGATCAGCTACCAGCGCAGCAAGCGTTCCAAGCGACTCACCGCCGGGGAACTGGACTCCGTCCCGGGCCTCGGCGAGACTCGCCGCCAGGCGCTGCTCAAGCACTTCGGCTCGCTGAAGAGGCTTCGGGCCGCCACCGTCGACGAACTCTGCGCCGTACCCGGCATCGGACGCCGCACGGCGGAGACTGTTGCGGCGGCGTTGTCCTCCCGTACACCCGTCGCACCAGCGGTGAACACCGCTACCGGCGAGATCATCGAGGACGGGGCCGAACCGGCCGCCGAGCCGGTGGCCGCAGCATCCCAGACCGCACCATCCCAGGAGACGCCATGACGGTCGACGCCGACCGTCAGACGGCGCGCCCAGCCCCCGCCCGCCTGTCCGGGCAGGGGAAGGGCGGCCGCGCCGTGCGCGTTCTCCCCAGCAGAAAGACCGAGAGCGGGGAACCGAAGTGACCGTGTCAGACGTGGCCGAGAACGCGCCGGAGCTGGTGATCATCTCCGGTATGTCCGGAGCCGGCCGCTCCACCGCCGCGAAGTGCCTGGAGGACCTGGGCTGGTTCGTGGTGGACAACCTGCCACCGGCCCTGATCCCGACCATGGTCGACCTGGGCGCCCGCTCCCAGGGCAACGTCGCCCGGATCGGCGTGGTCGTGGACGTCCGGGGCCGCCAGTTCTTCGACGACCTGCTCACCTCGCTCGACGAGTTGGAGAAGCGCGGAGTCCGGCTCAGCGTGGTCTTCCTGGACTCCTCCGACGACGCGCTGGTCCGCCGCTTCGAGAGCGTGCGCCGCCCGCACCCGCTGCAGGCCGACGGCCGGATCGTCGACGGCATCGCCCAGGAGCGCGACCTGCTGCGCGACCTGCGCGGCGAGGCCGACCTGGTGATCGACACCTCCAACCTCAACGTGCACCAGCTGCGCGCCAAGCTGGACGCCCAGTTCGCCGACCACGACGAGCCCGAGCTGCGCGCCACCGTGATGTCCTTCGGCTTCAAGTACGGCCTGCCGGTCGACGCCGACCTGGTGGTGGACTGCCGCTTCCTGCCCAACCCGCACTGGGTGCCCGAGCTGCGCGCCCGCACCGGCACCGACGCGGACGTCGCCGACTACGTGTTCCAGCAGCCTGGCGCCAACGAGTTCCTGGACGGCTACGCCGAGCTCCTGCGCATCATCACCGAGGGGTACCGCCGGGAGGGGAAGCGCTACATGACGCTTGCCGTAGGCTGCACCGGTGGCAAGCACCGCAGCGTCGCGATGTCCGAGCGCCTGACCAAGCGTCTCATCGCCGACGGAGTGGAGACGGTGCTCGTCCACCGTGACATGGGACGGGAGTGACCGCCGCCTCCTAGCCGGGCCGCCGGCGGGGCCGGCGGCCGCGGCGAGGAACGCGAGGTGAGTGTGGCGGGATATGTGCCCGGGCGGCAGCCGCAGAACAGGAGTGCCGACCGGGCGGGTGGCCCGGCCCGGCCGCCGGTCCCGAGCCGGCCGCGCAGCAGCCCCGCCCGGGCCAACCCGGCCCCCCGGATCACCGCGCTCGGCGGCGGCCAGGGCCTGTCCGCCTCGCTCTCCGCGCTGCGCCGGCTCACCAGCGACCTGACCGCCGTGGTCACCGTCGCCGACGACGGCGGCTCCAGCGGCCGGCTCCGCACCGAGCTGGGCGTGCTGCCCCCCGGCGACCTGCGCAAGGCGCTGGCCGCGCTGTGCGGGGACGACGACTGGGGGCGCACCTGGTCCGAGGTGATCCAGCAGCGCTTCACCGGCACCGGTGAGCTGGGCGGCCACGCGGTCGGCAACCTGCTGATCGTCGCGCTCTGGGAGAAGCTCGGTGACCCGGTGGCCGCCCTGGACTGGGTCGGCCGGCTGCTGAACGTCCAGGGCCGGGTGCTGCCGATGTCGGCGGTGCCGCTGGACATCGAGGCGACCGTGCGCGGCCACGACCCGGAACGCCCCGGCGAGCTGTCGGCCGTCCGCGGCCAGGCCAGCGTCGCGGTCACGCCCGGCACCGTGCAGTCGATCCGGCTGCTGCCGGACGGGCCGCCGGCCGTCCCGGAGGCGGTCACGGCCGTCCGGGAGGCGGACTGGGTGGTGCTCGGGCCCGGTTCCTGGTTCACCAGCGTGCTGCCGCACCTGCTGGTGCCGGAGCTGGCCAAGGCGCTCACCGAGACCCGCGCCCGCCGCCTGCTCACCCTGAACCTGGCCCCCCAGCCCGGCGAGACCGAGGGCTTCACCCCGCAGCGCCACCTGGAGGTCATCGCCGACCACGCCCCGGGCCTCGCGGTGGATGCGATCCTGGTGGACGAGCGCGCCGTCACCGGCGGCGCCTTCGGCCAGGCGGATCTGGCCGGTCTGGAGAAGGCCGCCGAGCGGATGGGCGCCGCCCTGGTCCTGGGCCGGGTGGCCCGCACCGACGGCACCCCGCGACACGACCCGGAGCTGTTGGCCGCCGCGTACGACCGGATTTTCCGGACACATGGAAGGATCGGGCCATGGCGATGACTCCAGCGGTGAAGGACGAGATCAGCCGGCTCCCGGTCACCAGGGCCTGCTGCCGCAAGGCGGAGGTGTCGGCGATCCTGCGGTTCGCGGGCGGGCTGCACATCGTGAGCGGCCGGATCGTGATCGAGGCGGAGCTGGACACCGGCGCGGCGGCGCGGCGGCTGCGCAAGGACCTGCTGGAGATCTTCGGACACTCCTCCGACCTCGTGGTGATGGCCCCCGGCGGGCTGCGGCGCGGCAGCCGCTTCGTCGTCCGGGTGGTCAAGGACGGCGAACTGCTCGCGCGCCAGACCGGCCTCGTGGACGGCCGGGGCCGGCCGATCCGGGGGCTGCCCCCGGCGGTCGTCTCCGGGGCCACCTGCGATGCCGAGGCGGCCTGGCGCGGGGCCTTCCTGGCGCACGGCTCGCTCACCGAGCCGGGCCGCTCCTCCTCGCTGGAGATCACCTGCCCCGGCTCCGAGGCCGCCCTCGCCCTGGTCGGCGCGGCCCGCCGGCTCGGCATCCCGGCCAAGGCCCGCGAGGTGCGCGGCGTGGACCGGGTCGTGATCCGCGACGGCGACGCGATCGGCGCGCTGCTGACCCGGCTCGGCGCGCACGAGTCGGTGCTCGCCTGGGAGGAGCGCCGGATGCGGCGCGAGGTCCGGGCCACCGCCAACCGCCTGGCGAACTTCGACGACGCCAACCTGCGCCGCTCGGCCCGCGCCGCGGTGGCGGCCGGCGCCCGGGTGGCGCGGGCGCTGGAGATCCTCGGCGAGGAGGTGCCCGAGCATCTGGCCGCGGCCGGCCAGCTGCGGATGCAGCACAAGCAGGCCTCGTTGGAGGAACTGGGCGCGCTCGCCGACCCGCCGCTGACCAAGGACGCGGTGGCCGGCCGGATCCGCCGCCTGCTGGCGATGGCGGACAAGCGCGCCTCGGAGCTCGGCCTGCCGAGCACCGAGGCCAACCTCACCGACGAGATGGCGATGAACTGACCGCCGCACCGAGTGGCTGTTCCGCGGCCGGTGTCCGGATTCCGGGCACCGGCCGCCGCCGTGTCCGGAGGCGATACCCGGACGCGCCCGGTGTGCGCAAATTGGTAGAGACCACTGACCAGGACCAACTGCCCTGACGGCCAAGGACGGTCGGCCTGTTTTCGCGCCACGCCAGGTCGTCGCACGTGGCGCGATGTGCCCTCCCAGGCCTGGGAGGGGTAGGGTCATAGGCGGTCGGGGACTTCCCAAATCTCACCCCCGTCGGCTTAGCTCCGGCGTACCTAACGAGGAGATCGGTTCGTGACGATCCGGGTAGGCATCAACGGATTCGGCCGCATCGGCCGCAACTTCTTCCGCGCGGTCAAGGCGCAGGGCGCGGACATCGAGATCGTCGGTGTCAACGACCTCACTGACACGAAGACCCTGGCTCACCTGCTCAAGTACGACACCACCCTGGGCACCTTCCCGGGCGAGGTCTCGCACACCGAGGACAGCATCACCGTCGACGGCAAGACCTTCCAGGTCAGCGCCGAGCGTGACCCCGCCAACCTGCCGTGGGCCGCCCTGGGCGCCGACATCGTCGTCGAGTCCACCGGCATCTTCACCAAGGCCGAGGCCGCGAAGAAGCACCTCGCCGCCGGCGCCAAGAAGGTCATCATCTCGGCGCCCGCGAGCGACGAGGACGTCACCATCGTCCTCGGCGTCAACGAGGACAAGTACGACGCCGCCAACCACTCGATCATCTCCAACGCCTCCTGCACCACGAACTGCGTGGCGCCGATGGCCAAGGTGCT
Source organism: Kitasatospora sp. NPDC098663 (assembly GCF_044760075.1). Classification (NCBI taxonomy): domain Bacteria; kingdom Bacillati; phylum Actinomycetota; class Actinomycetes; order Kitasatosporales; family Streptomycetaceae; genus Kitasatospora; species Kitasatospora sp. NPDC098663. The sequence goes on along the minus strand of NZ_JBIWAP010000004.1, from coordinate 170,736 downwards.
GCACGAGAACTTCGGCATCGTCAAGGGCCTGATGACGACCGTCCACGCGTTCACCAACGACCAGGTGACCCTGGACTTCCCGCACAAGGACCTGCGCCGCGCCCGTGCCGCGTCGCAGAACATCATCCCGACCTCGACCGGTGCCGCCAAGGCGACCGCCCTGGTCCTGCCGGAGCTGAAGGGCAAGCTGGACGGCACCTCGCTGCGCGTCCCGGTCCCGACCGGCTCCATCACCGACCTGGTCGTCACCCTGGAGCGCGAGGTGACCAAGGACGAGGTCAACGCCGCCTTCCAGAAGGCCTCGCAGGAGGGCCCGCTCAAGGGCATCCTGACCTACACCGAGGACCCGATCGTCTCCTCGGACATCGTCAACGACCCGGCCTCCTGCATCTTCGACTCCCAGCTCACCATGGTCCAGGGCAACCAGGTCAAGGTGCTCGGCTGGTACGACAACGAGTGGGGCTACTCGAACCGCCTCGTCAACCTGACCTCCCTCGTCGGCGGCCAGCTCTGACGCAGCGGGAGCTGACGTGATGTAGGGGCGAGGGCCCGGCTGGCGCACTGTGCCGACCGGGCCCTCGCTCTGCGCACCAGGACTTCCCAGGCGGCCCCTGCGCCGTGCCGCCTCTGCGCATCAACCATCTCCCCAGGAGAGCCAATCCCCGTGAAGACCATCGAAGACCTCGACGTCGCCGGCAAGCGCGTGTTCGTCCGTGCCGACCTGAACGTCCCGCTGGACGGCACCACGATCACCGACGACGGCCGGATCCGTGCCGTCGCCCCGACCATCGCCAAGCTCGTCGAGCGCGGCGCCCGGGTCGTCGTCGCCTCCCACCTCGGCCGCCCGAAGGGTGCGCCGGACCCGAAGTTCTCGCTGGCCCCGGCGGCCGTGCGCCTCGGCGAGATCCTCGGCAAGAACGTCGCCTTCGCCACCGACACCGTGGGCGAGAGCGCCGAGTCCACCGTGGCCGCCCTGGACGACGGCGAGGTCGCGCTGCTGGAGAACCTGCGCTTCAACGCCGGCGAGACCAGCAAGGACGACGCCGAGCGCAAGGCCTTCGCCGAGCAGCTGGCCGCCCTCGCGGACCTGTACGTCGGCGACGGCTTCGGCGCCGTGCACCGCAAGCACGCCTCGGTCTACGACCTGCCCGGCCTGCTGCCGCACGCGGCCGGCGACCTGATCGCCACCGAGGTCGGTGTGCTCAAGAAGCTCACCGAGGAGGTCGCGCGCCCGTACGTGGTCGTGCTCGGCGGCGCCAAGGTCTCCGACAAGCTCGGCGTGATCGACAACCTGCTGAAGAAGGCCGACCGGATCCTGATCGGCGGCGGCATGGCGTACACCTTCCTCAAGGCCAAGGGCCACGAGGTCGGCATCTCGCTGCTGCAGGAGGACCAGATCCCGGTCGTCCTGGACTACCTGAAGCGTGCCGAGGAGACGGGCGTCGAGTTCGTCCTGCCGGTGGACGTCCTGGTGTCGGCGGAGTTCCCCGACCTCAAGACCAAGGCCCCGGCCAACCCCGAGCTCGTCGCCGCGGACGCGATCCCGGCCGACCAGGAGGGCCTGGACATCGGCCCGAAGACCCGCGAGCTGTACGCGGCGAAGCTGGCCGACGCGGGCACCGTGTTCTGGAACGGCCCGATGGGCGTCTTCGAGCACCCGGACTACGCGAACGGCACCAAGGCCGTGGCCCAGGCGCTGCTGGACAGCGACGCGTTCACCGTGGTCGGTGGCGGCGACTCCGCCGCGGCCGTCCGCATCCTGGGCTTCGACGAGAACGCATTCGGACACATCTCGACCGGCGGTGGCGCCAGCCTCGAGTACCTGGAGGGCAAGACCCTCCCCGGTCTCGCCGCCCTGGAAGGCTGAAAGCAATGACTGAGCGTCTCCCGCTGATGGCGGGCAACTGGAAGATGAACCTCAACCACCTTGAGGCCATCCAGCACACCCAGAAGCTGGCCTTCGCGCTGGCCGACAAGGACTACGAGGCCGTCGAGGTCGCCGTCCTGGTGCCGTTCACCGACCTGCGTTCGGTGCAGACCCTGGTCGACGGCGACAAGCTGAAGATCAAGTACGGCTCGCAGGACGTCTCGCAGCACGACTCCGGTGCCTACACCGGCGAGGTCTCCGGCCCGATGCTGGCCAAGCTGAAGTGCACCTTCGCGGTGATCGGCCACTCGGAGCGCCGCCAGTACCACGGTGAGGACGAGGCGATCGTCAACGCCAAGGTCAAGGCCGCCTACCGGGCCGGGATCACCCCGATCCTGTGCATCGGCGAGCCGCTGGACGTCCGCAAGGCCGGCACCCACGTCGAGCACACCCTCGCCCAGCTGGACGGCGCCCTGGCGGACGTCCCGGCCCACCAGGCCGAGTCCATCGTGGTCGCCTACGAGCCGGTCTGGGCGATCGGCACCGGCGAGGTGGCCACCCCGGAGGACGCGCAGGAGGTCTGCGCCGCCATCCGCAAGCGGATCGCCGAGCTGTACGACGCCGAGCTGGCCGACAAGGTCCGCGTGCTGTACGGCGGTTCGGTGAAGTCGTCGAGCGCGGCCGGCCTGATGGCCAAGCCCGACATCGACGGCGGCCTGATCGGCGGTGCCTCGCTGGACGCCGACGAGTTCGTCAAGATCGTGCGCTACCGTGAGCAGGCAGTAGGCTAACGCCGCTGCAGCAACGTAGGCTTTGGGGCCGGACCGCCGTCGCGGTCCGGCCCCGTCGCCGAAGATACGAGAGAGTTGGTCCCGTCGTGGTTCTCGGGTTCTCGATTGCCCTGATCATCTTCAGTCTGCTGATGATCCTGCTGGTGCTGCTGCACAAGGGGAAGGGCGGCGGCCTGTCGGACATGTTCGGTGGCGGCGCGATGTCCACCGGCGGCGGCTCGGCGGTGGCCGAGCGCAACCTGGACCGCATCACGATCGTGGTCGGTCTCGCCTGGTTCGCCTGCATCATCGTGCTGGGCCTGGTGCTGAAGTACAAGAGCTGACGTAACCCTGACGCCCCGTCGCCCGAGCGCCTATCCTGGGACGGTCGGGGGCGGAGGCGATGGCGGTGGACGCTTAACTCCTGCTTACACTAGGACGACTTTCGCCACCGACGCGCACCGCGGAGGGTCGGCGCACCAGCACGCAGGGAGTCAGACCGTGGCAAGTGGCAACGCCATCCGTGGCAGCAGGGTCGGAGCGGGCCCGATGGGCGAGGCGGAGCGCGGCGAGTCCGCCCCGCGCAACCGGATCACCTTCTGGTGTGCCAACAAGCACGAGACCCGGCCGAGCTTCGCCGCCGAGGCCGTCATCCCGGACACCTGGGACTGCCCGCGGTGCGGTTTCCCGGCCGGGCAGGACGAGCACAACCCGCCCGCGCCCTCGCGCAACGAGCCGTACAAGACCCACCTCGCCTACGTCCGCGAGCGGCGCACCGACGCCGACGGCGAGGCGATCCTGGCCGAGGCGCTGGCCAAGCTGCGCGGCGAGATCTGACCCGGACGACAGACAGCGAAGGGCGCCACCGTCGAGGACGGTGGCGCCCTTGTGCGTTGCCGGGCCCGTTACGCCGAGGCCGGCGGGTACAGCTGGGGCGGGATCTGCTCCGCCGCGGCCCGGTCCAGCAGCCACAGGGTGCGGCTGCGGCCGTACGCGCCGGAGGCGGGCGCCTGGAGCTCGCCGGGGCCGGACAGGGCCATCGCGACCGCGTCCGCCTTGTCCGCGCCGGCCGCCAGCAGCCAGACCTCGCGGGCCGCCCGGATCGCCGGGAGGGTGAGCGAGACCCGGGTCGGCGGGGGCTTGGGGGCCCCGCGCACGCCGATCACGGTCAGCTCGCTCTCCCGCACGCCCGGGTGCTCGGGGAAGAGCGAGGCGACGTGGGTGTCCGGGCCGACGCCGAGCAGCAGCACGTCGAAGGCCGGGACGCCGAGCCGGTCGCCCGGGCCGGAGGCCTTCGCCAGCTCCTCCGCGTAGCGGGCGGCGGCGGCCTCCACGTCCGAGCCGTCCACACCGTCCGAGGCGGGCATCTCGTGCACCCGCGCCGGGTCGAGCGGGACGGAGTCCAGCAGTTCGGCGCGGGCCTGGACGGCGTTGCGGTCCGGGTCCCCGGCGGGGACGAAGCGCTCGTCGCCCCACCAGAGGTCCAGCCGCGCCCAGTCGACCGCGTCGCGCGCCGGGGAGGCGGCGATCGCGGCCAGCAGGGCGTTGCCGTTGCGCCCGCCGGTGAGCACCACCGAGGCGGTGCCGCGGGCGGCCTGGGCGTCCACGATCCGGGTGATCAGCCGGGCCGCGGCCGCCTGGGCCATCAGCTCCTTGTCCCGGTGGACGACCAGCTGCGGGGTCGCGTTGGTCATGCGCTCCCCTTGGCGGCGCGTTTGGCGGGCTTCTTGGCGGGAGCCTTCTCGGCGGCCTCGGGCACGTCCTCGGACGCGCCCTCGGACGCGACCTTGGCGGTCACCCGGGCGGGGTTGGCCACCGCGGCCTCGGCGACCGCCGCGCGGGCGACCCGCTCGGCCGCCGCCGTCTCGGCGGTGTCCGGCTCGCGCAGCCGGTCGACGGGCGTGCGCACGGCCGTCGCGTAGATGTCGTCCGGGTCGAGCCGGCGCAGTTCCTCGGCGATCAGCTCCGAGGTCTCGCGCCGCTTGAGCGCCACCTGGCGGTCGGGGGAGCCGACCATGGAGAGCGTGCCCATCAGGCCGTCGGGGCGGTCCAGGGTGATGTCGCCGTCCTTGGTGCGCAGGTGCACCGCGGTGATGCCGGGGCCGCCGGTGACGACCCGCTCGACCGGCACGTGCAGCCGGTTGTGCAGCCAGAGGCCGAGCAGTTCGACGCTGGGGTTGTAGGACTCGCCCTCGACCACCGCGGAGGTGATCGTGACCGGCCGCTGGTCCAGCGCGGCGGCCAGCATCGAGCGCCAGCCGGTGATCCGGGTCCAGGCCAGGTCGGTGTCGCCCGGGGTGTAGCTCTGGGCCCGCTGGGCGAGCTGGCCCACCGGGGACTCGGCGGTGACGGCGTCGGTGATCCGGCGCTGGGCGAGCGCGCCCAGCGGGTCCTGCGCCGGGTGCAGCGGCGCGTTGTCGGGCCACCAGACGACGACCGGGGCGTCCGGGAGCAGCAGCGGCAGGACCACCGACTGGGCGTGCGCGGCGAGTTCGCCGTGCATGCGCAGGATGACCGTCTCTCCCGAGCCGGCGTCGGTGCCGACCAGGATCTCGGCGTCCAGCCGGGTCTCGGCGCGGGCCCGGGGCGAACGCCCGGCGCGCTTGATCACCGCGAGGGTGCGCGAGGGGTGCTCGCGGGAGGCGTCGTTGGCGGCCTTGAGGGCGTCGTACGCGCTGCCCTCGTCGGTCACGATCACCAGGGTGAGCACCATGCCGGCGGCGGTGGAGCCACTGGCCCGGCGCGCCTCCATCAGCGCGGCGTTGATCTTGCTGGACGTCGTGTTGGTGAGGTCGATCTTCATGGCCGGCGCCAGCTCCTGCCGTCTCGTGCGAGCATCTCGTCCGCCTCGGCCGGGCCCCAGGTCCCCGCGGAGTACTGGGCGGGCTTGCCGTGGGTGTCCCAGTACTTCTCGATCGGGTCGAGGATCTGCCAGGAGAGCTCGACCTCCTGGTGACGCGGGAACAGGTTGGCGTCGCCGAGCAGCACGTCGAGGATGAGCCGCTCGTACGCCTCCGGGCTGGACTCGGTGAAGGACTCGCCGTAGGCGAAGTCCATCGTGACGTCCCGGACCTCGAAGGAGGTGCCCGGCACCTTGGAGCCGAACCGCACCGTCACGCCCTCGTCCGGCTGGACCCGGATGACCAGGGCGTTCTGCCCCAGCTCCTCGGTCGCGTAGGAGTCGAACGGCAGGTACGGGGCGCGCTGGAAGACCACCGCGATCTCGGTGACCCGGCGGCCCAGCCGCTTGCCGGTGCGCAGGTAGAACGGGACGCCCGCCCAGCGGCGGTTGTTGATCTCCAGCTTGATCGCGGCGTAGGTGTCGGTCTTGGAGTCCGGGTCGATGCCGTCCTCGTCCAGGTAGCCGACCACCTCCTCGCCGCCCTGCCAGCCGGCCGCGTACTGGCCGCGCACGGTGTGTCGGCCGAGGTCGGCCGGGAGCTTGACGGCGCTGAGCACCTTGAGCTTCTCGGCCACCAGCGCCTTCGGGTGGAAGGACGCCGGCTCCTCGATGGCGGTGAGCGCCATCAGCTGGAGCAGGTGGTTCTGGATGACGTCGCGGGCGGAGCCGATGCCGTCGTAGTAGCCGGCCCGGCCGCCGATGCCGATGTCCTCGGCCATGGTGATCTGCACGTGGTCGACGTACGACCGGTTCCAGATCGGCTCGAACATCTGGTTGGCGAAGCGCAGCGCCAGGATGTTCTGGACCGTCTCCTTGCCCAGGTAGTGGTCGATCCGGAAGACCTCGTCCCGGGGGAAGACCTCGTGGACGATCCGGTTCAGCTCCTGGGCGCTCTCCAGGTCGTGGCCGAAGGGCTTCTCGATGACCGCGCGGCGCCACGAGCCCTGCGGGGGGTCGGCCAGGCCGTGCTTCTTGAGCTGCTGGACGACGGTCGGGAAGAACTTCGGCGGGACGGACAGGTAGAAGGCGAAGTTGCCGCCGGTGCCCTGCGCCTTGTCCAGCTCGTCGATGGTCTCGCGGAGCTTGTCGAAGGCGTCGTCGTCGTCGAAGGTGCCGTGGACGAAGCGCATGCCCTTGGCGAGCTGCTGCCAGACCTCCTCCCGGAACGGGGTGCGGGCGTGCTCCTTGACCGCGTCGTGGACCTCCTTGGCGAAGTCCTCGTCGTCCCACTCGCGCCGGGCGAAGCCGACGAGAGAGAAGCCCGGCGGCAGCAGACCGCGGTTGGCCAGGTCGTAGATGGCCGGCATGAGCTTCTTGCGGGACAGGTCGCCGGTGACTCCGAAGATGACCAGACCGGACGGCCCCGCGATGCGCGGGAGCCGTCGGTCGGCCGGGTCACGAAGCGGGTTGACGGGGGCCGGCGGGAGATCGTCCGCGTCCGACTCCGAGGTCAACTCGGGGAAATCAGTGCTCACTTGTTGGGCTCCGCTTTCGTGCGCTGGCTGTGTGAGCGAACGGTCACTTCTCGCCGGCGAAGGAGGCGAGCGAGGCGGTGACGGTGTCGAGCAGCTCGTTCCAGGACTGCTCGAACTTCTCCACGCCCTCGTCCTCCAGCACCTGGACCACGTCGTCGTAGTCCACGCCGGCGGCGGCGATGGCGTCCATCACGGCCTTGGCGTCGGCGTAGTTGGGGACGATGGTGCCGCCGGTGACCACACCGTGGTCGGCGGTGGCCTCCAGGGTGGCCTCGGGCATGGTGTTGACCGTGCCGGGGGCGACCAGCTCGGTGACGTACAGGGTGTCCGGCAGGGCCGGGTCCTTGACACCGGTGGACGCCCACAGCGGGCGCTGCGGCTTGGCGCCGGCGGCCTCCAGCGAGCGCCAGCGGGCGCTGCCGGCGGACTTGCCGTCGACCGAGCCGAAGACCTCCTCGTACGCCTGGTAGGCGAGGCGGGCGTTGGCCAGGGCGGCCTTGGAGCGCAGGTCCCGGGCGTCGCCGCCGATCTTCTCCAGGCGCTTGTCGATCTCGGTGTCCACGCGGGAGACGAAGAAGGAGGCGACCGACTCGATCTGGGAGAGGTCCAGGCCCTTGGCCTTGGCGGCCTCCAGACCGGTCAGGTAGGCGTCGATGACGGCCTTGTAGCGCTCCAGCGAGAAGATCAGCGTGACGTTGACGCTGATGCCACGGCCGATCACCTCGGCGATCGCGGGCAGGCCGGCCTTGGTGGCGGGGATCTTGATGAAGACGTTCGGGCGGTCGACCAGCCACCACAGCTGCTTGGCCTCGGCCACGGTGGCCGCGGTCTCGTGCGCCAGGCGCGGGTCGACCTCGATGGAGACCCGGCCGTCGCGGCCGTTGGAGGCGTCGTAGACCGGGCGCAGCACGTCGGCCGCGTCGCGCACGTCCGAGGTGGTGATCATGCGGACGGCCTCGTCGGTGGTGACCTTGCGGACGGCGAGGTCGCGCAGCTGGCCGTCGTAGGAGTCGTCGCCGCCGCCGATGGCCTTCTGGAAGATGGTCGGGTTGGTGGTCACGCCCACCACGTGCTTGTTCTGCACCAGCTCGGCGAGGTTGCCGGTGTTCAGCCGCTTGCGGCTGAGGTCGTCCAGCCAGATCGCCACGCCTTCGTCGCTGAGGCGCTTCAGTGCGTCAGTCATGGTGCTTCAGTCCTTTTTGTTCTGCTTCGTGGGGTAGTCAGAGGGGGCCGTGCGCCCGCGTGCGGGCGGGCGCACGGCCCAGGGGGGCGTCAGCGGTTGACGGCCTCAAGGGAACGGAGGGCGTTGTGGGCCTCGGCCACCACGCGCTCGGCGGTCAGGCCGAACTCCTCGTAGAGCACCTTGTAGTCGGCGGAGGCGCCGAAGTGCTCCAGCGAGATGATCCGGCCGTGGTCGCCGACCAGCTCGCGCCAGCCCTGGCCGATGCCGGCCTCGACCGACACCCGGGCCTTGACCGACGGCGGCAGCACACTGTCACGGTAGGCCTGGTCCTGCTCCTGGAACCACTCGAAGGACGGCACCGAGACCACCCGGGTGGCGATGCCCTCGGCCTCGAGCACCTCGCGGGCCTTGACGGCCAGCTGGACCTCGGAGCCGGTGCCCAGCAGGATCACCTGCGGGTCGCCGCTGGAGGCCTCGGCCAGGATGTAGCCGCCCTTCGCGGTGCCCTCGGCGGAGCCGAAGACCTCGCGGTCGAAGGTCGGGACGTTCTGGCGGGTGAGCGCCAGGCCGACCGGGCCGGGGTGGGTGGTCTGGCGCTCGATGACGGTGCGCCAGGCGACGGCCGTCTCGTTGGCGTCGGCCGGGCGGACCATGGCCAGGCCCGGGATGGCGCGCAGCGAGGCCATGTGCTCCACCGGCTGGTGGGTCGGGCCGTCCTCGCCGAGGCCGATCGAGTCGTGCGTCCAGACGTAGGTGACCGGCAGCTTCATCAGCGCGGCCAGGCGCACGGCCGGGCGCATGTAGTCGGCGAAGACCAGGAAGGTGCCGCCGTACACGCGGGTCTTGCCGTGCAGGGCGATGCCGTTCATGGTCGAGCCCATGGCGTGCTCGCGGATGCCGAAGTGGATCGTCCGGCCGTACGGGCCGGCGCTCTTCAGCGGGTTGCCGTCGGGGAGGAACGAGCTGTCCTCGTCGATGGTGGTGAGGTTGGACTCGGCGAGGTCGGCCGAGCCGCCCCACAGCTCCGGGATGACCGCGCCGATCGCCTTGAGGGTCTCGCCGGAGGCCTTGCGGGTGGCGACGTCCTTGCCGGCCGGGAAGACCGGGACGGTCTTCTTCCAGCCCTCGGGCAGCTCGCCGGCCTGGATGCGGTCGAACTCGGCGGCGCGCTGCGGGTCGGCGGCGCGCCAGGCCTCCAGGGACTGCTCCCACTCGGCGTGGGCGGCCTTGCCGCGCTTGATGACCTCGCGGGCGTGCTCGATCACCTTGTCGGAGACCTCGAAGGTCTTCTCCGGGTCGAAGCCCAGGACCTTCTTGGTGGCGGCGATCTCGGCGGCGCCGAGCGCGGAGCCGTGCGCCTTGGCGGTGTTCTGGGCGTCCGGGGCCGGCCAGGCGATGATCGTGCGCATCGCGATGATCGACGGACGGGTGGTCTCGGCCTTGGCCGCGGCCAGCGCGTCGGCCAGGACGGCCACGTCGATGTCGCCGTTGGCCTTCGGGGCGACCCGCTGGACGTGCCAGCCGTACGCCTCGTAGCGCTTGAGGACGTCCTCGGAGAAGGCGGTCTCGGTGTCGCCCTCGATCGAGATGTGGTTGTCGTCGTACAGGGCGACCAGGTTGCCCAGCTTCTGGTGACCGGCCAGCGAGGAGGCCTCGGCGGAGATGCCCTCCTGCAGGTCGCCGTCGGAGACGATGGCCCAGATGGTGTGGTCGAAGGGGGACTCGCCGGCGGCGGCGTCCGGGTCGAACAGGCCGCGCTCGTAGCGGGCGGCCATCGCCATGCCCACCGCGTTGGCGATGCCCTGGCCCAGCGGGCCGGTGGTGGTCTCCACGCCCGCGGTGTGGCCGTGCTCCGGGTGGCCCGGGGTGCGGCTGCCCGCGACGCGGAAGGCCTTGAGGTCGTCCAGCTCCAGGCCGTAGCCCGACAGGTACAGCTGGGTGTAGAGGGTCATGCTCGTGTGCCCGGGGGACAGCACGAACCGGTCGCGGCCGACCCACGCGGGGTCGGTCGGGTCGTGGCGCAGGAAACGCTGGAAGATCAGGTACGCCGCGGGGGCCAGCGACATGGCCGTCCCGGGGTGTCCGTTGCCGACCTTCTGGACGGCGTCCATGGCCAGGACCCGCGCTGTGTCAACCGTGCGCTCATCCAGTTCGGACCACTCGAATGCGTTCGTCGGCGTCGTGCTCACCCTGTCTCAGGGCTCCTTCCGTTGTGAAGAGTGACCCCGTGAAAGGGGACCGGGTCGGCCACGGCGCTGTGGTCTCGACGCTGGGTGGTGCCGGTCACGGAGGGTAGATCCCGCTTCTGCGTGCGAGCCTACCGTCCGGCCCGGGGCTCACCCTCCGTGCTGGGACAACCAGGAAATCCGGATGGTGATTCCCACCAGGGCGGTCTGCCTGATTTTGTCCCAGGCTCTCCTGTTTTACGGCACCCTGCCGCCCCGGTGGTCAGGACGGGTTGCGGCGGCGCGCCGCAACGGCTTCGTGGCTTCACCCGGTCGGTTCACCCGGGGGTGTGCCATCGGCCTCGCCGGGGGACCCCGGAGCCGGATGGGATATATGGAGCGTCTAAGGTGGCGTGGTACGCGCAGAGCGGACGATTCGGGACCCTTCGTTCCTGTGGACGCCTGCGAGGATTCATCTTCAGTTGGGGTGTTAGTGACCGCCGTCGAAACCCGTCCCGCCGGGGTCACCGGGGCGACTCCTGCGCACCGGCCCATCGGGGCCCGTGTCGGCGCCTTCGTCGCATTGACCAAGCCACGGATCATCGAACTGCTGCTGATGAGCACGGTGCCGGTGATGTTCCTCGCCCAGCAGGGCGTCCCGAACATGCTGCTGGTGCTGAAGGTCGTGATCGGTGGCTACCTCTCGGCGGGCGGCGCCAACGCGCTCAACATGTACATCGACCGCGACATCGACGCGGTGATGTCCCGCACCGAGCGCCGGCCGATCGTCACCGGGATGGTGTCGCCGCGCGAGGCGCTGGTGTTCGGCATCGCCCTCGCGGTCGTCTCGACGCTGCTGCTGGGCTTCGGCGTCAACTGGCTCTCCTCCGGACTGGCGCTCGGCGCGCTGCTGTTCTACGTGTTCGTCTACACGCTGGGGCTCAAGCGGCGCACCTCGCAGAACATCGTCTGGGGCGGCATCGCCGGCTGCATGCCGGTGCTGATCGGCTGGTCCTCCGTCACCAACTCGGTGTCCTGGGCGGCGGTCGCGCTGTTCCTGGTGGTGTTCTTCTGGACGCCGCCGCACACCTGGGTGCTCTCGATGAAGGTGCGCGAGGACTACGAGCGGGCCGGCGTGCCGATGCTGCCGGTGGTCAAGGGCAACGTCGAGGTCGGCAAGCAGGTCGTCGCCTACTCCTGGGTGATGGTGGCGACGTCGCTGGCGGTGTGGCCGCTGGGGCACATGAGCTGGCTGTACCCCGTCACCGCGGTGCTGCTCGGCGGGTTCTGGCTGCGCGAGGCGCACGCGCTGTACGGCCGGGCCAAGGCCGGGGTGGTGGGCGCGAAGCTGAAGGAGATGCGGCTGTTCCACTGGTCGATCACCTACCTGTCGCTGCTGTTCGTGGTGTGCGCGATCGACCCGTTCGTGAAGTAGGGCCTGTCCGACGTCGAAGAGCCCCGGTCCGGTGGACCGGGGCTCTTCGCGTTCTCACCGGGACGGCAGCTCGGACGGGCCGACGTGGTCGTCCAGCCAGTCCCGGAGCGGCTGGGAGGCGCGCAGGAAGGCGGTGATCCGGGTGCGGGCGCCGCGGGTGCCGAGCCACTTCGCGGGCGCCCACTCCTGCCAGGCGACCAGGCCCTTGTGGCGCAGCAGCTCGATCCTGGGGTGGTCCTTGGGGAAGCCGCGCGGAGCGGTCCTGAGGGAGTCCTGGCCGTGCACCCGGGGGCCGTCCTGCTCCACCGCGGCGATCACCCGCTCCAGTTCGGCGCCGCTGACGTCCTCGGCGACGGCGGCGCGGTAGCGGTCCAGCTGGTCGGGGGCGAGCTGGTACATCCCGTTGCCGCAGGCCAGGCCGTCGGCGGAGAGCTGGACGTAGCCGCCGGTCTCCAGGTGGGCGCCGATGTGCGTCTTGTACGGAGACTTGTCGGCGCTGAACCGGACGTCGCGGTTGGGACGGAAGATCCTCCCGGGCCCGAACTCCGGCTCCAGCTCGGCGAGCAGCAGCTCCATCGGGGACCGTACGTCGTTGTCGTACTGCTCCTTGTGGGCCTGCCAGAAGGTCTTGGAATTGTCGGCTTCGAGGTGCTCGTAGAAGTCGAGCGCCTCGGCCGGCCAGCCGGAGAAGGTCACGCCTCCAGTATGTGGCCCGGTGCACAGGGCGCTCCCGTCGCCAGCTCGACTACCGGTGGGTAGCATGCGGGCATGAGCAGCGCAGAGACCGCCACCGCCACCGCGCCGGACGCCCGTACCGAGCGCCGCGCCAAGCGCATCGCCAAGCACCTCAGCAGCTTCGCCCGCCAGCACGGGGGCGGCGCCGACGCGGTCGTCGAGTACGTCGGCGCCGTGGCCACCCGGATCGTCGTGGTGGGCGTGGACGGCGCCTGGGGCGACCAGGTGGCCCCGAGCTACGCCGTCGGCCGCCGGGCCGCCGAACTGGCCGGGCTGACCCTGCACGACGACTTCGAGGGCGAGCTGGCCCTCAAGGTGAAGACCGGCCCGTACGAGTGGAAGCGGATGGCGGGCATCCAGCTCGGCGGCTGATCACTTCGGCGCGCGCGGCGAACGGCCCGGCTCCCCTGGTGGGGGAGCCGGGCCGGTGTCGTCAGACGGGCAGGTTCCAGCCCGGACCGTGCTCGTGGCCGATCCAGACGCGTTGGCCCGTGCCCGAGACGGTGATCCCGAAGGCCTCCTGGTGTGGTTCGCCGACCCGTTGCCAGGCTTCGACGGCGCTTTCGACCTGGTCCCAGAGCCGGAGCGGGCCGCGTTGGATCACGGTCCAGCCGCCGTCCGGGGCAGGTACGGTCCGGGCCTGTGAGCCGGTGGCCACGTCGGAGAGGATCTGATGTCCGCCGGCTCCCATCCGTTCGGCGGAGGGCGCTGCGAGCTGTGCCACCCAGCTGCCGGTCCAGGTGCCGATGATCTCGGGGTCGATCCGGGTCGGGCGTTCGTCTCCGGGGAGCAGGCACAGGCTCTGGCGGGGCGGCCGGTCGTGGGGGCGGGCCATCATGAAACTGGTGTAGCCGGGCAGGAAGCGGCCGGTGGCTTCTCCGGGGCCGGTCACGACCAGCAGGGCGAGACCGAAGCCGAAGGACCAGCCGGACAGGGTGACCAGGATCCGGCCGCCGGGCTTCACCTGGTGCAGCCACGGGGGTGGGACGTAGCGGACCGCGCAGGTGGCGATCAGCCGGTCATAGTCGCTGCTGCCAGGATCGCCGAGAAGTCCGTCGCCGATGATCAGTCGGGGCGCGTAGCCCACTGCTGTGATGGCTGCCGCTGCGGCCGTGCCCACTGCCGGGTCGTACTCGATGCTGGTGATGTCGGCGTCCCCGAGGCGGTGTGCGCCGAGGGCAGTGGAGTAGCCGGTTCCGGTGCCGATCTCCAGCACCCGGTGGCCGGGCTCGGCGCCGAGTTGGTGCCACATGCGCAGGACGAGAGACGGCAGGGTGGACGAGGAGGACGGGGTGCCGGTCGTGGTCCCATCGGGCACGTCCTCGGGGCGGGTCCGTCCGTCGAGTTGGGTGACCAGCGTTTCGTTGGTGTAGACGTGCTCCAGCCACCCGGGCTCGTGCTTGTGCATGGGGCGGTAGGCGGTCGGGTTGCTTCCCGGAACCGGTACGAAGAACGATCCGACGAACAGCTCTCGGGGGACCGTCCTGGCGGCGTCCTCCCACGCCGGGTCGGTGATCTTGTCATCCCCGGTCAGGCTGTCCACCAGGGCTGCGCGGAGCCGCGCCGTTGTGTTCATGCGTCGGGACCTCTCTCCAACTGGTCGGCAATGGCGTGGGCGATCGCCGCCGTGGTCCCGGCGGGCTGCCACGCCCATTGGCCGTTGGGGTTGCACTCCAGGAAACTCCAGTCACCGTGGGCGGTCACGGCGAAGTCGAACGCGCCGAAGGTCAAGCGGAGTTCGGCGAGGTAGGCGGTGATCGAGAGGGCGACCGGTTCGGGTACCCCGATCGGTGTACACGTCATCAGGTCCTGTCGGTGGCGCCAGTCGAGATCCGGGCTGTCGATCCGGATCGCGAACAGTCTGTCGCCAACGACGGTGACCCGTGCGTCGAAGGCCTTGTCCACCTTGGCCTGGAACATGTGCGGGCAGACGGAGACGGCGTCGGTGATCCCGGCCGGGTCGACCTCGTGGACCCACACCGTCTGCGCGACGCCGTCCCCGGTGCGGAAGCGGCTGTCCCACAGCGGTTTGTAGACGGCTCCACCGGGTCGGTCGGTACAGAACCGACGTGCTTCGGCGGGATCGGTGGTGATGACCGTCTCCGGGACCAGGAACCCCGCACGGCTCGCCACGGCGAGCTGGGCGGGCTTGTACTCCGCGTTGCGGATGTGCCACGGGTGATTCACGTAGTGGGCGCCGGGGAGCGATGCGAGGATCCCGCCGAAACCCCAGAACGCTTGTGCGCCGGCGAACTTCGCCGTGTGATCGGCCAGTTCCGGCGGCGCATCGTAGGGTGAGGGGCGGCGGACCCAGACCGATCGCACCCGGGTGAGGTCGAGTTGCCGGCTTGAGGTGCGGAGGGTGCCCCGCTGCTCGCCGATGCCGTAGCGGGCAGTCAGCGGGGCACCTCCTGGTAGGTCGACTCCGGGATCGACCCGGACGACCGGCACCCTGCGCTCGGCCAGGATGCGGAGCACTGCGTCGGCTGTCACGTCGTAGGTGTTGGTCAGCACCAGGACGGTGGCCCGGTGTCGATCCGGTGTCATGTCAGCCCGTTCCCTGGTCCTGATCGTTCGCGGGCATGCTGTCCATGTCGGTGGGCGCGTTCTGCTGCCCGCTCTGGCCGTCGCCGCCGCCCGTGCTCGTGGGCGTGCTGGTCTCGGTGCTGGTGCCGTGCGCACCCAGCTCGACGGTGCGGCCGTGCTCGTCCACGAACACGGCGACCTGCGTCTCGGGGTCGATCACGGGCGTGAGGGCGGGGATCGGGCTGGACTCGGGGTACGGCTCCATGCGGGTGGTACCCCACGGTGCGGTGGTCATCCGGACTGTTCCTCCTCGGGCGTGGTGGTTGAGGGCGAGAACAGCAACTCGGCAGGCCTGCCGAGTTGCTGGGTGAGCCCGGCCGCGCCGCCGGGGAGGCGGCGCGGCCGGGAACTCAGTGGGATCGGTTGATCAGCACCAGGGCCGCGGCGATGACGTGCAGTCCGGCAGCGGCGGACACCCCGTAGGCGGCCCAGACCCGGGTGGGGTCGGGGACGGATGGGTGCGGCGGCGCGTCGTCGGAGTCGTAAGCGTCCTCCGGTGGTCGCGGGTTCACCGGGGGATCGGCGCGGGCGCCGCGAGGTCGGCGTGGACGACCTTTCCGAAGGGGAGGGGGGTGACGCCCCAGCGGCCGCGGGTGAGCCGGTGGACCATCGTCAGGCCCCGGCCGGACGTGGCGTCCGGCCCGGCCTGGACCATCACAGGCATCGAGCGGGAACCGTCACCGACGAGGATGCGGACGATCCGGTCGGTCGGACGGCGGATGCCGACGAGCATCCGGGTCTGGCAGCCGGTTTTGAAGGAGTTGGTGACCAACTCGCTGACGATTACGGCGGCGTCGTCCACCAAGTTGCCCAGACCCCATTCCCGCAGCGTCGCCGCGACGAACCGGCGGGCCACCGCCACCGACTCCGGCAGGTAGGGCAGCGACAGCTCCGCTGCCGTCGACACCGACATCGAGTTGGTGTCGGGAGTCGCGCGACGCTCCGTCGAAGCGTGCTGCACGGGAACTTCCAGGATGTCGGCCTCGAACACGACCATCTCCTCTAAATGAGGTGTTTCCATGCACTCATGTACATGAGTGACGAGTAGAAGAGTGCCCGACTCCTGTACATGAGTCAACCCGTCGCGAGAGTAATCTCGCGACGGGTCGAGGGAGTTGATCGCTAGTCAGTCACGCGCGGGAAAGCGATAGTCGAGAACGAACTGGTCGGCCGCCATGACGGTGTCGCACACCTCCACCGTGCGGCCATCCGCAGTGATGGCATCGCGAACGAGATGGATCACCGGCGCACCGGGGCTCAGGGTGAGCGCTTTGGCCTCCGGCTTGGTCGCGAGTCTGGCCCGTACGGACTCGGTGAACTCGGCGAGGAAGTGGCCGTGTTCTTCGAGGCGGGCGTAGATGCCGCCGCCACCGGGGTTCTCGGCGAAAATCTCAGGGATGTCCTTGACCACGTCCCATGGCAGGTATGACGTGGCCTCCTCGGTGGGCACCCCATCTCGGAAGTACCGGCGTTTGCGGGCCAGTACCTGGGTACCGGCGGGAAGTCTCAAGCGATCGGCGATCTCGGGAGGTGCTGCTGTGGGGCCCACGAACAGCACGGTCACGGACGGGATGCCGCCGGAGGTTTCTGCCTCTGCGAGGTATGCGGCCTTGCCGGCGTTGCGATGGGCACGGCGGAATCGGTCCGCAGACTTGCGCTGAACCGGCGGGCGGGCGCGGACGAACGAACCTCGACCGTGGTGGGTCTCGATGAGCTGAGTCGTTCGGAGCTCGGCGATGGCCTTGCGGACTGTTCCGGACGCTACTCCGTATCGCTGCATGAGCTCGGCCTCGCTGGGCACGGTCGCGCCGGGAGCGAGAGCGCCCGACTTGATCTGTGCGGCGATGTCAGCCGCGATTTGCAGGTACTTCGCTGTGGCCGACGAGGCCACCTCACCACTCGCCATAGTCCTTCAGGGCTCCTATTCTCCTGCACATGAGTAACAGCGCCGGGAAGTCCCAGTCAACGTCGCTCCACTCTGTGTCCGTCGCGGGGGTGGTGGTACGCGAGGACGGTCGGGTGCTGGCGATTCGTCGGGCTGACAACGGGACTTGGGAACCGCCGGGCGGCGTACTGGAGCTGGACGAGGCCATCGAGGACGGCGTGCGACGCGAGGTCTACGAGGAGACCGGCGTCAAGGTCGGCGTGGAGCGGCTGACCGGCGTGTACAAGAACGTGAGCCGAGGGATCGTCGCCCTCGTCTTCCGCTGTCGACCGGAGGGCGGCGGAGAGCGGCTCTCGGACGAGTCGGTCGAGGTCGACTGGCTCACCCCGGCCGAGGTCGCCGACCGCATGGCCAAGGTCTATGCCGTACGCGTCCTGGATGCGCTTCGGGACGACATGGCACCGAGTGTCCGGACCCACGACGGCCGTCGCTTGCTGTGACGTCGAAGGCCCCCATCCGAGGACGGGGGCCTTCGACGACGCTCAGACGGTGGCGGGTTGCGGGGTCTGGGCGGGCAACTGTTCGGGGGCCGCTGCGGGCTCGCGGGTGCGCAGGGCGAGGGGGATGCGGAGGGCGGCGATCCACGTCAGCGTCGCGCCGAGCATGTGGAGGCCGACCATCAGCTCGGGGGCGTCGGTGAAGTACTGGATGAAGCCCAGCAGGCCCTGCAGAAGGAGCACCGCGAGGAGTTCCTTGGTGCGGGCCTTGGCCGCGGGCGGGGCCTTCACGGCTGCGAGGACGAAGATCAGCGCGATGGTGAGGCCGACCGAGACGAAGGCGAGGTCGGCGTGGAACTGGGCCAGCCGGTCGTAGTCGATCGGGATCCGGGGGACGATCTTGTTGTCCTGCGGGGTGCCCGGGTGGTGGCCGGCGCCGGTGACCAGGGTGCCGGCCGCCACCAGCAGGCCGACGACCAGGACCAGCACGTAGGAGAGCTGGTGGATCGGGCGGGCCACGCTGAGCTTCGGGGCTCCGTCGCCCTCCTTCGACCGCTCCCACATCAGCAGCGCGACCCACACCAGCGCCATCGCGGCGATCATGTGCAGCGCGACGGTGTAGGGGTTCAGGCCGGTCAGCACGGTGATGCCGCCGAGGACGGCGTTGCTCATCACCAGCCAGAACTGCGCCCAGCCGAGCCTGGTCATGCTGTGCCGCCACGGGCGGTGGCAGCGGGCGGCCAGGATGGCCCAGCCGACGGCCGCGCTCAGCACGTAGGTGAGCATCCGGTTGGTGAACTCGACGACGCCGTGGAAGCCCATCTCGGCGGTCGGGGTCAGGCTGTCGGCGGTGCAGCGGGGCCACGTCGTACAGCCGAGGCCGGAGGCGGTGAGGCGGACGGCGCCGCCGGTGACGACGATCACCACGCTCATCACCAGCGCGGCGAACGCGGCGCGCCGGACCATCACGGCGGACGGCTGCCAGCGGTCGGCGAGCAGGGAGAAGGGATTAGGCACGGGGTCAATCGTAGGCGGCCTTACAGCCGATCTTGGGGCGGGGCGCGAGCGTGGCCCGGGCGCGGGGGCTACCCAGGATCGGGTGGGTGCAAACCGGACTCTTCGGTCAAGGCGGTCATTGGTCTTGACCAATCACCTGTGAGGCCGAAAGAGTGCGGATTGGTCCATACCTATTTCGGACCTCTCCCACTCCTCCCGCACAAGCGGAGACCTGCACATGCGCATACCCACGTCCGCCGCCGCGCTCGCAGTCGGCGGCTCGCTCGCACTGGCTGGCCTGATCGCCCCCGCCGCCGCCCACGCCGCCGACCCCGGCCAGGAGTGCCGAAGCCTCGGGGTCGCCAACCTCTACGGCGAGTTCATCGAGGGTGACGACACCCACACCCCCGACGCCGAGGGCGCCGTCGCCGTCGGCGGCAACGCGAACTTCACCGGCGGCTTCTCGGTCGGCCAGGAGCTCACCGCCGCCGAGGTCGAGGCCCTGCCCGGCAAGAACGCGCTGGTCGTCGCCGGCAAGATCACCGGCAACAACACCCAGGTGATGAAGGGCAACGGCGTCTACGGCTCGAAGGCCGACGGCGCCGTCGTCCAGGCCCACCAGGGCGCCACCGCCCAGGGCGCCTCACCGATCGACTTCAAGGCCGAGTTCGCCAAGCTGCGCGCCGCCTCCACCGCGCTGGCCGCCGCGCCGCAGACCGCCGGCGCCACCGTCCAGGCCGACGGTGCCAAGCTCACGTTCACCGGCGGCGACGCGAAGTACAACAGCTTCACCGTCGACGCCGCGAAGCTCCAGGGCGCCAAGGACGTCTTCCTCAAGGTGCCGGCCGGCTCGGTGACTGTCATCACCGTGACCGGCGGCTCGTACGACATGGCGGCCGCCGGGACCACCGGCTTCCACCTGTGGGACGAGGCCAAGGCGTCCTTCGTCCTGGACGACAAGCTGCAGAGCGCGGCCGGCGGGGCGATCCGCGCCAAGCTGCTGTGGAACTTCCCCACCGCGACCAAGGTGGTCAAGAACAGCAAGGCCGCCTGGGCCGGCACCGTGCTGGCGCCCAACGCCGCCTTCGACCTCGGCAGTGGCGGCCCGGTCAACGGTTCGGTCATCGCCGCCTCGCTGACCGGCAAGGACGGGGCGGAGACGCACCACTACCCGTTCGCCGGCTGCCTGCCCGGCGTCGTCGTCCCGACGCCGTCCACCACGCCCACCGCGCCCACCGTGCCGCCGGTGGTGCCGAGCGGGACGCCGTCGGCCTCCACCACGCCCGGGACGCCCGGCACCTCGGCCACCCCCGGGACCTCGGCGAGCCCCTCGGCCACGCCCTCCGCCCCGGTGAGCGGCAAGCCGAGCGCGGGTGCCCCGGCCAGTCCGTCGGCCACCGCCTCGGCGGGTGTGCCGGCCGCCTCGGCCTCGGCGAGCCCGTCGGCCCAGGCGGACGCGGGCGGCAACCTCGCGCACACCGGCTCCGGGCCCGTCGTGCCGCTGGCGATCGCCGGCGCGGTGGTGCTCGCGGCCGGTGGCGCGATCGTGGTCGTCACCCGGCGTCGGGCGGCGAAGAAGGCCTGATCATTTCGCCGCTCGACCGGTGCTGCGCCCTCGGTGATTGAACCTGATCACCGAGGGCGCACGTATTTCAGTCAGGTGACGAAGTTCATTCAAGTTTGCCGAATCCGCGTTCCGCGAGGTGGCAGCTGTGATGGGCTGGTCATACACATCAGACGACGGACCAACAGACGAAATTCGGTCGTACGGCGGGGTGTGGAGAGGTGCGGGAGTGCCGGTAGAGTCCCCCGGACAGTCGTAGCGGGCCACCGCGAAACCTTCAACACGCCTGCTGCGCAAGACCGTTCTGAGGGGAACAGCGTAAATGGCGCGACAGCAGCGGCACATGCGGATCGGCGCGGCGGCACTCGCCGGGACGGCAGCGGCCGGAATTCTCCTGCCTCTGGCGCTGGCAACCAACGCCTCGGCGCACGTGCCGAGTTGGTCGGTGACCTGCGACAAGATCGTGATCGATCTGATCAACTACAGCCCGAAGCCCGACGTGAAGAACACCGTCAGCCTCACCATCGACGGCGAGAAGGTCCTGGACGCCAAGGCCTTCCCCGCGGAGTTCCACGGCACCTTCCCGGTGAAGGACCACACAGCCCCCGTCAAGGCGAACCTCGTGGTGAACACGACGGAGACGCCCAACGAAAAGGGCTGGAACATCAACGAGACCAAGACGATCGAGCCGTGCCACACGCCGACTCCGACGCCGACTCCCACGCCCACCAAGACCCCGACCCCGACTCCCACCCCGACCCCGTCGCAGACCACGACTCCGACGCCGACTCCCACCCCCACGCCCACCACCACCCCGACCCCGTCGGCCTCGCCCACCGCGAGCAAGACCGCGACCCCGGTCCCGACCGCGACTCCGGTCCCGACGCCCACCACCAGTGGCCCGGCGCTCGCCCAGACCGGTAGCAACGACGCCACCCCGATGATCGCGGCGGCCGGCGGCGGCGTGCTGCTGGTCGGTGGCGCGCTCGTCCTGCTGGCCCGCAAGCGTCGCGGCAGCCAGAGCTGACGTTCCGTCGGTGACGTGGGACCGCCCCCCGGCCGAAGCGGCCGGGGGGCGGTCCCAGTTTCGGTGTGCTTCCCGCGCGGGGGTCGGGGGCTACTCCCAGCGGAAGAAGCGGGCCGCGGCGGCCAGGCCGAGGACGGCCCAGCCGGCCAGGATGCCGAGGTCGGACCAAGGCACCCCGGCGCCGTGCTGGAGGACCGACCGCAGGCCGTCCGAGAGCGCGGAGATCGGCAGCAGCTCCAGCACCGACCGCACGGCCGAGGGGAACCTGCTCAGCGGCACGATCACCCCGCCGGCCAGCAGCAGCAGGATGAACACCAGGTTGGCGGCGGCCAGCGTGGCCTCCGCCTTGAGCGTGCCGGCCATCAGCAGGCCCAGGCCGGAGAAGGCCGCGGTGCCGAGCACCAGCAGCGCGACGACCGACAGGGGGTCGCCCTGCGGGGACCAGCCGAGCGCCAGCGCGATCACCGACAGCAGCGCGACCTGCAGCGCCTCGGTGACCAGGACACAGCCGGTCTTGGCGGTCAGCAGTGCCCAGCGCGGGAGCGGGCTGGCGCCGAGCCGCTTCAGCACGCCGTAGCGGCGCTCGAAGCCGGTGGCGATGGCCTGCCCGGTGAAGGCGGTGGACATCACGGCCAGCGCGAGCAGGCCGGGGGCCAGGAAGTCGACCCGCTTGCCGGGCCCGTCCACCGCGACGATGTCCACGGCCGAGAACAGCACCAGCAGCACGGTCGGGATGACCACGGTGAGCAGCAGCTGTTCGCCGTTGCGCAGCAGCATCCTGGTCTCGAAGGCGGTCTGGGCGAGCAGCATCCGGCCGACCGGGGCCGCGCCGGGCTTGGGGGAGTAGTCGGTGGTCGTACTCACGAGCGAAGGTCCCGTCCGGTCAGGTCGAGGAAGACGTCTTCGAGGCTGCGGCGCTGGACGGACAGCCGTTCGGGCAGGACGCCGGAGGCCGCGCACCAGCCGGTGACGGTGGCCACCAGCTGCGGGTCGACGGGCGCCTCGACGCGGTAGCTGCCGGGGGCGGTCTCGGCGGCGGTGGCGCCCTCGGGCAGTTCCTTGAGCAGCGGGCCGAGGTCGAGCCCGGGCGGGCCGTCGAAGCGCAGGGCGTTCTCGGCGCCGCCGCGGCACAGCTCCTCGGGGCTTCCGGTGGCGATCACCCGGCCGCGGTCGATGACGGCGACCTGGTCGGCGAGCTGTTCGGCCTCGTCCATGTGGTGGGTGGTGACGACCACGGTGACGCCGTCCCGGCGCAGGTCGCGGACCAGCTCCCAGGTGGCGCGCCGGGCCTGCGGGTCGAGCCCGGCGGTGGGCTCGTCCAGGAAGACCAGCTCGGGGCGGCCGACCACGGCCATGGCCAGGGCGAGCCGCTGCTGCTGGCCGCCGGACAGGCGCCGGTAGGCGGTGCGGCCGCAGGAGCCGAGGCCGAGCTGTTCGACCAGCGCGTCGACGTCCAGCGGGTGGGCGTGCAGCGCGGCGGTGTGACGCAGCATCTCGACGGCGCGCGCGCCCGCGTACACGCCGCCCGACTGGAGCATGACGCCGATCCGGGGGCGCAGCGCGGCGCTCTGCGCGACCGGGTCGAGGCCGAGGACGCGGACGGTGCCGGCGTCGGGGCGGCGGTAGCCCTCGCAGGTCTCGATGGTGGTGGTCTTGCCGGCGCCGTTGGGGCCGAGGACGGCGGTGATCGCGCCGCGTGCGATGGTGAGGTCGAGGCCGTCCACCGCGGGCTTGTCGCCGTAGTGCTTGACCAGCCCGGCGATCTTCACCGCGGGTTCGGAGTGCATACGGGCGAGTGTAAGAGGCCCCGACGCCGGGCCCGGACGGCGCCCTCGGTGATCGTTTTCGCAGGTCAGGTAAGGCTTACCTGCGTGACAGATGACACGAGTGAGGCCTGCATCACGGCTTGTCCTGTCGGAAGTAATTACGCAACACTGGTGTTGTGAAAAACATGCGCGAGCACGCCACGCCCCAGGAGGCCGAGTCGGCCCCCGGGTGCGACGTGCCCGTGACGGCGGCCGAGGTGCTGCTGGAGGGCCACCGCGCCACCCGGGACCGGGTCGCCCGGTCGATCCTCGACCACGGCCCCTCCTCCGCCGCCGACCTGGCGACCCGGCTCGGCCTCACCGCCGCCGCCGTCCGCCGCCACCTGGACGGACTGGCCGCCGCCGGCCTGGTCGAGTCCCGCGAGCAGCGGGTCTACGGCAGCCGTGGCCGGGGCCGTCCGGCCAAGGTCTTCGCCCTCACCGACGGCGGCCGGGACGCCTTCTACCAGGCGTACGACCAGCTCGCCGCCGACGCGCTGCGCTGGATCTCCGACTCGGTCGGCGGCGGCAAGGCGGGCGAGGAGGCGGTCGCCGCCTTCGCCCGGGCCCGGTTCGGCAAGCAGGGCGAGCGGTACCTGGAGCTCCTGCGGCTGGCCGAGGCGGGAGAGCGCACCGAGGCGCTCGCCCAGGCGCTGAGCGCGGACGGGTACGCTGCCACGGTGCGGCGGGTCCCGCCGGCCGTGGCGAAGGCCCCGGCGGGCGCCCAGCTCTGCCAGCACCACTGCCCGGTCGCGCACATCGCCGAGCAGTTCCCGCAGCTCTGCGAGGCGGAGACCGAGGTCTTCTCCCAGCTGCTGGGCACCCATGTGCAACGGCTGGCCACCATCGCCCACGGCGACGGGGTCTGCACCACCTATGTGCCGGCACCCGGTGCCGCATCGTCGCCTGCCCGGCGTTCCGCGGGCCGCGGCTCCGATGCAGTGCCGACTGCCGGTACGTCCACCGAAGATTCAGCGTCCGCGCGTTAGGAAGCTCGCATGACTGACACCGTTTCGCACCCCGAGCTCGAGGGCCTGGGCACCTACGAGTACGGCTGGGCCGACCCGGACACCGCCGGTGCCGCGGCCAAGCGCGGGCTCAGCGAGGACGTCGTCCGCGACATCTCCGCGAAGAAGAACGAGTCCGAGTGGATGCTGAACCTGCGTCTCAAGGGCCTGAAGCTGTTCGGCAAGAAGCCCATGCCGACCTGGGGCTCCGACCTCTCCGGCATCGACTTCGACAACATCAAGTACTTCGTCCGCTCCACCGAGAAGCAGGCCGAGTCCTGGGAGGACCTGCCCGCGGACATCAAGGCCACCTACGACCGGCTGGGCATCCCGGAGGCCGAGAAGCAGCGCCTCGTCGCCGGTGTCGCCGCCCAGTACGAGTCCGAGGTCGTCTACCACCAGATCCGCGAGGACCTGGAGGAGCAGGGCGTCCTCTTCCTGGACACCGACACCGCACTGCGCGAGCACCCGGAGATCTTCAAGGAGTACTTCGGCACCGTCATCCCGGCCGGCGACAACAAGTTCGCCGCGCTGAACACGGCGGTGTGGTCCGGCGGCTCGTTCATCTACGTGCCCAAGGGCGTCCACGTCGACATCCCGCTCCAGGCCTACTTCCGGATCAACACCGAGAACATGGGCCAGTTCGAGCGGACGCTGATCATCGTCGACGAGGACGCGTACGTCCACTACGTCGAGGGCTGCACCGCGCCGATCTACTCCTCCGACTCGCTGCACTCCGCGGTCGTGGAGATCATCGTCAAGAAGGGCGGCCGCTGCCGCTACACGACCATCCAGAACTGGTCGAACAACGTCTACAACCTGGTCACCAAGCGCGCCGTGGCGTACGAGGGCGCGACCATGGAGTGGGTCGACGGCAACATCGGCTCCAAGGTCACCATGAAGTACCCGGCCGTCTACCTGATGGGCGAGCACGCCAAGGGCGAGACCCTGTCGATCGCCTTCGCGGGCGAGGGCCAGCACCAGGACGCCGGCGCCAAGATGGTGCACATGGCGCCGAACACCTCCTCGAACATCGTCTCCAAGTCGGTGGCGCGCGGCGGCGGCCGGACCTCCTACCGCGGTCTGATCGAGATCGGCGAGGGCTCCAAGGGCGCCAAGTCCAACGTGCTGTGCGACGCGCTGCTGGTGGACACCGTCTCCCGCTCGGACACCTACCCGTACGTGGACGTCCGCGAGGACGACGTGTCCATGGGCCACGAGGCGACGGTCTCCAAGGTCAGCGAGGACCAGCTGTTCTACCTGATGAGCCGGGGCATGACCGAGTTCGAGGCGATGGCGATGATCGTCCGCGGCTTCGTCGAGCCGATCGCGCGCGAGCTGCCGATGGAGTACGCGCTGGAGCTCAACCGGCTGATCGAGCTGCAGATGGAGGGTGCGGTCGGCTGACGTCCAGCCGCTGACCGCCCACCGACTTTTCGAGCTTTTCGAGGAAGAGAGCACTACGACAGCCATGGCTGACGTCAACACCACCACCGGCTCCACCACCGCCGGGTCGATCGAGGTCGGCACCGCCGGCGCCGGCGCCCAGCTCGCCGGCCCCGGCACCGGCCGCGCCACCGTCCAGCAGCCGATCGACGCCCGGGTCGCCGTCAAGCCCTCGTTCGAGGTCGGCGACTTCCCCGTGCCCACCGGCCGCGAGGAGGACTGGCGGTTCACCCCGATGCACCGCCTGGGCGGCCTGCACGACGGCACCGCCGCCGAGGCGGTCAAGGGCGAGGACAAGGTCGAGCTGAGCCTGCCGGACGGCGTCACCGCCGAGACCGTCGGCCGCGACGACGCCCGCCTGGGCAAGGCCGGCAAGCCCGTCGACCGGGTCGCCGCGCAGGCGTTCAGCGCCTTCGAGCAGGCGCTCGTGGTCACCGTCCCCCAGGACGCGGTGCTCACCGGGCCGGTCAAGATCGACGTGCACGGCGAGGGCGGCACCCGCTTCGCCCACGTGGTGGTCGACGTCAAGCCGTTCGCCGAGGCCGTCGTGGTGATCAACCACACCGGTACCGGCACCCGGGCCGCCAACGTCGAGCTGCTCGTCGGCGACGGCGCCAAGCTCACCTTCGTCTCCGTCCAGGACTGGGACCGCAACGCCGTCCACGTCGCCCAGCAGACCGCGCTGGTCGGCCGGGACGCCTCGCTGAAGTCCGTGGTCGTCACCTTCGGCGGCGACGTCGTCCGGATCCACCCGCGGGTCAACTACGCCGCGCCCGGCGGTGAGGCCGAGCTGTTCGGCCTCTACTTCGCCGACGCCGGCCAGCACCTGGAGCACCGTCTGGTCATCGACCACGACACCCCGCACTGCCGCTCCAACGTGGTCTACAAGGGCGCGCTGCAGGGCCAGGACGCCCACGCCGTCTGGGTCGGCGACGTGCTGATCCGCGCCGCCGCCGAGGGCACCGACACCTACGAGCTCAACCGCAACCTGGTGCTCACCGACGGTGCCCGGGTCGACTCGATCCCCAACCTGGAGATCGAGACCGGCGAGATCGTCGGCGCCGGCCACGCCTCCGCGACCGGCCGCTTCGACGACGAGCAGCTGTTCTACCTGCGGTCCCGCGGCATCCCGGCCGACGAGGCCCGCCGCCTGGTGGTCCGCGGCTTCTTCGCCGAACTCGTCCAGCAGATCGGCGTCGCCGAGATCCAGGACCAGCTGATGGAGAAGATCGAGGCCGAGCTGGAAGCGGCGGTCTGATCCAGATGACCTTCCTCCGTGCCTGCGCGCTGAGCGACCTCCAGGAGGACGTGCCCAAGCGCGTGGACCTCAACGGCGTGCCGGTCTCCGTCGTCCGCACCGACGAGGGGGTGTTCGCGATCAACGACACCTGCTCGCACGCGAACGTCTCGCTCTCCGAGGGCGAGGTCGAGGACTGCATGATCGAGTGCTGGCTGCACGGTTCCAGCTTCGACCTGCGCACCGGCAAGCCCTCCGGCCTGCCCGCCACCAAGCCGGTCGCTGTCTACCCCGTAAAGATCGAAGGGGACGATGTGCTCGTCTCCGTCAACCAGGAGTCCTGAGTACCCATGGCAACGCTTGAAATCCGCGACCTGCACGTCTCCGTCGAGGCCGAGAACGGCCCGCGCGAGATCCTCAAGGGCGTCGACCTGACCGTGAAGCAGGGCGAGACCCACGCGATCATGGGTCCGAACGGCTCCGGCAAGTCCACCCTGGCCTACTCGCTCGCCGGCCACCCCAAGTACACCGTCACCGGCGGCTCGGTGCTGCTGGACGGCGAGGACGTCCTGGAGATGTCCGTCGACGAGCGCGCCAAGGCCGGCGTCTTCCTGGCCATGCAGTACCCGGTCGAGGTCCCGGGCGTCTCGGTGAGCAACTTCCTGCGCACCGCCGCCACCGCCGTCCGCGGCGAGGCCCCCAAGCTGCGTCTGTGGGTGAAGGAGGTCAAGGAGGCGATGGCCGCCCTGCAGATGGACCCGGCCTTCGCCGAGCGCAACGTCAACGAGGGCTTCTCCGGCGGCGAGAAGAAGCGCCACGAGATCCTCCAGCTGGAGCTCCTCAAGCCGAAGATCGCGATCCTCGACGAGACCGACTCCGGCCTGGACGTCGACGCGCTGCGGGTCGTCTCCGAGGGCATCAACCGGGTCCGCTCGACCGGCGAGGTCGGCACCCTGCTGGTGACCCACTACACCCGCATCCTGCGGTACATCAAGCCCGACTACGTCCACGTCTTCGCGGGCGGCCGCATCGTCGAGTCCGGCGGTGCCGAGCTGGCCGACAAGCTGGAGAACGAGGGCTACGAGGCATATGTGAAGGGGGGCGCGTCCGCGTGACGCATCCGTTCACGGGTCTGCTCGACACCGACGCGATCCGCAAGGACTTCCCCATCCTGCAGCGCGTGCTGCACGAGGAGAAGCCGCTCGTCTACCTGGACAACGCGGCCACCTCGCAGAAGCCGCGCCAGGTGCTGGAAGCCCTGACCGCCTACTACGAGCGGCACAACGCCAACGTCCACCGCGGCGTGCACGTGCTCGCCGAAGAGGCCACGGCGCTCTACGAGGGCGCGCGGGACAAGGTCGCGGCCTTCGTCAACGCGCCCAGCCGCAACGAGGTGATCTTCACCAAGAACGCCTCCGAGTCGCTCAACCTCGTTGCCAACATGCTCGGTTGGGCCGACGAGCCGTACCGGGTGGATGCCGACTCCGAGATCGTCATCACGGAGATGGAGCACCACTCCAACATCGTTCCGTGGCAGCTGCTGTCGCAGCGCACCGGCGCGAAGCTGAAGTGGTTCGGGCTCACCGACGAGGGCCGGCTCGACCTCTCCGACATCGACGAGCTGATCACCGAGAAGACCAAGGTGGTCTCCTTCACCCTGGTCTCCAACCTGCTCGGCACCGTCAACCCGGTCGAGACGATCGTCCGCAAGGCCCAGTCGGTCGGCGCGCTGGTCGTCATCGACGCCTCGCAGGCCGCCCCGCACATGGTGCTGGACGTCCAGGCGCTGGAAGCCGACTTCGTCGCCTTCACCGGTCACAAGATGCTCGCCCCGACCGGCATCGGCGTGCTCTGGGGCCGCCAGGAGCTGCTGGAGGACCTCCCGCCGTTCCTCGGCGGCGGCGAGATGATCGAGACCGTCACCATGGGCTCGTCCACCTACGCCCCGGCGCCGCACAAGTTCGAGGCCGGCACCCCGCCGATCGCCCAGGCGGTCGGGCTCGGCGCGGCCATCGACTACCTGTCGGACATCGGCATGGAGAAGATCGCCGCGCACGAGCACGCGATCACCGCGTACGCGGTCGAGCGCCTGCTGGAGGTCCCGGACCTGCGGATCATCGGCCCGCGCACGGCCGTCGACCGCGGCGCCGCGATCTCCTTCACCCTCGGCGACATCCACCCGCACGACGTGGGCCAGGTGCTGGACGAGCAGGGCATCGCCGTGCGCGTCGGCCACCACTGCGCGCGGCCGGTCTGCCTGCGGTACGGAATTCCGGCGACCACGCGGGCGTCGTTCTACCTGTACTCGACGCCGGGCGAGGTCGACGCACTGATCGACGGCCTGCACCACGTCCGGAACTTCTTCGGCTGACGGGACAGGGCAGGACATGAAGCTCGACTCGATGTACCAGGACATCATCCTGGACCACTACCGCAACCCCCACGGCAAGGGGCTGCGGGACGGCGACGCCGAGGTGCACCACGTCAACCCGACCTGCGGTGACGAGATCACCCTGCGGGTGCGGCTCGACGGCTCGACGGTCGCCGACGTCTCGTACGAGTCCCAGGGCTGCTCGATCAGCCAGGCCAGCGCCTCGGTGCTGAACGACCTGGTCGTGGGCAAGACCGTCGGCGAGGCGCAGACCGTCCAGGAGGCCTTCCTGGAGCTGATGCAGAGCAAGGGCCAGGGCGAGGGAGACGAGGAGGTGCTGGAGGACGCGGTCGCGTTCGCCGGCGTCTCCAAGTACCCCGCCCGGGTCAAGTGCGCCCTGCTCAGCTGGATGGCCTGGAAGGACGCCACCGCCCAGGCGCTCGCCCAGCACCCCGCCGTGAACGACTGATCCGCAGAGGAGGACAGACCATGAGTGACGAAACCCCCTCCGCTGCGGAGGACCAGCCGAACGGCGTCGTCATCGTCGGCACCACCGCCGGCACCGTGTCCGTGGAGGACCTGACCGAGGCCCTGATGGACGTCGTCGACCCCGAACTGGGCATCGACGTCGTCAACCTGGGCCTGATCTACGGCATCCACATCGACGAGTCCGACGTGGCCACCATCGACATGACGCTCACCTCGGCGGCCTGCCCGCTGACCGACGTCATCGAGGACCAGGCCAAGACCGCCACCGACGGCCTGGTCCAGGACCTGCGCATCAACTGGGTCTGGATGCCGCCGTGGGGCCCCGACAAGATCACCGACGACGGCCGCGACCAGCTCCGCGCCCTGGGCTTCAACGTCTGACGGACGGCCTTTTCGTCAACCTGCTGCCGCGCAAACCTCGGGTTTGCGCGGCAGCGGTGTATCCGCGTCTCAGCAGGCGGTGGTCGCTCCAGGGCGAGAGCAGGGAAGGGGCGCCCCGGCCGTCGAAAGAGCGGTGCGGGCGCGCGCGGCACCCCTGGCCGTCACCGAAGCCCAGCCGAGCGCCAGCCGGAGACACTCGAACTCGGCGCCGCAGGCACCGCAGCCGTGTGCGCTGTCGAGATCAACACCGATGACTGGACGGCCTGGTCCGCGTAGGCCGGGGTGAGAATGCCGCTGCCCGGGACGGATCCCCGTCCCGGGCAGCGGCGTTCTTCGTACGTGGGGTCAGGCCGGCTTGGGTTTGCGGGCGACGGCGATGGCCAGGGTCGCACAGAGGGCGGCGGCGACGGCGGCGAACCCGCTGACGGCGGGGAGGAGGCCGTAGTGCTGGACCAGGGCGCCGACGATCACGATGGGGAGGGAGCTGCCGAGGTAGACGATGATCCACAGGGAGCTCAGTTCGGAGCCTCGGCGTTCCGGGTTCATCGCGGCGACGGCGGTGGTGAACAGGGAGCGGAAGGACACGCCCTGGCAGATGCCGCCGAGGACGCTGCCGATGAACAGCAGCGCCGGGGTCTCGGTGTACTGGGCGGCGACGACCAGGGCGAGGCCGGCGGCCAGGCCGGCCATGCCGAGGGCGATGACCAGGCGGTCGGAGGTGGGCGGGACGAGGAGCTGGGCCAGTGCGGACGAGCCGAGCAGCAGGGCTGCCACGATCGCGCCGGTCAGGTGCGAGGAGGTGTGCAGCAGCTTGGCCGAGAAGGCCGGGGCGAGCGCCAGGTAGACGCCGAACACCGCGTACGAGATGAAGCCGGCCGAGGCGGCGAGCAGGAACTCGCGGCGGCCGGTGCGGGGCAGGGCGAGCCGGCGCGGGCGCAGGTGGGCCGGGGTGGTGATGCGGGGCGGGGTGGCCGGCGGGCGGTTGCGGCCGGGCATCCGCGGGTGGACGAGGGCCAGTGGCACGCAGAGCGCCAGCAGGGCGATGGCGTGCAGCAGGAAGGGCGTCAGCAGCGGGTCCGCGCCGTTGGCGAGCAGGGCGCCGACCACCGGGCCGAGCGCGACGCCGCCGGCGGAACAGGCCAGGGTGAGTTTGGCGGCGAGCGTCGGGTGGTCGGGCAGCAGGTCGCCGAGGGCGGCCCCGGCGGCGCCGGTGGAGAGGCCGACGGCGATGCCCTGGACGGCCCGGCCGACGGCGAGCTGCCAGAAGCTACCCGAGGTGGCGAACACGACGTCGCCGGCGGCGGCCAGGGCGACGGCGGGCAGGATCAGGGCGCGGCGGCCGAGGTGGTCGGACCAGTGGCCGACCACGGCGAGCACGGGGACCAGCGCGAACACGTAGATCGTGAAGAGGATCGTGGTGTCGAGCGGGCCGAGGCCGAGGCGCTGCTGGAGGAGCGGGTAGATCGGCGTCGCCAGGTTGGCACCGATCAGCATCAGCAGCAGGGCGGCGGCGACGAGGCCGACGCGGACACCGCGCAGCGCGTTCCAGCGGCTGACCGCGGCGAGCTGGAGCTGGGCGCGGGGCGCGAGCTCCAGGGGAAGCAGGGCCTCCGAGAGTCGGCGTCCGTCGAGCTGCGCGGTGCGCAGGCCGGAGCCGGCGGGGGAGAGGTCCGCCATGTAAGGGATCTCCTGTGGCAGGGCACCACCGGGTCGGCGGGGTGTGCCGGCGCGCCCGTCCTGAGGCGCTGTGGTGGTGGCCGCGGTGCGGGGCTCCCTGGTGGAGCGGGTGAGCTGAGTGGGCCCCTCCTGCCCGGTGTCGGGCGGGGAGGGCGAAGGGCTTCATTGCCCGGTGGCCCGCGCGGGGTGTGCACGGTGCCAATGCGAAGGATAAAGGGTGGGCGCACGGTTGCGGCGCGCGCCCCTTGAGGCCGGGCATCGGGGGTGCCCGGCCTATACGCTGAGGTGGTGGATCGGGACGCTGAGCTGATAGGCGGACCGCTGGCTGAGGGAGAACGCGCAACGATGGCCGGACGACGTCGGAAGAACGCCGGGGCTTCGCCGGGGGAGAGTGCGGCCGAGCCGGTTCTGCCCGCCGACCTGGAGCTCCAGGACCTTTACGGGGCGTTCGCCGCGCACGGGCTGGACGACGAGGACCTGGACGACGCGGCGGTCCTGGTACCGCCGGTGAAGCTGCCCGCCGAGGAGGAGCTGGCCGCCCTGGCGAAGGCCGTGCCGATGTTCGGGTACGCGCTGGCGCTGGCCCGCTGGGCCGCCCCGCACCGGGTGGTGGACGAGTTCGGCGACCTGGTGGAGGAGGACCGGGCGCCGGCGGCGCAGCTGCTGGGCCTGGCCCCCGCCGAGGGGGAGGTGCCGGAGGAGGCGGAGGTCGAGGCGATGCGGGCCTGGTCGCTGGCC
This sequence comes from Kitasatospora sp. NPDC098663, assembly GCF_044760075.1. Classification (NCBI taxonomy): domain Bacteria; kingdom Bacillati; phylum Actinomycetota; class Actinomycetes; order Kitasatosporales; family Streptomycetaceae; genus Kitasatospora; species Kitasatospora sp. NPDC098663. The sequence continues at coordinate 138,498 of NZ_JBIWAP010000004.1, read as the reverse complement.
TGCGACCTGGACCTGGTGGAGATCGGGACGACGGCGGCCGGTGAGCACGTCGCCGTGCCGGGCCCGGATCTGGAGCCCGCCGAGGAGGGTGACCCGGAGACCGTCCTGGAGCTGTGGCTGACGGCCGCCGGGATCGTCCGGGAGCTGGCCGTGGAGGCCGACTCGCTGCCGGAGGAGGAGGCCGAGCGGGCCGCCGAGGGCGGGAAGGCCGGGGAGGCTGAGGAGGAGGGCGAGGACGCCCTGAGCGAGGTCGAGGAGGCCCGGGACGCCGCCGCCGAGCTGCTGGACGAGGCGTTGCAGGTGCTGTACGAGACCACCGCCTTCGCCGATCCGGGCAACGAGACCGTGCCGCTGGGTGTGCTGGCCGCGCTGCTGGTGGTGCCGGAGGGCGAGGAGCCGAGCGAGGAGCTGCTGGGCGACATCACCGATGTGATGGTCGCACTGGACCCGATGCTGGGCGACCTGGCCGAGCTGGGCCTGCTGGAGTACCGGCCGATCGACCCGGAGCTGTTCGACGAGGAGGAGGGCCCGGAGGGCGAGGAGCCCGCCCTCGTCGGCGAGGCGCCGCTGGACGAGGAGGAGTCGGCGCGCTTCGGGCTCGTCCGGCTCACCCCGCTCGGCCAGTACGGCATCCGGCAGTGGCTGCTGGAGGACGGCTATGACGCGCCGCTGGTCGGCGAGCTGGCCCAGGGCGACGCGGTCGAACTGCTGCGCGCGGTGTGCGAGGCCGCCAACGTGCTGCCGGAGGAGGAGCTGCGGGTCTGGATCACCGGCCGGGAGCCGGTGGCGGCGGCGCGCGAGCTGCTGGCGGCGGCGCGCGGCGACGACGCGTACGCCCCGATGCGGCGGATGCTCGGCGTCTCGGCGCTGAACATGCTGGGCACGGCCGCCGAGCCGGCCGTGCGCGACGTGCTGGACGACCCCGAGCTGGGCGGCGCCGCCCGGGCCTGGCTGACCTCGAAGGGAGCGACGGACGTGCCGGTGCCGGAGCGGACGATGGCGCTGTGGACGGTGGTCGACACCTTCGCCGCCCAGCTGCTGGACAGCGGCGGCGACGCCGAGCTGCTGCGCGAGCTGATCGCGGACCTGCCGGTGACCGGCAACCCGGCGTCCTACTTCGGCGAGCTCTGGCGGGTCGACCACCCGTACACGGCGGACGTCCTGGAGGCCGTCGGGGAGTTGCACCTGGACCGGGCGGTGGCCAAGGAGGCGCGCAAGGCGGCCTTCAAGGCGCGGTCCAAGGGCTGACGGGACGACGGGGGGCTTCGACGCTCCGGCGTCGAGGGGTTGACGGGCCGTCGGGTCAGGGGAGATCCAGGGAGCCGTCCTCGGCGAAGGGGAAGAACGGGTTGTGGGCCAGCTCCCAGAGGTGGCCGTCCGGGTCCTCGAAGTAGCCGGAGTAGCCGCCCCAGCTGGTCGGGACCGGCGGCTTGACCACCACGGCGCCGGCCTCGACGGCCGTCTTCAACGCGGCGTCCACCAGCGCGGGGGACTCCAGGTTCACCGCGAGGGTGACGCCGCGGAAGGCGGGCTCGCCGGTGGCGGGCACGCCCGCGTCGGCGGCCAGCTCCTCGGTGGGGAAGAGGCCGAGCGCCGAGTCGGCGGTGCGGAACCAGACGATCTCCGGGCTGGAGGCGGAGGACCGCCGCCAGCCCAGGTCTTCGTAGAAGCGGGCGCTGCGGTCGAGGTCGGAGACCCCGAGGGTGACGATGCTGATCCGGGCCGGGAAGCTGCTGTCTGCTGTCATGCCGCCAGGGTAGGGAGGGCGGCTGACAACCGCGCGTCCTGACACGGCCCGTGCCGGTCGGCGGCCGGGCGTCCCGACACGGCCCGTGCCCGTTGGCGGCCGGGCGTCCCGACGCGGCCTGCGCCGGTGCCCGGCACCCGAGCTGATGACCCGGCAGGTCCCGGGCACTAAGGTGGCGTCGGCGGTGCGGGCGCGAGGACTCGGGGGTGCGGCACAGGATGATGCGGGAGAGCGGCGGCAGGCCCCCGGAGTGGAACGTCGGGCGGGCAGACCATTCGGGCGTCCGGGACGCGAGGAGCAAGGAGGAGCGTCTCGCCGCGGTGGAGGACTTCTCCCGCCGCACGGTGGCCGCGGCCGACTTCCCGGTGTACGGCGTCGTCGCGGGGCTGTCGTGCGGGGGCGGCGCGACGGGCGGTTGGGGCGAGGCGCTGGCCGCCTTCGAGACCTCCGGCGGCGAACTCGCGTGGGTCGAGGTGCAGTCCGGCGACTGGAGCTCGGTGGCCGGCCCGTACGTCAGCGTGCGCACCTACCGGCCGGGCGCGGAGCACGGCGAGGACCTGCCTGAGCTGGAGGACGTGGTCGAGGACGAGCGGGACCGGGTCTACGACCACCTGGGGGTCGACGAGGGCGACGGGCCGGGCCGGGTGCGGGCGCTGCGCGAGTGGATCACCGTGGACGGCGAGCCGTACCCGGTGGAGGTGCACGAGGACCGGCCGGTGCTCTGGCCGGGCGCGTCGGCCGCCGACGGGGTCGCACCGGTCTGGGCCGGGCGGCTGCGGATCGGCGGGCTGACCGTGACGGTGTGCGGGCGTGGGGTGCCGCCCGGCGGCGTGGAGCTCGGCGGGATCGCGGACTTCGAGCCGTACCTGCGCGGCCGGGCCGAGCTGCTGGGCGAGTTGGCCGCCCGGCGGGCCCGGCAGGTCCCGGTGGAGGAACGTGAACTGCCGCCCGCCGTCGGGCTGGAGGCGCACCGGGAGCTGATCGCGCTGAGCGTCGCCGCGTCCGCCGCCGTCGAGGCGCAGGTCCGGGCCGGGCGGACGCCGCGGCGCCCGCGCGGGGACGCCTACGAGGTGCGCTGGGAGGTGGCGGTGCGCCAGCAGATGCGGCTCGCCACCGAGACCCGGGAGGAGGCGGTGACGGCGCTGACCGCGATGGTCAACCACCTCAACCGGCTTGCCCGGCACACGCATTGGCTGATCGGCACGCCGGAGGGCGGGGCGGCCGTCGAGGAGGTCGTCCGGTACACGGTGTTCGCCAGCGAGGTGGCGAGCCTGCCGGCGCAGCGGGCCTGGGAGCAGCTCTGGCGGGAGCGGCGGGGCGGCGGGCCGGAGGTCTGGGAGGAGCACCGGCTCGCCGAGCAGCTGTGGCTGTCGGCCTGGGAGCAGTGGCGGACGGCGCGGTCGGGGTGACCCTCGGCAGGGCGGCGTAAGGCAAAGCGGAGGTCATGTGTCGGTCATCGGTTGGCAAATGGCCGCCTGGGCGTGAGGTGGGCGTCATGCCGGGTTCATCCCCGCGGCGGAGTCTGCTGGGCGTCGACGCCCCGTCTCGACGCCCCGCCCGCCGGGCACCGGGCCCGCCCCCGGTCCGGCGGCCGATTCCTCAGGAGTTGCTGCCATGTCGCTGTCCCGCCGGGACTTCGTCAACCGTTCCACCCTCGTCGGGGCCGGCGTGCTGATCGCCGGCAGCGCGGAGGCGCTGGCCAGCGCGCCGGGCGCGATCGCCGCCCCGGCCGGCGGCGAGCTGCCGGCCGCGTCCGCGGCGGGTGACACCGGTGCCGTGCGCGCCGCCGTCGGCTACGGCCCGCTGGTGCAGGACCCGGCCGGGCTGCTGTCGCTGCCCAAGGGCTTCTCGTACAAGGTCGTCAACCGCGCCGGTGTCACCCGGCTGCGCACCGGCGAGTTCACCCCGAGCAACCACGACGGCACCTCCGCCTTCGAGGACGAGCGCGGCGGCAACCTGCTGGTCGTCAACCACGAGCTGTCCGGTTCCCGCGCCAAATGGCCGTACCCGGTGCCGCTGACCGAGGGCCACGTCTACGACCCGGGCGCGGCCGGCGGCTGCACCATCGTGCACGCCAAGCGGAACGGCTCGGTCGAGCAGTGGGTCGGCATCGCCGGCACCTCCACCAACTGCGCGGGCGGCGTGACCCCGTGGGGCACCTGGCTGTCCGGCGAGGAGACCGAGGACAAGGCCGGGAAGAACGGCTTCACCAAGGACCACGGGTACATCTTCGAGGTCGACCCGTTCGACGACGACTACAACCGCGACCCGCAGCCGGTGAAGGCCTTCGGCCGGTACGCGCACGAGGCCGTCGTGGTGGACCCGAAGCGCGGCCACGTCTACCTGACCGAGGACGCCTCGAACCCCAACGGCCTGCTGTTCCGCTGGACTCCGCCGGCCGGCTTCAAGCACGGCCGCTACAAGCTGCGCGCGCTGGCCGCCGACGCGGGCGTGCTGGAGGCCTTCAAGGTCTTCGACTCCCAGGGCAAGTTCGTCGACGACCTCTCCCGCGCCACCAAGGTCGGCACCACCTACGGCGCGGACTGGGTCAAGGTTCAGGACCGCGACGCCAGGACCGTCTCGGTCCGCAAGCAGTTCAAGGACGGCGAGGTCACCCGCGCCCGCAAGCTGGAGGGCATGTGGTGGGGTGACGGCGGCTTCTACTTCGTCTCCAGCTTCGCCCGCTCGGAGAGCCCGGTGCAGCACGACGGCCAGGTCTGGTTCTACAACCCGACCCGCCGCACCATCACCCTGAAGGTGCTGCTCGGCGTCAACACCGACGTCTGGGGCGACCACGACAACTTCGACGGCCCGGACAACATCACCGTCTCGCCGTACGGCGGCATCGTGATCGCCGAGGACGGCGAGGGCGTGTCGCACCTGTTCGGCGCCACCGAGGACGGGCTGACCTACTCCGTCGCCCGCAACGAGCTGAACATCGGCACCGCCGAGAACCCGGAGTTCAGCGAGTTCACCGGGGTGACCTTCTCGGACGACGGCAAGACCCTCTTCGCCAACATCCAGACCCCGGGCATCCAACTGGCCATCACCGGCCCGTGGCACCGGCTGAACGAGCACAAGCGCGGCCAGGGCTACGGCGAGTGACGTAGCGCGCGTCGAGGGGGCTGCCCGCGGTCATTCGTCCGCGGGCAGCCTCAGTTGCAGCATCGCCAGCAGGCGCTGCTGCGGCTGGGAGAGGTCGATGCCGGTCAACTGCTCGGCGCGGCGCACCCGGTAGCGCAGGGTGTTGGGGTGGATGTGCAGGGCGTCCGCGGCGACCCGGACCTCGCCGAGCGCGTCCAGCCAGGCCAGCACCGACTCGGCGAGCCGGGTGCCGTGCCGGCGGTCGTACGCGGCGAGCGCGGTGAGCCGGGGGTCGCGCAGGCCGGAGCGCTCCTGGAGCAGTGCGAGCATCTCGCTGACCAGCACCTCGGCCTGGACGTCGATCAGCGCTGCCACGTCGAGGTCCACCCCGCCGCGGCCCATCGCGTCCAGGATGCGGTCCGCCTGCGCGCGGGAGTCCGGCACCTGGGCCAGGCCGTCCACGGTCGAGCCGATCGCGGCGCGCAGCGGGACGCCGAGGTGCTCCCGGGCGGCCGCCACCACCTCGTCCGCCCAGCCGCGCACGGTGGCCATCGGCAGGCCGGGCGGGAGTTCGGGCAGCAGCACGTACACCCGGGACTCGATCGGGGCGAGCAGCGCGGTGCGGTGCCGGGCGGCGGTGTGCACCGAGATCAGGCCGGTGACGTCGGAGCGGTGCAGCGCCTCGGTGGTGTGCGCGCTGTAGGCGAGCACGGTGGCCGGGCGCCGCAGGTCCAGCCCCAGGTGGGTGGCGAGCGACTGCGGGCCGGTGGAGCCCTCCAGCAGGCCGGTGAGCAGCGTCCGGGTGAGCCGCGTGTCGGCGGACAACTCGCGTCGTCGGCGCACCAGTTGGGCGGCGGCCACCCGGGCGGCGCCGACCAGGGACTGATCGGCGAGCGGCGCCAGCGGCTGCGCACCCTCCTGCACCCAGATGGTGCCGAGCGGCTGCGCCCCGGCTCGGATGCCGATCGCCAGGCGGCGGCGCAGGCCGAGTTCGGGGTGCGGTTCGACCGCGATCGGGGCGTCCGAGGTGCGCAGGTGCTGGAAGATGCCCCACTCGCGGAGCTTGGACAGGTACGGCTCGGGGCCCTGCCAGCCGAGGATGGAGAGCCGGCGTAGGTCGTCGACCTCGTCCGAGTCGGAGGAGCGGGAGTACGCCAGCACCCGGCTGGAGGTGTCCTCGATCGACACGATGCCGTTGGTGAGCACGGCGACGGTCTGGGCGAGGGAGAAGAGGTCGCCCGCGTTGGGTTCGGGGGCGCCGGGGGTGTCCGGGGCGTCCGGGCCGGCGATGATCGCGCGGGCCAGCGAGTCGAGGTGCTCCCAGCGGGTCTCGCGGCGGACCGAGAGCAGGGCGACGCCCGCCTCGGTGGCGGCCTCGCGCAGTGCGTCCGCCTGGCCGGGGCCGTCCAGTTTGACCGCGACCGCCGCGGCGCCGGCCCGTCCGGCGGCGCGCAGGGCGGGGAGGGCGGCGCGGCCGCGGGCGCCGATCGCGAGGACGAGTTCGCCGGGGGCGGCGGTCGGCGGGTCCTCCGGGTCGAGGATCGCGACGTCGCGGACCGGGACGTCCAGGCCCTGCGGGGCGGCCTGGAGTTCGACCAGGGGTTCGCCGAGGGACATCAGCAGCTGGCGGAGCGGGAGGCCGGAGGTGGGCGGCGGGCCGGAGGTGGCGGGGAGGCCGGGGGTCGTCATCGGGCCTCCTTCATCCGCTCGGACAATGCCGTGTGGTTGATTTTAGCCGGGCGGACAGAGTCGTGGCCCGGCTTTCGTAAATAGTTGACTCTGACTATTCAGAAGTGGATAGTCAGTACTGACCAAGAGATGAGGACGTCTCGTGGCGAAGCGACGCAAGGTGTCGAACCCGCTGGCCCTGGCGGTCCTGGCCGAACTCGTGGCCGGGCCGATGCACCCGTACGAGATGGGGCGCCGGCTCAAGGAGCACGGCAAGGACCGCAACATCAAGTACAACCGCAGCTCGCTGTACATGGTCGTGGAGCAGCTGCGGAAGGCCGGGTTCGTCGCCGAACAGGAGACCGTCCGCGACACCCAGCGACCGGAGCGCACCGTCTACGCCGTCACCCCCGAGGGCCGGGCGGAGCTCACCGACTGGATGCGCGAACTCGTCGCCGAACCGCAGCACGAGTACCCCGCGTTCGGGGTCGCGCTGTCGCTGCTCATGGTGGTCCCGCCGGCCGAGGCCGTGGAACTGCTGGAACAGCGGCGGGCCGCGCTGGCCGCCGAGGTGGCGGGCATCCGGGCGGCCCTGCGGAAGGCCTCGGACGACGGCGTGGACTGGATCTTCCTGATCGAGGAGGAACACCGGGTCGGCGCGCTGGAGGCCGAGGGCCGCTTCGTCGAGCACCTCGTCGGTCGACTCAAGGAGCCGGAGTTCATCCGGACCTGGCACGAGACCTTCGGGAGTCTGGAATGAGTACGAGCAACGGGGAGAAGAGGGCCCTCGTCATCGGCGGCGGGATCGCCGGGCCGGTGACGGCACTGGCCCTGCGCAGGGCCGGCGTCGAAGCCGTCGTCTTCGAGGCCTACGAGTCCTCCGCCGAGGGCATCGGCGGCACCTTCATGATCGCCCCCAACGGGCTCGACGCCCTGGCGACCGTCGGGCTCGGGGCGGAGGTCGGCGCCATCGGGCAGCCCATCGGCCCGATGCTGATCGAGGACGGCCGGGGCGGCGTGCTGGCCGAGTTCGCCGGCCTCCCGGACCTGCCGCCCGGCCGGGTCATGCGCCGCGCCGAACTGTACGAGGTGCTCCAGCGGCGGCTGCGCGAGAGCGGCATCGAAGTCCGCCACGGCAAACGGCTGGTCGGCGCCGAGGAGGGCGCCGACGGCATCACCGCCCGCTTCGCCGACGGCGACACCGCCACCGGCGACCTGCTGATCGGCACCGACGGCACCCGCTCCACCGTCCGCACCCTGATCGACCCGGACGCCCCCGGCGCGCGGTACACCGGCCTGCTCGGCGTCGGCGGCTACAGCCCGTACCGGCTGCCGGGCCGGGCCGGACGCGGCGAGACCATGCACTTCGCCAACGGCGCCCGCGCCTTCTTCGGCTACTGGGGACTGCCGGACGGCGCCGGGACGGCCTGGTTCAGCAACATCCCGCAGCCCGAACAGCTGACCGCCGAGCAGGCCCGCGCCGTCAGCCCGGAGCAGTGGCTGCGCCGGGTCCGGGACCTGCACGCCGACGACCTGCCCGCCCGGGACGTGCTGCGCGAAGCCGCCGCCGACACCGTCGAGGTCTTCCCGCGGCTGGAGATCATGCCGTCCGTCCCGCACTGGTACCGCGGCCGGATGGTGCTGGTCGGCGACAGCGCGCACGCCCCCTCCAACAGCTCCGGCCAGGGCGTCTCGCTGGCCGTCGAGAGCGCCGTCGAACTCGCCCGCTGCCTGCGGGACCTGCCCGACCACACCGCCGCCTTCGCCGCCTACGAGGCGCTGCGCCGGCCCCGGGTCGAGAAGATCGCGGCCGACGCGGCGCGCACCAACAACCAGAAGTCCTCCGGGCCGGTCGGCCGGGCGCTGTTCCGGCTGCTCGCGCCGATCGCGATGCGGACCTTCCTGAGCCCGGAGAAGATGCTCCGCCCGGTGCACGGCCACCGGATCGACTGGGACCGGCCGGTGCTCCCGGTGGCCTCCGGCGCGACGGGCCGTCAACGGCGCGCCGTGACCGCGCCGTGACTGCGCCGTGACCCCTTCGTCGGGCCGGACAACGCCGTACGGGGGAATTTAGCCTTCCGGCCAATCAAGTGGCCCCAGGGGCAGGAATAGCGTTCGTGCTGTGGCCGACGTGCGACCCGCGTCGGCATCCCCCCGCATCAACGAAGGAGAGCGTGCGCTCTATGGACGCTGTGACCCAGGTCCCCGCGCCGGTGAACGAGCCGGTCCACAGCTACGCCCCGGGCAGCCCGGAACGGGCCCGTCTGGAGGCCAAGCTGAAGGAGCTGGGCGGCCAGGAGCCGGTCCAGCTGACCATGACGATCAACGGTGAGCGCCGCATGGGCGGCGGCACCGAGATCCACGTCGTCCAGCCGCACAACCACGCGGCGAGGCTCGGCACCCTGCGCAACGCCACCCAGGCCGACGCGCAGGAGGCCATCGACACTGCCCTGGCCGCGGCCCCGGCCTGGCAGGCGCTCTCCTTCGACTCCCGCGCCGCGATCTTCCTCAAGGCCGCCGACCTGCTGGCCGGCCCCTGGCGCGAGACCCTGGCCGCCGCCACCATGCTCGGCCAGTCCAAGACCGCCCAGCAGGCCGAGATCGACACGCCCTGCGAGCTGGTCGACTTCCTGCGCTTCAACGTGCACTTCGCCCGCCAGATCATGGCCGAGCAGCCGATCTCCTCGGACGGCGTGTGGAACCGCAGCGACCACCGCCCGCTCGAGGGCTTCGTCTACGCGATCACCCCGTTCAACTTCACCGCGATCGCCGGCAACCTGCCGACCGCGCCCGCGCTGATGGGCAACGTGGTGCTCTGGAAGCCGTCCCCGACCCAGCAGTACTCCGCGCACCTGCTGATGCAGCTGCTGGAGGAGGCCGGCCTGCCCAAGGGCGTCATCAACATGGTGACCGGCGACGGCCTGGACGTCTCCGCCGTGGCGCTCAAGCACCCGGCGCTGGCCGGCATCCACTTCACCGGCTCCACCGCCACCTTCCAGCACCTGTGGCGCTCCGTCGGCGAGAACATCGCCGGCTACCGCACCTACCCGCGGATCGTCGGCGAGACCGGCGGCAAGGACTTCCTGGTCGCCCACCCGTCCGCCGACCCGGCCGTGCTGAAGACCGCGATGACCCGCGGCGCCTTCGAGTTCCAGGGCCAGAAGTGTTCGGCGCTCTCCCGCGCCTACGTCCCGGCCTCGATCTGGGCCGGCCTCAAGGACGAGTTCGCGGCCGAGGTCGAGGGCCTCACCATGGGCGACGTCACCGACCTGGCGAACTTCATGTCCGCCGTCATCGACGACCGCGCCTTCGCCAAGAACAAGGCCGCCATCGACCGCGCCCAGGCCGACCCCGCGGTCGAGGTCCTGGCCGGCGGTACGTACGACGACTCGGTCGGCTACTTCGTCCGCCCGACCGTCCTGGTCTGTGAGGACCCGGCGTCCGAGTACTTCCGCGAGGAGTACTTCGGCCCGATCCTCGCCGTGCACGTCTACCAGGACGACAAGTACGACGAGATGCTGGCCCAGATGGAGTCGGCCTCCGCCTACGGCCTGACCGGCGCGATCATCGCCCAGGACCGCGCGGCCGCCCAGGACGCCATGCACAAGCTGCGCTTCGCGGCCGGCAACTTCTACATCAACGACAAGCCGACCGGCGCCGTCGTCGGCCAGCAGCCCTTCGGCGGCGGCCGGGCCTCCGGCACCAACGACAAGGCCGGTGCCAAGCAGAACCTGGCGCGGTGGACCTCGACCCGCTCGGTCAAGGAGACCTTCGTCCCGCCGACGGACTACCGCTACCCGCACATGGGCTGAGTGCCCCTCCCGACCGCTCCGGTCGCCCGACCACTCGGTCACCCGCGACGCCCGGCCCCGCAGCCGGGCGCCGCCCGCCGGGGCGGCGGTGCCACGTACCCGCCGCCCGCCGCCCCGGCCCCCCTTCTGCCACCCTTAGAAGCACCAGCTCCAGGAGTCACGATGCTCCGTTCCGCCCTTCTCGCGGCCTCCCGGTCGCCGCAGGTCCGCACCGTGGTCGAGAAGTTCCCGCCGACCCACGCGATAGTCGAGCGCTTCGTCGCCGGTGACGTCCTCGACGACGCCGTCACCGCCACCGACGACCTGATCGCCACCGGCCGCAAGGTCACCCTGGACCACCTCGGCGAGGACACCAAGGACGCCGCCCAGGCCGCCGGCACCGCCGAGGCCTACGAGCACCTGCTCACGGCGCTCAAGGAGACCGGCCTCGCGGCCAGCGCCGAGGTGTCGGTCAAGCTGTCGGCCGTCGGCCAGTTCCTCCCGGTGGACGGCGAGAAGATCGCGCTGGAGAACGCCCGCCGCATCTGCGAGGCCGCCGCCGACGCCGGCACCACGGTGACCCTCGACATGGAGGACCACACCACCACCGACTCCACCCTCGCCATCGCGCGCGAGCTGCGGGCCGACTTCCCCTGGCTGGGCGTCGTGCTCCAGGCCTACCTGCGCCGCACCGAGGCCGACTGCCGCGAGTTCTCCGGCCCCGGCTCGCGCGTGCGCCTGTGCAAGGGCGCCTACAAGGAGCCCGAGTCGGTCGCCTTCCAGGGCAAGCACGAGGTCGACCTCGCGTACGTCCGCGCGCTCAAGGTCCTGATGGCCGGCGAGGGCTACCCGATGATCGCCTCGCACGACCCCAACATGATCAAGATCGCCGGCCAGCTCGCCCAGTGGAACGGCCGCAAGCGCGACTCCTTCGAGTACCAGATGCTGTTCGGCATCCGCCCCGAGGAGCAGCTGCGCCTCGCCGGCGAGGGCAACACCATGCGCGTGTACCTGCCCTACGGCCAGGAGTGGTACGGCTACTTCATGCGCCGCCTCGCCGAGCGCCCGGCCAACCTCACCTTCTTCCTGCGCGCCATGGCCACCCGCGGCTGACCCGCGCGCACCCGCACGACGACGGCCCGCACCCCCGGTGGAAGGGGGGTGCGGGTCGTTTGTCGCGTTCCCGGGACTTCTAGAGGAAGTCCTTGGTGTCCAACTCGAACTCGAACGGGGCGGGGAGGGCGAGTGATTCGCCGAAGGCTGCCAGGTGCACCTCGGTGTACTCGTCGCGGTGGGGATTGCTGAAGAGGTTGACCTGGGCCCGCTCGCGGTCGATCAGGAGGTACAGCGGGATCGCGGCGCGGGCGTAGCAATGGCGTTTGGCGATGCGGTCCTGGTCGGGCTTGCTGGAGGTCACCTCCGCGACCATCGCGACGCCGTCGGGCTCCATCCAGGGTGGTGCGTCGCGGAAGAGGCGGAGTTCCCTTGGAGCGAAGGTCGTGTCCGGAATGACGTGGTTCTTCGGGCAGAGACCACCGCTCACCAGGCGGAGGCCCTTATGGCCCGATGCCTGCATGTGGACCTGGGACTTTGCTTTCACCTGGTCGATCAGCAGGTCGATGTAGTCCTCGTGGTTGCCGTCCGGCGGTGGTGCCACGATGATCTCTCCCTCGATGAGCTCGGCTCGGAAGCCTTCGGGGGAGTGCAGGCTCAGGAAGCTCTCCAGCAGGATGTCAGCCTGCGATGGGGAGTCCGTGATCGGTTGCTCAGGCGCCACAGCACTCATGATGCCCCTCCTTCAGATGTGCGGCACGCTGTTCGGTGCTCGACGGAGTTGTGCCGTGCACGGTTTGTTTTCACTCGATGGTGTGAGTTTGAGGCCCGGCATAGGATCTCGATGCTGATGAACTGGGGCTTTGACAGGAGGAGTTGGGGATGCTGAAGGAGTTCGCGGGGCTGTCGACGCCGTTGGTGGCGGACGCGTGTGTGCGGCTGGGGGTGGGGCTCAGGGCGGCGCCGGTGGGGGTGGCGGCGGTGGCGGCCGGGGGGCGGGTCGCGGGGCGGGTGCTGCCGGTGCGGCACTACGGGAGCGTGGACGTGTTCCTGGAGGCGTACGGGGCCGCCCGGGACGGTGACGTGCTGGTGATCGACAACGGCGGGCGGACCGACGAGGCCTGCATCGGGGACCTCGCGGTGCTGGAGGCACGGGCCGCCGGGATCGCCGGGATCGTGGTGTGGGGGCTGCACCGGGACACCCCCGAACTGGTGGAGATCGGGCTGCCGGTGTTCAGCTACGGCGCGCTGCCGCTGGGGCCGGTGCGGCTGGACGGGCGGGAGCCGGAGGCGCTGGTGACGGCGCGGGTCGGGCCGCACCTGGTGAGCGCCGGGGACGTGGTGTTCGGCGACGCGGACGGGGTGCTGTTCGTCCCGGCCGACCGGGCCGGGGAGGTGCTGGAGACGGCCGCCGCGATCGCCGGGACCGAGCGCGCGCAGGCCGGGCGGATCGCCTCCGGTGACACGCTGCGCCGGCAGACCGCCTTCGACGAGTACCTGGAGCGCCGCGCGGCCGACCCGTCGTACAGCTTCCGGCAGCACCTGCGGCGGGTCGGCGGGGCGATCGAGGAGTAGCGAACTCCCTTACAGCGGACGGTGCATGACGTGCAGGCCGACGTAGCCGTCGACGGGGTGGTGGAAGGCTTCGGGGACGGTGCCGACGATGTCGAAGCCGAGGGACCGGTAGAGCTTCACGGCGCGGTGGTTGTTGGCGACCACGGCGTTGAACTGCATGGCGCGGTAGCCGTTGGCGCGGGCCCAGTCGAGGGTGTACTCGACCAGGGCCCGCCCGATGCCGCGGCCGTGGTGCGCCGGGTCGACCAGGTAGCTGGCGCTGGCCACGTGCGCGCCGTTGCCGGGGCGGTTGCGGGTCATGTTGGCGGTGCCGACGACCGTACCGGCCGCGTCCACCGCGACCACCGTGCGATGGGGTGCGGCGAGCATCCACCACTCCCGGCCGAGGTCGGAGGAGAGGTCGAGGGGGTAGGGGAACGTCTCACCGGCGGCGATGACGGTGTGGAAGAAGGGCCAGACGGCAGGCCAGTCCTCGGGGGTGGCTTCGCGGATGAGCATCCGGTCAGCATGATCCGCGACGGGAGGGCCTGCCACTGGTTTTCGATCGGTTCTCGATGCGCGGGCGGTTCCGGTGCGGCCGGTCAGGTCAGGACGGCGTCCTCGACCAGGGCGGCCGCGTGGGCCTGGCCCTTGGCGTTGGGGTGCACCAGGGCGTACTGCAGCGGGATGATGCTGGTCAGCACGCCGTCCAGCCAGTGGTCCTGGTCGCACACGCTGTGGCCGGTGGTGGAGGGGTAGAGGTCGACGAAGGTGTCGCCGCGGGCGGCGGTCCGCTGGGCGATGACCGCGTTGAGCGGCTCCAGGATGGCCGTCCGTGCCCAGGCGAGGTCGCCGGTGGTGAAGGTGGCGAACTGCTCCAGGTTGCCGTAGGTGCAGCGGGTGGCGTCCTCGGGGACGAGGTGAGGGTAGCCGACGGTCAGCAGCCGCGCGGACGGGGCCTTGGCGTGCAGGGCGCCGAGCATCTGGTCGAAGTCGCCGCGCAGTTGGTCGAAGCGGCCGGGCAGGCTCGCGTCGAACTTGTCCTTGCAGGGCGTGCCCTGGCCGAGGACCGCGGCGCCGAGTTCGATGCAGCTCTTGAGGATCTCGGCGAAGCCGAGGGTGTTGCCGCCGATCTCGACGGTGATCACGTCGGCGCCCGGGGAGACGGCGTCGATCTGCGGCGGGACCGGTGGGAAGGGGGCACCGGGGTTGGTCCCGAACGGTGGGAGCGGGCGTCCGGGCGGGGCCTCCTTGGTCTGGTAGACGTCCTTGACGTCGGCGCCGGCACAGCTGACGTTGCGCAGTTCGACCAGCGGGCCGAGGCCGCGGCGGATCAGCTCGGGGTAGGAGCCGGTGGTGCGGGCGCAGCCGTCGCGGGGTTCGGTCTCGTCACCGGCGGCCTCGACGAAGCCGGCCGTGTAGGAGTCGCCGAGCGCGGCCCAGGCGAGCGTCCGGACGCGTCCGGACGGCTCGGCGGCGGCCTGGGCGGCGGACGGGGTGATCAGGCCGGCGGTGAGCGCGACGGCGGTGCCGGCGACGGCGAGGCGGGACAGGAAGCGTGGCACGGTCTCTCCCTCAACGAGTGCGCGGGAGAGCGCGATTCACCCCCCTAGAGGTAAATCGAGTCGGTGGGTGGACGACTTGATCCCTCAGGAGGGTGAATTCGCGTGTGCGGCCATGACGTTGGGCCGATCGGCCCCGGGCGTCAGGGTGGGGCGGGGGCGAGACGGTTTCAGAGCAGGGCGGCGGACGGGTCGACCATCGCCCGGGCGGTCTTGGCGTCGACGTACTCGCCGAGCGCGGTCATCACCCACTCGCCGGACGACTGTCGGACCAGCTTGCACATCACCACGCCCGTGTGCGGCTCGGAGTGGGTGAGGTCGAAGCGGACCAGCTCCTCTTCCGTCCGGGCGTCCAGCAGGCGGCAGTAGGCGTTCTTGACCTCGGTGAACCGCTGGCCGGAGAACGAGTTGACGACGAAGACCAGGCCGGTGACCTCGGCCGGGAGGCCGTCCAGGTGGACGGTGATCGACTCGTCGTCACCGGCTCCGCCGCCGGTGAGGTTGTCGCCGGAGTGGGCGATCGCGCCCTTGAAGACGGTCAGCTTCATGAACCAGGCCGTTTCCAGCTTCTTGCGCCGGGCGTCGAAGGCGAGGCAGGAGGCGTCCAGGTCGACGCTGCGGCCGCGGCCGGCGGGCTCCCAGCCGAGCGCCATCCGGACCGAGGAGAGGAACGGGCGGCCGTTCTTCACCAGGGAGACCGAACTGCCCTTGACCAGGCTGACCCGGCCCTTGTCCAGGGTGACCTTGGTGGGGGCGGACGGGGCCGGCGGGGCGACCGGGGGCGCCGGGGGCACGGGCGGGGTGGCGGCGAGGGCGATCCGCGGGTCGACGGGGGGAGCCGGGGGAGCAGGCGGAGCCGGGTGGGCGGCCGGAGGGGTGGGCGGGGCCGCGGGGGGAGTGGCAGGGGCGGGGGCCTGGGCGGCCGGGGACGCGGCCGGGGAGTCGTCGACGGAGACGCCGAAGTCGGTGGCGATGCCCGCCAGGCCGTTGGCGTAGCCCTGGCCGACCGCGCGCACCTTCCAGACGCCGCCGCGCTGGTAGACCTCGACCACGATGAGCGCGGTCTCCCGGCCGAGCTGCGGCGGGGTGAAGGTGACCAGGGCCTGCCCGGTGTCGGCGTCGCGGACGGTGGCGGTCGGCTCCATCCCGGCGAAGGTGGAGGACTGGTCGGCGGGGCTGGCGGTCACCACGATCTTGGTGATGCCGGCCGGGACGGCCAGGGTGTCGACGGTGATCGCGTCCGGCGCTCCGGCGGCGGCCGGGCGGTGGCTGACGCCGGGGCCGTGCGGGGCGTTGAAGAAGACGAAGTCGTCGTCCGAGCGCACCTTTCCGGCGTCGGTCAGCAGCAGGCCGGAGACGTCCAGCGCCTTGGGCGCGGTGACCTCGACAGTCACCCGCGCGGCGGTCAGCGGGGCGTTGCCGCCTTGGGTCAGGACGGTGGACACGGTCTCCTCCTCGGGTGCGGAACGGCGGCCGGCCGGGGCCGCTGGGACCGCCGGGCCGGGTGCTGCCCACAGTAACGAACGGGCGCGTCGGGATGAGCCCGTCCGGGGCGGTGACCTGTCGGATCGTCGGACGGTATGGCCGGGCTGCGGGGTTGGGCGGCGGACCCCGGCGAGGGCGGGGAGGTGGCAAGGTGGCGGGGCGGCGCGGCCGGAGGTCAGCGGGGCGCGAAGGCCGTCGGCGTGCCGGGGCGCGGCGGGAGCCCGGGTGCCTCGGGCGCGGCCGGCTGCGGTGCGACCGGCTGTGGTGCGACCGGCTGTGGTGTGACTGGGCCGAAGGAGCCGAGCGCGGCGACCGCCCGGGGCCGGTCGATGCCGAAGGCGGCGGCGCTCCAGCTCTCCGCCGCAGCGGCCTTGCGGACCGGGCCGGACGAAGCGGGCCGACCGGACGGGAGGGATGCGCCGGACGGGAGGGAGGGGCCGGACGGGCCGGTGGGCCCCGAGGGTTCGGCGGCGGGGCGGGTGCCGCGCACGCCGAAGGCGTAGTGGCCGGGCGGGACGTCGATGCCGGCCGGGGTGGTGAAGCGGTAGACCAGGGTGCCGCGCTCCTGCTGGGCGGTGACGACCGCGCCGGGCAGGTCGGTCCAGGCAGCGCCGCTGCCGGGGGCCAACTCGCCCGGTGCGAGCCGGAATTCGGCCTGAAATGCGGTGAGCGCCTCGGTGGCGGTGAGGTCGAGCTGGTGCCGGAGGCCGTCCCGGCCGAGCGGTGTGACCATGGCGACGCCGGTCAGGGCCTGGTCGGTGTCCGGGTCGGTGTCCGGGTCGGGGGTGCCGGCGGTCGGGCCGCCGGTGCCCGGGGTGGCCGCGCCGGGCGGCGGCGGTGCGGGCTGGGCCGGGGCGGCCGGGCGGGGTCCGGGAGCGTGCGGCGTGGTCGGCGAGGGGGCGGGCGAAGAGGGGGCGGCCGGCTGCTCGGCGGCGGGCGCGACGGGCTGGGCCGACGGCGAGGGCGCGGCGGCGTCGGCCGGCGTGGCGGGCTCGCCGGTGCCGGCCGGCCGGGTGCCGGGGCCGTGGTCGGCCATGGGTTCGGCCGCGGCCTGCCCACCGGTGGGCTCCGGGAGTGCCGGCCGGGTGCCGGGCGCGCTGGGCGAGGCGGCTCCGGCGGTCGGGCCCTCCGCCGTCCCCGGGTGGTGTGCCGAGGGGCTCGGTGCGGGCGGTCGGCCGGTGGCCGGGAGGTCGGCGGGGTTCGGCGTGGTGGGGTTCGGTGCGGTCGGGGCCCGGTCGGCGGCGACCTCGGCCTGGTCGCCCGCGGCGGGGGTGGGCGGCGGGGTGGAGCCGACGCGCGCGACCCCGGCCCGTCGGCCCACGCCCTGCTGCTCGTTGAGCAGGAGGGTGGTGGCGATGCTGATGCCGACGACGGTGGACATCGCCATCGCGGCACCGGAGAAGCGCAGGGTGGGCAGCCGGAACCGGCCGCCGAACGGGCGTGGCCGCCCGTGCCGGCCGTGCCGTTCGGGTTCGTGCCGAACGTCCCGCGCAGTGTCCTCGCGCGCAGCCACCGGACCCCTCCCTCCCCGAAGTCGCCGTCACGGTCGCGGTATTCTCCCATGCGCCGCCACCGGGCCGGCATCGGCCGCCCGGGGTCGGTCGGCAGGGGTCCGGGTCGGGTCCGGGTGGTACCCGCGCCGGGAGGGGGAGAGCGTACCAGCGGCTCGTCGCGACCTGGACGGTTTTGATCCATTTCGTGGACACCCGTTCGACAGGCGGAAGTTGACGATCCGTCTGATAAGACGGTGGTGGCTGCCGGGCCGCCCGGACGGGGATTAATGCAACCTCCTTGCAACCCTTGCCCGCCCGGCCGGAAGTGGCTCAGGCTGAGGTCATCCCACGCCGTCCCGGAGAGACCGTCATGCCGCCCGACCCGCTGTCCGCAGCCTCCAGTGCACCCCTCGCCGCCACCCCCACGGGCGGCGATGGGGACGGCTCCACCGCCGCTCCGGCGGCGGTGGAGGAGGTGCTGATGCTGCGGATCTCGTTGGGCGAGGAGGTGGTCGGCGAGGTGCGCACCCGGTTCCGCTTCGAGGCCGCGCGCCCGTACGAGGTGCTGCTGACCTTCCACCTGGGGCGGCCGGACGAGGCCGACTGGGTGTTCTCGCGCGAGCTGCTGTGCGACGGCTTGCAGGCGCTGAGCGGCCAGGGCGACGTCAAGCTGTGGCCGGCGTACTGCCCGTGCCACGGCTCGACGCTGCACCTGGCGCTCGAATCGCCGCACGGCAGCGCCCTGCTGGAGGCTTCCAAGCCCCGGGTGCAGGCGTGGCTGGACCGTACCTACGCGCTGGTCTCCGCCGAGGTGGAGCGCGCCTGCGGCCCGACCGACGCCCAGCTGGCCGCGCTGCTCGCCGGCGGCTGAGGCCCGGTCGGGGCACCGGCGGGCCCGCGCGGCGGCGGGACGGGCGCCGCGCCCGGCAGCCGGACCGTCCCCGTGGCCAGCCCGGCCCGCAGCCGCCGGACGGCCGGGGCCGAGGAGGCCGGCAGCAGGTCGTACGGGTCGTCCGGCCCGTCCACCGTGACCAGCACCGACTCGGCGATGCGGTACGGCCGGTGGGCCAGCAGGCCGCCCAGGTAGCGGCGCAGCCGGGACAGCTCGGCGCGGACCGTCACCGTCCGGCCCGGGTCGCCGAACAGCGCCTCCGCGAGCTGCGCGGCCGTGCTGCCCTCGCGTCCGGTGGCGAGCAGGAGCAGCAGTTCGGCGTGGCGCGGGCTGAGCGGGTGCGACCAGCTGCCGGCCGCGCCCCGGACGGTCAGCTCCGGGCGGTCCTGGCGGCGCAGGTCGAGCCGGAGCCGGGCGCCCTCGGCCTGCTCGGCCTGTTCGGCCGTCACCGTGCCGGAGGCGTCCGCCTCGGGCGGCCGGACCGGTCGCACCAGCCAGCCGTCCGCGAGCGGCTCCAGCGCGCACTCGCCGAGGCCCGGCACCCAGTGCACGGCGGCGGTTCCCCAGCCGCCGACCGGCACCCGCAGCCGGCCGGGCGGCGGCAGCCCGGCCGCGGCGGCGGTCCACCCGGCGGAGTCCACCACCAGGGCCGGGCCGGCCACCCGGGCGAGCATCGGGGCGGCCAGGGTGCGCAGTTGGTGCAGCGCCTCCAGCCGGTGGGCGCGCAGCTCGGTCTCGGCGAGCCGGGCGGCGGTGGCGGTGAGCTGCAGCAGGTACGGGCGGACGTTGCGGGCCGGGCCGCTGAGGTTGATCGCGCCGACCAGCCGCCCGGTGCCCGGGTCGTGCACGGGGGCGGCCACACAGGTCCAGGAGTGGTGGCTGCGCAGGTAGTGCTCGGCGGAGTGGACGTGCATCGGGCGCTGGGCGCGCAGTGCGACGGCGATGCCGTTGGTGCCGACGCTCTCCTCGATCCAGCGGGCACCGGTGAGGAAGCCGATCCGGTCGGCGCTGCGGCGCAGGGCGCGCTCGCCCTCCTGCCAGAGCACGTGGCCGTCGGCGTCGGCGATGGCGAGGAGCAGCGGAGTCTGGCCGACCGGCTGGAGCAGGGTGTCGCGCAGCGCCGGCAGGACCGCGTCCAGGCCGCTGGTGCGGCGGCGCTGCTCGATCTCGGCGGGGCCGAGGTGGACGGCGGCGGCACCGGCGTCGGGGTCGAGCCCGAGGCGGCGCAGCCGGGCCCAGGAGTCGCCGATCTCGGGGCGGGGTTCGAGCAGGCCGGGGGAGCCGGGCTCGGGGTAGGGGGGCTGGGCGAGTTCGCGGGCGGCGGCTTCGGCGAGAGTGCGGTCGTGGATCCTGGCCAGCTCGGCCGTGCTCGGCGCGGTGCGGCGTTCTGGTCGTCGGGACTGCCGTCCGGTCTGCCGCACTCGCGTTGCTCCTCGCCGCCGTTCGAGGCCGCGCCGGGGTCGACGCGCTGACGAAAGCGTACGGGGGCGGTGAGTGTCTGGGGACGGGGTCTGCCAACTCGGCATACCGGACGGTATGACCGTGGACATGCCGAGGTGTGATGACTAGGCCCTGTCCGGCCGAGCGGGGTCCCGGTGCGGGTCTGCTGCGGGTCGGGTGTGACTCCGATGCCGGCCTGGTGTGGGTTCGGCTGGCCGTGCCGCGGTCAGCGGTCCGCGCCGGTGCCGCGCTGGGCCGCCTCGACGGTGTGGTGCAGGTCGGCGGTGGCCTCCAGGGAGGCGGCGGTGCTCAGCGCCAGGCAGGCGGCCAGCGCGATCGCGACCGCGCGCAGGCGGGTGCCGGTGGTGGTGGCCGCCGGGCGGGGCTGGAGCAGGGCGGCGACCCGGCGCGGGACCGGCCCGGAGTGGGCGGCGGGGACGAGCCGGGGCCGGGCCGGCCACGGGGAGCGGCTGGCGGCCAGGGCGGCCCGGCCGACCGCGCGGGCGGTCACGGCGCGGTCGCCGACCCGGGCGGCCGCCACCTCGTCGGCCCAGCGCTCCAGGTGGTACCCGAGGGGCGCGCGCAGCGGCCGCAGCGCCGGGTGGAGGTCGGCGGCGTGCTCGGCGAGGGCGAGGAAGAGGTGGTGGCGGGCGGCCAGGTGGGCGCGCTCGTGGGCGAGCAGGGCGGCCCGCTCGGGCCCGGTGAGGATGCGCAGCATGCCGGAGGTGACCACGATCCGGCCGGGCTCGCCGGGCCGGCCGGGGAGGGGCAGGCGCCCCGGCAGGGCGAAGGCGTCGGCGCGCTCGTCGTCGAGGACGGCGAGCGGGTGCTCGCCCGGCTGGAGCAGGGCGCGGGCGCCGGCCAGGACGGCCTGCGGGGTGCGTGCCCGGCGCATGGTGACGTGACCGGGGCGCGGGTCCGGATGCCGGTCCTCGACCGGCGCGGGGCAGGGCGGTGCGGGGCAGGCCGGGAGGGCGGACCGGGCCTCGCGCAGTTCCACCTGGTGGCGGCGGGCGGTGCGGACGGCCCGGGCGGTCAGCGCGGCGAGCACCAGACCGGCCGCGGCGGCCGCCGCCGGCGCGTCGGGTGCGGCGGCGGTGAGCCAGGGCAGCGACAGGTGGCCGACAGCGGCGACCGGCGGTAGCTGGAGCAGCCCGGCGGCGGCGAGCAGGCCGAGCGAGCAGAGGGTGCCGCCGGCCAGTACGGCGGACGTCCCGGCGAGCATCCAGGCGGCGGCCCGGGGCGGCAGCGCGTCGGCGAGGCGGCGGGCCAGCGGGGCGGCCAGGAACGGCAGCAGCAGCGGGGCCCAGACGGCGATCATCACGAGCCGGCCGCCCCGGGGGTGCCGGGGGCGGGGGTGGGGCCGGGGCCCGAGGAGGAGGAGTCGAGCCCCGGCGCGCCGTCGCCGAGCAGGTCGCGCAGCAGCTGCTCGTCCTCGGCGGAGAGGTCGGAGACGAAGCGGGCGAGCACGGTGGAGCGGTCGGCCTCGCGGCCGAGCTCGGTGTGCATCCGGCGGGCGGCGAGGCCCGCGGTGTCGTGGACGGTCGGGGTGTAGGCGTAGGCGCGGCCGGCCCGGGTGCGCTCCACGGTTCCCTTGTCGTGGAGGCGGGCCAGGATCGTGGCGATGGTGGTGCGGGCGAGGTCCCCGCCGAGTGCCGACTGGACGTCCTGCGGGGTCATCGGCTGCCGGGCCGACCAGAGCGCGGCCAGCACCTCGGCCTCCAGCTCCCCGGCGGGCCGGCGGGCGGACGGTACGTCGGACATGGCGGCGCTTCCTCCAGGTTTCGTCTACAGTCATGTAGACCGTCTACGTCACTGTAGACGGTCGGGGCGGGTTCCGCTGTGAACCGCCCCCCAACGTACGGGAGGTCCGCCAGCCTTGCTCCAGTTCCTCGCCGATCCGGCCGCTCACCTCGCGGTGAACCCGCTGGACGCGTCCTCGCTGCTCGCCGCCTTCGGCGCACTCGGCATCGCCGTCGTGCTCTTCGCCGAGACCGGCCTGCTGGTGGGCTTCTTCCTGCCCGGAGACTCGCTGCTGTTCACCGCCGGCCTGCTGTGCGTGCCCGGTGCCACCAGCGGCCCGCAGCTGGAGCTCTACCAGGTGCTGCCCGCCGCCCTGGTCGGCGCGCTGGCCGGCGCCCAGGTCGGCTACCTGATCGGCAGGCGCGGCGGCCGCGCGCTGCTGCGCCGCACCGAGCGCAGGAGCCTGCTGGAGGGCGTCGAGCGGGCCGAGGAACTGCTGGGCAAGTACGGCCACGGCAAGGCGATCGTGCTGGCCCGCTTCATCCCGGTGGTCCGAACGGTGCTGAACCCGCTCTGCGGCGTGCTCGAGGTGCCGGCCCGTTCGTTCACGTTCTGGCAGGTGACCGGCGGCGCCGTCTGGACCGTCGGCGTGGTGCTCGCCGGGTACGGGCTCGGATCGTCGATCCCCAGCATCGACAGATATCTGCTCCCGATCATCGGTCTGGTAGTAGTTGTCTCCGTGCTCCCCATTGTTCTCGAACTGTTCCGCGCCCGTAAGGCGCACCGTCACGGAGGTGACAAGTGACGTCCTCCCGGGCTCTCGCCGTCTACGACGGCAGCGGCATCGACGGCAGCCTCTACACCCGGGTGAACGGGTGGGCGCAAGCTGCTCCGCACTGGCTGGACGAGCTGATCAAGGTCTGGTCGGCGCTCGGCCTCGGCCTGTTCGCGGTCTTCATGCTCTACGCCTGGTGGCGGGCGCGCGGCGCCGACTCGGCCGTGATGGCCAAGGTGCTCGCCTCGCCGGTGATCGTGGTCGTCGCGTACGGCGTCAACTCGGTGCTCAAGGGCATGGTCGAAGAAGTCCGGCCGTGCGCCCAGATCCCCGGCAGCATCTCGCTGGAGACCTGCCCCGGCGCCGGTGACTGGTCCTTCCCCAGCAACCACACGGTGATCGCCTTCGCCGCCGCCACCGCACTCTGGTTCGCCGACCGGCGGCTCGGCTGGATCGCCGGGATCTTCGCGGTGCTGATGGGCGCCTCCCGGGTCTGGGTCGGCGTGCACTATCCGCACGACGTGGCCGTCGGCGCGCTGGTCGGCCTCCTGGTCGCGGTGGTGCTGGCGCCGCTCGCCGGCCGCTGCGGGCCGCTGGTGGACCGGATGCGGACGGGTGCGCTGCGCCCGCTGCTCGGCCCGGGCGCGGTGCCGGTGACGGGCGGCCGCCACGCCGCGTACGGGACGCGGCAGCACTGAACGGCGGCTGCCGGCAGCACTGTCGACGGGTGCCCGTGGCATTGGCGGCGAGACCCGACAGCGCTGATTCCGTAGCCTCCCCGTAGCCCGTCCGACCCTTGTCTGGCCGGGGTGGCGGGTAGAGCATGTGAGCCGGGCGTGGGGCCCCTTCGCGGGGAACCCGCCCGGCTCAGTCGTGCCGGGGCGCGGGAGCGCCGGGCGTGCCAGCGGAGGGAGTGCCAATGCCGTACCGACTCGACATCACGCAGGGGGACTGGCCGGGCGAGTCGCCGCACAAGGGCGTCGAGGGACTGCTCGCCGAGGCCATGGTGCTCACCCTCGCCACCGCCGGCCACGAGCACGGCCCGCACGCCAACCTGGCCTTCTTCGCGTACGACGACGACCTCGTCCTGTACTTCGTCAGCGAGCGCTCCACCCGGCACAGCCACCACCTCGCCGAGGAGGCCCGGGCCGCCGCCACCGTCTTCCTGCCGCCGCCGGTCTTCGGCGAGCAACTGCGCGGCCTGCAACTGGCCGGCGGCGCGAGCGAGGCCTGGGGGCGGCAGGCCGAGGCGGCGCTGGCCGCCTACCAGGGGCGGTACCCGTCCTTCGCGCAGGACGAGCAGGTGCGGCGGCAGTTCCTCACCGGGGGCGGGGCGGCGGCGCTGTACCGGTTCCAGGTGGAGGAGCTGACGGCGGTGGACGAGCCGAACTTCGGGCGGCGCAACTACCTGCGGGCGCGGGTGCTACGGCCGTAGGCCCTGTCGGGACGGCAGGGTTGTCTGTACAACTTTTCGGGTGATTCATCTGCGGGACGCTACCGGGACGCCCCCAGGACACCTGGGCGCACCAGCCTGGCCGCATGAGAGTCATCGTCGTAGGAGCAGGCGTGCTCGGCACCATGCACGCCTGGCAGGCCGTCGAACGCGGCCACGAGGTCGTCCACCTGGAACGCGAGACCGAGGCGCGCGGCGCCTCCGTGCGCAACTTCGGCCTGGTCTGGGTCAGCGGCCGCGCACAGGGCGAGGAACTGGACACCGCGCTGCGCGCCCGCGAACTGTGGGAAGGCATCGGCGCCCGCGTCCCCGACCTCGGCTTCCGCGCCAACGGATCGCTCACCGCGATCCGCACCCAGGCCGAACTCGCCGTCGCCGAACAGGCACTCACCCTGCCCGACGCCGCCGCCCGCGGCTACCGGCTGCTCGACGCCGACCAGACCAGGGCCGCCAACCCCGCCCTGCGCGGCGAACTCCTCGGCGCCCTGTGGTGCGAGCGCGACGCCGCCGTCGAACCCCGCACCGCCCAGCCCGCGCTGCGCGCCGCCCTCCAGGCCACCGGCCGCTACACCTTCCTGCCCGGCCGCGAGGTCCGCGACGTGATCGGCGAGAACGCCGTCCGCGACGACCACGGCGACATCCACACCGGTGACCTCGTCATCCTCTGCACCGGCGCCTGGCTCGGCGGCCTCGTCCGCGAACTCGCCCCCTCGCTGCCCGTGCGCAAGGTCCGGCTGCAGATGATGCAGACCGACCCGCTCGGCGAGACCCTCACCACCTCCGTCGCCGACGGCGACAGCTTCCGCTACTACCCGGCCTTCGCCGGAACCGCCCTGGACCGCCTCCGCGACACCCAGCCGCAGACCGACGTCGCCGCCGAACACAAGATGCAGCTGCTCATGGTCCAGCGGCGCGACGGCGGCCTCACCATCGGCGACACCCACGAGTACGACCAGCCGTTCGGCTTCGACGTCGTCGAGGACCCGTACGACCACCTGGTCGGCGTGGCCGAGGACCTGCTCGGCCGCCCCCTGCCGCGCGTCCGCCGCCGCTGGGCCGGGGTGTACGCGCAGTGCGTCGACACCACCCGGGTCGTCCACCGCGAACGACTCCGCGACGGCGTCTGGCTCGTCACCGGCCCCGGCGGCCGCGGCATGACCTGCTCCCCGGCCATCGCCGAAACCACCGCCGAACTCGCAAACCTGTAAGGGTAGTTGACATGTCTTCCTTTGACATCCGCCTGGTCGTCCTCGACATGGCCGGCACCACCGTGGCCGACGACGGCCTCGTCGAACAGGCCTTCACCGCCGCCGCCCGGACGCTCGGCGTCGAGGCCGGCAGCCCGGGCTTCGGCCCCATGCTGGAACACGTCCGCGCCACCATGGGCGAATCCAAGATCTCCGTCTTCCGGCACCTCTTCGGGGACGAGGACAAGGCCCAGCGGGCCAACACCGCCTTCGAGGCCGCCTACCACGACCTCGTCGACGCCGGACACTGCGCCGCCCTGCCCGGCGCCGCCGAAGCCATCGCCGAACTGCGCGGCCAGGGCCGGAAGGTCGTCCTCACCACCGGCTTCTCCCGGGCCACCCAGGACCGCATCCTCACCGCCCTCGGCTGGCAGTCCGTCGCCGACCTCACCCTCAGCCCCGCCGAGGCCGGCCGCGGCCGCCCCTACCCGGACCTCGCGCTCACCGCGCTGCTGCGGACCGGAGTCGAGTCGGTGCGGCAGATCGCCGTCGCCGGAGACACCGGCTACGACATGCTGACCGGCGTACGGGCCGGAGCGTCCGTCGTCGCCGGCGTGCTCACCGGCGCCCACGACGAGGCCCGGCTGCGCGCCGACGGGGCGACGCACGTGCTCGGCTCGGTGGCGGAACTGCCGGAGCTGCTGGGCTGACCCGATCCCACCGGTGAGCAGGAAGTCGGCCCGGCCGACTTCCTGCTCACCGGTTCACGGGTTCCAGTGCGCGTGCCGGGCCGTCGGTCAGAGGAACAGGGCGAGCGCGGTGAAGACGAGACCGACCGCGAGGAGGACCAGGCCCTGGGGTTGCTTCCGGTCCTCGTCGCGGACGAGCGAGCCGAAGGCCGCCAACCCGGCGAGGGGATAGGGGATCGCGACCATCAGGGCCAGGCCGAGACGGTTCTGGACGAGCAGGAAGCACAGGAGCCAGGGCACCGAGACCGCCGTCGCCGCCGCGGTGAGCGGCAGCCCGTCGAGTCGGCGCACGCGCTCGCGCCACGGTCCGGCTGGGCGAGGGTCCCGGGGCGGCTTGCGGCTGTCGTGGGCGAACCACAGCAGGAACAGGGCGATGACCGCGTTGATTCCGATCGCGCTCCACAGGGATGCCGGGGAATCGGCCTCCCCGGGCAGCTTGGGGGCGACCCGGCCGGCCGGGTCCATCCGGACGGTGACGTGGTCGCCGGGGTTGAAGCGCCGGCTGTCCGGCTCCAAGGGTCCGCCGGGGACCTTCTCGCCCCGCGTGGAGAGGTCGTACGTCCGCTTCGTGCCGTGGGTCGACTTGTCGACGTGCTCGGCGATGACCACCGCCTTGACGTCCCGCCCCGAACTCAGCAGCTGGTTGTGCCAGGCGTCGGCGCCCGCACCGGTGGCGATGAGGAAGGCGAAGAGGACGAGGACCAGCCCGGCGCCGACGTCCTTGCCATCGGGGTCGTTCCCCGGTCCTCCGAGCTTGGCGAGGCCGACGCCCGCCGCGACCGTGTAGAGCGCACCCAGGCCGAAAGCCAGGAGGGTGCCGACGTACACGAACGCGAGGACGGTGCCGACGGACAGGCAGGTCAGGACGGCGACCAGGACGGCGCCACGGCGGAGCCAGTGCGCCGCCTTGCTTCCCGTCTCCGGGGCGGACTGGGCGAGTGTCACCCGAAGGCCTTTCGGATGTTGTCCCGCCGCTCCGGCGACAGGGCGTTCTGTGCTTCGTCGAACGGAGGGTAGAAGGAGATCCCGCCGATGGCGGCGCCCACCAGCACCGACCACCCGTCCCAGTAGTCCAGGTGCTGGGTGGTGAAGACGACGGCGAGCACGTGAGGGCTCCACGGATGAGGGAACAGGGCTTCCAGCTGGCGGACGGTGACGACGCCCGATCCCGGCAGGCCGTAGACCGCCCCGGACACGGGTACGGCCAGGTCGCGGACGGTCACGGTGGCACGGCCGAGCCGGAAGTCGAGGACGTCGACGTCGGCGTCCGGCCAGGCGGCCGCGAGCTCCTCGGCGACGCGCTGGGGGTAGGTGCCCGGGGCGCCGTGCTCCTGCTCGCGGAGGAACAGGCTGAACATGCCCTGGACGATCGTGCCTTCCTCGGTCTGTACCAGGCAGTTGGAGACGTGGACCGCACCCTCGCGCAGCTGCGCCTGGAGGGCGAGCTCGGCGGAGACGGTGATACCGAGCTTCTGTTCCGGACCGGCATCGGTGAGCGCGTCGAGTCCGTCCACGATCCGACTCATGCGGTCGCCCGGATCCTCGGACAGGTCGATGCTCGTGAACCCTTCGGGCAGGGAGAGCCAGAACGACGGGGCGGTCGTGTCAGTCATGGCCGACTCCCCACACGCCGGTGACGATCGCACTGCCGCCACCGAGCAGTCCGGCTACGATCCGGCTCTTGCCGCTGCCGCCGATGGTGGCTCCGGCACCGTTGAGCGCCGTGCCGCCTCCCGTGGTGTAGTTCACCGCGGCGCTCAGCCCCGGGCTCGGGTCGTCCTGGGTGAGGCCCCAGGCGGTGGGGGCCGTCAGCGCGACGCCACTGGCTGCCTGCACGCCGTCGGAGACGTTCATCGCGGTGGCCTTGGAGAGCCCGAGTTTGATGGCGGGCTTCTCGATCGCCGTCGTGAAGATCGGGCTGGCCGGGTCCATCGCCCTGGCGGCGGTGCGGATCTCGGTGGCGCCGGCGCTCACGGCCTTGACCCCGGTGCCGGTCGCGCGGGCGCCCCGGAACGCGGTGATTCCGCCTTTGAGGAGGGCTCCTCCGGGGAGC
This sequence comes from Kitasatospora sp. NPDC098663, assembly GCF_044760075.1. Lineage (NCBI taxonomy): Bacteria > Bacillati > Actinomycetota > Actinomycetes > Kitasatosporales > Streptomycetaceae > Kitasatospora > Kitasatospora sp. NPDC098663. The sequence goes on along the minus strand of NZ_JBIWAP010000004.1, from coordinate 110,769 downwards.
GCCCCGAGGAGATCACCGGCCAGGGTGAGGTCGTTGCCGAGGTTCGCCATGCTGGTCGGCATCAGTCCCTTGATGCCGTACTGCTTCGCGTGCGCGCCTGCGGCGGCGGCGCTCAGCAGGATGGCCGGGAGTGCGAAGGCGGGGAAGAAGATCGCCGCGACGCCGCAGATGCCGGCGGCCACGGTGAGCATGTCGGCGCCGTGGTTCTTGAGCCAGTTGCCGACCTTGCTGAGCCAGCCGGGCTCCGGCGGCGCCTTGCTGTCGGCGGCCTTGCGGATGGCGGCCGCGGTCTTGTGGGCGTCGGACTTGTGGCCCCCGGCGAGTTCGTGGGCCTGCTTCCGGAGCTGGGTGAGGTCGTTGGCGGCGCTGCCGACGAGTGCGGCGGCCGCGTCCAGGTGGTTCTTCGCCGTGGTGTAGCGCTGTTCGGCGGCGGCGAGGGCGGCGTCGTCGGGGAAGGTCTGGCCGGCGAGCTTGAGGTCGGGGGCGGCGGCCGCGGCGGTGTGCGCCTGTTCGGCCTGCTCCTTCTGCTGCTTGGCGGCGACCGCGGCGCGGGCCAACTCGGCGGCCTTGGGCTGGTGTTCGGTCAGTGCCGTGTACCAGACGTCGAGGGCCTGGTAGGCGGCGGTGATCGAGTCGGCGGCGTCCTGGAGATAGGTGGGGAGCTTGCCGAACTGGCCGGCGAAGGCCTGGGCGGCCTCGCCGGTCCACTGGCCCTGGTTGGCGGAGAGCTGCGAGAGCGTGGTGTGGACGTCGGTCAGGTGCTGGCCCACCCGGCGCAGGTTGCTGCTGAGGCCGGCTACGGCGGTCGGCTCGCCGGGGGTCGGGTTGAAGCCGAGGCCGGACCAGTCCGGCGTGGGGTCGGTCACGACCGCGCCGCCGGGGTGAGGACCTTGGTGATGCTCTGTTCGGTGCCGTCGTAGCTCTGTTGCACCGTCTCCAGCCCGTCGTCGAGCACCTTGACGCACTCGCGGACCTTCTTCAGCCCGTACTCCCACGTGCTCTGGAAGTGTCCGCAGGCCTCGTCGAGGAAGTCGTAGCCCAGTCCGCTGCGACTCGCTTCCTTGAGCGCCTTGAGTCCCTGGTCGAGTTCGTCGCCGCAGCCTTTGAGGTCCTTGGCCAGCTTGGCGAGGAACTCGGTGCTGACCGTGAAGTCGGCCACTGCTCCCCCGATGTGTCGATGGCGTGACCGGCCGAGCATAGCCGCAGTCGGTACGCGGGCGATCTGTCGTGACGGGTGCTTCGCGGTGCGATGGCGGGACCTTGACGATGCGTCGGCGCGCGGCGTCGGCAGTACACGCCGTCGGGGTCAGCGGCGCCAGAAGCCGCGCTTCTTCGGGGTGACGAGCTTCGCCACCGCGGCGACGAACAGTTCGGCGACGGGGGAGGGGCCTTCGCCGTGGTTGAGGTGGCCCTCGGACGACCACTCGCCGAGGACGGTGCCGGGGCTGCCGTCGAAGGGGTTGAGCGCGTGCTCCAGGGTCACGTAGCGGACGGTCCTGGTGCCCTGGGGGTGGACGGCGGCGACGAAGTGGGCCTCGGTGGCGCCGGTCGGGGTGGGGAGGGTGACGAGCAGCAGGGGGTGGCCGTCGGCCCGCAGGTGCCGGCAGTCCAGGCCGTGGCTGGGCAGCCGGTCCTCGGGCGGGAGGGTCTGGCCGAGGTCGTCCCAGATGCCGGTGATGACGGGCAGGAGGCTGCCGCCGGCGTCCGGGACGGTCAGCCGCGGGCCGAACTCGAGGACCTGGCGGGCGAGCTCGCGGTGGACGAAGCGGTAGTGGTGGGGCCGTGGTTCGGTCATGGGGCCCACGGTAGCGAACCGCTCGGAGCGGGAGGTCGGCACATCCGACGTCCCGCTCCGAAAGGGCAGTTGACCAGCACCGCGGGCCTGGTGGCGGCCCGTCAGTGACTGTTCCTGAGGTTGAGCACGACCACTCCGACGATCACCAGGGCGATCCCCAGCCACTGGAGGCGGCCCAGCGATTCGCCGAAGGCGACCACGCCTATTCCGGCGACCGCCGCCGTCCCGGCCCCGGACCAGACGGCGTAGGCGACCGAGACCGGGATGTGCTTGAGCGCGCGCCCGAGCAGTACGAAGGACAGCACGTAGCCGACCGCCACCCCCACGCTCGGCCAGAGGCGGGTGAACCCCTCGGTGAGCTTGAGGCAGCTGGTCGCGCAGACCTCGCTCAGGATGGCGAGGGAGAGCAGGAGATAGGGCATGCCGGTCAAACGGCCCGGGCGGCGCCGAGCTTCCCCAGCAGGGCGAGGTCGGCCTGTTCCAGGCTGGCGAGCAGGGTGATCCGGCTGCCGTCGGGCATCGGCGTCGCGGTGGACGGCACGGCGAGCACGGCGCAGCCGGCCGCGGCGGCGGAGGCGACTCCGGTCGGGGTGTCCTCGACGGCGACGCAGGTGGCCGGGTCCAGTCCGAGCCGTTCGGCGGCGGCGAGGTACGGGTCCGGTGCGGGCTTGGTGTGCGGGGTGTCCTCGGCGGCCAGGGTGACGGCGAACCAGTCCCGGCCGATGGCGGCGAGGACCAGGTCGACGACCCGGCGCGGGGAGGCGGAGACCAGCGCGGTGGGCACCCGCGCGTCCCGCAGGGAGGCCAGCAGGGCGAGGGCGCCGGGGCGCGGGACGGTCTCGGCGGCGACCTTGGTGGCGAAGGACTCGCCGAGCCGGGCGGCGAGTTCGGCCTCGGTGAGGGTGGTGCCGCTGACCTTATGCAGGTGGGCGGCGGTGTGCTCGACGGCCTGGCCGAGCACTTCGGGGGCGTCCTGGTCGGTGAGCGCGTGGTGGAGTTCGTCGGCGAGTTCGGCGGCGGCCTGCCACCAGAGCTGCTCGGTGTCGACCAGGGTGCCGTCCATGTCGAACAGGACGGCGGCGGGGCGGGGGGCTTCCGGCGTCAGGGCGTCAGGCGTCAGGGCACCGGGCGTCAGGGCGGAGTCGGGCGTCAGGGCTTCAGGCATGGCGGTACCTTCGGTGGTTCATCAGATGGTGCTGCGCAGATGGGGTTCGAGGCTCTCAGACGGTGCGGCGGTCCACCAGCACCGGACGCTCCGGCAGCAGGAGCTCGGCGCGCGAGCCGGCCGGCAGCGCGGCGGCGGCCTCGGTCGGCAGGTCGGCCTTGACCTCGGTGCCGTCGTCGAGGCGGACGGTGAGCCGGGTGACGGCGCCCAGGAAGGACGCGGTGATCACCAGGGCCGGGCCGGTCTCGGACGGGGTCAGGGTGACGTTCTCCGGGCGTACCAGCACCTGGAGTTCGCCGTCGGCGGGCAGGTCGCCGTCCACCGCGTGCCGGCGGCCGAGTACCTCGACGCCGTCGGACGTGCGGGTGCACGGGATGCGGCTCATGGTGCCGACGAACTCGGCGACGAACGCGGTGGCCGGGCGCCCGTACAGCTCGGACGGGGTGGCGCACTGCTCCAGCCGGCCCGCGCGCAGCACCGCGACCCGGTCGGCCATCGACAGCGCCTCCTCCTGGTCGTGGGTGACGAACAGGGTCGTGATCCCCAGCTCCTGCTGGAGCCGGCGGATCTCCTCGCGCAGCTGGAGGCGGACCTTGGCGTCCAGCGCGGACAGCGGCTCGTCGAGCAGCAGCACGCGCGGCTGCAGGGCGAGCGCCCGGGCGAGCGCGATGCGCTGCTGCTGGCCGCCGGACATCTGGTGCGGGTAGTGCTCGGCGCGGTGCGGCAGGCCGACCAGCTCCAGCAGCTCCTGGGCGCGCTTGCGGCGCTCGGCCTTGCCGGCGCCGCGCATCCGCAGCCCGAAGGCGACGTTGTCCAGCGCGCTCAGGTGCGGGAAGAGGCTGTACGACTGGAACACCATGCCCGCGTCGCGCTTGTGGGCGGGGATCGCGGTGATGTCCTGCCCGTCGACCAGGACCTCGCCGGAGTCGTGCTGCTCGAAGCCGGCCAGGATGCGCAGCGCGGTGGTCTTGCCGCAGCCGGACGGGCCGAGCAGGGCGAGCAGTTCGCCCGGGTGGACGGTCAGGTCCAGGCCGTCGAGGGCGGTGGTGGCGCCGAACGAGCGGCGCAGCGAGCGGAACTCGACGGTGGCGCCGCCGGGGGCGAGCGCGACACCGGTGACGGGGGCGGAAACCGTGGTCATGGCTGGTGACTCCTGGAAAGCGTGGGGTGGTTCAGGACCGTGCGGCCGGAGCGCGGGATGGCCGTGCGGCGGGGGCCGTCAGGCCCGCGCGCCCTTGCGGCCGCGGCCGGCGGCGGACATCAGCAGCAGGACGAGCCAGACGATCAGCAGGCTGAGCATCGAGACGGCGACGGACATCTGGCCGTCGCTCTTGCCGTTGGAGTTGATCCACACCGAGAAGGGGGTGAAGCCGAGGATGGAGGCGGTGGTGAACTCGCCGAGCACCAGGGCGACGGTGAGGACGGCCGCGTTCAGCAGCGCGCTGCGCAGGTTCGGCAGGACGACGGTGAACACCGCGCGCAGCCAGCCGGCCCCGCAGTTGCGGGCGGCCTCGACCAGGGTGGCGACGTCCACGCCGCGCAGCCCGGCGTCCAGCGCCCGGTAGGCGAACGGCAGCGCCATCAGCACGTAGGCGATGACCAGGACGATCGGGAACTTCGGGTCCTGGATGGCCACGATGGTCTGGAACAGCGGGGTGTCCCGGAGGTAGTCCGGGCCCCAGCGCAGCACGCCGATGATGCCGGTGGTGAGCGCGACCACGGGGACGACCAGCGGCATCGAGCACATCACCTCGATCACCGGGCGCAGCTTCGGCGCACCGAGCCGGGCGGCGAGCATCGCCGGGACGAGCAGGAGCAGCAGCACCGCCACCGTGACGCCGGCCAGCTCCAGGCTCAGCACCAGGCTGTCCAGGAAGCCGGGCGCGTTCAGCAGCTCGGTGTAGGCCCGGAAGGTGGTGCCGCCCTTGTTGTCGTCGACGCTGAAGATCACCGAGGAGGCCAGCGGTACGGCGAAGTAGACGCCGCAGAGCAGCAGGACGAGGCCGCGGCCGAAACGGATGCGATTGATCAGGCGAGCCACTTGGCACTCCGGCGCTGAAGGGGCAGGTACACGGCCATCACCAGGCAGGCGACCACGATCATGTCGAGGCCGAGGGCGAGGGCGAGGTTGCCCTGGCCGACCAGGACGTTGCCGGACAGCGCGTCGCCGATCTGCATCGAGATCAGCGGCACCGAACTGCCCACCATGGCCTCGGCGGTGGCGTACGCGGCGAAGGAGGCGCCGAACAGCAGCACGAAGCCGCCGAGCAGCGAGGGCACCAGGACCGGCAGGGCCACGTGTCGCCAGTACTGCACGACGGTGGCGCCGTTGTTGTACGCGGCCTCGCGCCACTGGGTGCGCAGGCCCTCCAGGGCCGGGGTGATGGTGATGACCATCAGCGGCACCAGGAAGTACAGGTAGACCACGGAGAGGCCGGTGAAGGTGTAGAGGTTCCAGCCGTGGCTGGTGAGGCCGAACTTCTTGGTGACCTCGCCGGCGTTGCCGAGGGTGGCGACGAACATGAAGGCGAGCGGCACGCCGCCGAAGTTGGCGAGGACGCCGGAGGCGGAGAGCACCGCCTCGCGGAACACCCGGAACCGGGAGGTGGCCACGGCCTGGGCCAGCGGCAGGCCGACCACGGCGGCGATCAGCGCGGTCAGCAGGGAGAGCTTGACGCTGCCCCACAGGGCGGTCCAGTAGGCGCCCTGCAGCGAGCCGGTGAGGTTGTCGGTGGTGAAGGTGCCGCCGCCGTCGGGGGCGTCGGGCGAGGTGGTGAACGCGCCGATGGCGATCGCGACGGCGGGCAGGCCGAAGCCGACCAGGAAGAACAGGAGCAGGGGGAGGGCGGCCATCCAGGCGCGGCCGCGGACGGCCCGGGGCTTGCCGGGGCGGGGGGCCCCGGCGGTCTTGGCGGTCTCGGCCGCGGTGTCGGTGGCCTTGGCCGTCGTGGCGTCGGCGGTGGCGGGGGTGGTTGCTGCGGGGCCGGGGGCGCCCCCGCCGCTCTGGGCGGCGGAGGCGGGGGCCGGCACCGGGGTGGGAGCCGTGGTCATCGTCAGGTCAGCCCGCGATCGCCTTGGCCCAGTTCTCGGTCACGGTCTTCTTGGCCGTGTCGGTCTGGTCCTGGGTCGGGAAGGTGGTGAAGGGCTTCTCGACGGTCGGCAGCTTGGCGGCGGCGGCCGTGTCCAGGGTGCCGGCCGTCTTCATGGCGTCGAACAGGGCCGGGGTGGCGTAGCCGCCCAGGAAGCCGTTCTGGCCCTCGGCGCTGTACAGGTACTCCTCCCACAGGCGGGCGGCGGCCGGGTGCGGCGCGTCCTTGTTGATCGCCTGGTTGTAGTACTGCGCGTAGGAGCCGTCCGAGGGGATGGCCACCTGCCAGTCGATGCCCTTGTCCTTGAACTTGTCGGCGTAGCCGGCGTTCAGGTACGACCAGTCGATGCTGATCGGGGTCTCGCCCTTCTCGATGGTCGCCGGGGTGACCTCGACCGGGTTGAAGTTGCCGGCCTGCTTGACCTTGGCGAAGAAGTCGATGCCGGGCTGGATGTTGTCCAGCGAGCCGCCGTTGGCGAGCGCGGCCGCGTAGACGGCGCCGAAGGCGGCCCCGGCCTTGGTCGGGTTGCCGTTCAGGGCGACCATGCCCTTGTACTCGGGCTTCAGCAGGTCGGCGAAGGTCTTCGGGCAGGCGGACACCTTCTTGGCGTCGCAGCCGATCGCCATGTAGCCGCCGTAGTCGTTGTAGTGCAGGCCGTCGGCGTTCTTCATGGTGGCCGGGATCTTGTCGAAGTCGGTGACCTTGTACGGGGCCAGCAGACCCTGCTTGGCGGCGCTCAGTGCGAAGGCCGAGCCGAGGTCGACGACGTCGGGGGCGCGGTCCTGGCCCTTGCGGGAGGTGACCGCGTTGATCTCGTCCTGGCTGGTGCCGTCCGGGTTCTCGCTCTCGATCTCGATGCCGTACTTCGCCTTGAAGTCGTCCATCAGCTTGCCGTAGTTCGCCCAGGTCCGGGGCAGCGTGATGACGTGCAGCTTCCCCTCCTTCTTGGCGGCGGCGATCAGGCCGTCCATCCCGCCGAAGTCGGCGACCGAGGTGGCGGTCTTGGCGCTCTTGCCGCCCGCGGCGTCGCCGGACTTCGCGGTGGAGGAGCCGGCGGAGCCGCAGGCGGTGAGGGACAGCGCGGCGGCGGTCAGGACCGCTGCGAAGGCGGCGGAACGGGCGCGGTGCACGGACACGGGTCAGTCTCCTGATCGGGTGTACTGCAAGGGGGTGAGCTGCGGTGGGGTTGTCTGATCGGGGGATCGTGCGAGTGGCCGTTCGGAGCCGTTCTGAGGTGCCCGGTGCCGTTCGGAGCCGCCCGGAGCCGTTCGAGGCCGTCCGAGTTGACTAGCCAACTTCGCTGACGGAGGTAAGTACGCCGGAGTCCGATGACGGGAAGGTGAACGGACGGCCCAGAACCGGGGTCGGCTGCGGGAACGGTCGAATCCGGCCATCGGAGCGTGATCCGTTCGGTGCGATGCTTCAAAGGCGCAGCGGGATAAGGTCGGGCTGTCCGTGCCGGTACGGCTGCGCAGGACACCGCCCCAGGAGGGACATTGACTGACGTGGCACTTGAGCCCGGGCGCCCCGCCGAGCGCGCTCCCGGCGCCCTGTACCGGAAGGTCGCCGCCGACCTGCGCGAGGCCATCACCACCGGCGCGTACGGCGAGGCCGGCCGGCTGCCCGCCGAGGGCGCGCTCGCCGAGCAGTACGGCGTCTCCCGCGGCACCGTCCGCCAGGCGCTCGCCGTCCTGCGCTCCGACGGGCTGGTCACCTCCCGCCGCGGCACCCGGCGCGTCGTGCTCGGGGGCGCCCGGGTGCAGAGCTTCTCCGAACTGCTCAGCTTCACGCACTGGGCGTACTCGATGGGCGAGGAGCCCGGCGGCATCCTGGACTCGCTGGTCCGCCGCCCCGCCGACACCGCCGAACGCGAGCAACTGCGCCTGGAGCCGGGCGCCGAGGTGTACGTGACCGTCCGGCTGCGCACCCTCTCCGGCACGCCCGTGATGGTCGAGCGGACCATCTACCCGCCGCGGGTCGGCGAGATCGTCGCCGAGCTGCCGGCGGACGTCGTCTCGCACACCGAAGTCCTGCGCGAGCACGGCATCCTGTTCACCGACGCCGACCACACCATCGACATCGTGGCCGCCAACGCCGAGGACGCCCGGCTCCTCGGCTGCCGCCGCGGCGGCCCGCTGCTGCGCGAACGGCGGCGCACGACGGACCCGACCGGCACTCCGGTGGAGTGGTCCCAGGACCGCTACCTGCCCGGGACGGTGGCGTTCAGCATCCACAACTCGCTGGCCGCGTCGGCGCTTTCGCGGCACGCCCGGGAGGGCGACTGAGTCCGGGGCGGAGCCCGCTCCTGCTCCCGGGCGGGCCGGCCGGTGCCGTCAGCGCATGAGCGCGGCGAGCATCGGGCGGTAGTGCTCGAATCCGGGTGTCGGCGCCCCGGCCGTCTTCGCCTGCTCGTCCCAGCGGCGGACGGCCACCGCGTCCACGGCGCCCGGGAGTTCGGCGAACGCGGCGGCCTGCCGCTCGTCCATCGGGCCGCCCTGGACGGTGAGGGTGTACTCCGAGGCCTCGGACAGCCGCTGCCGGTAGTCCGGCTCCACCGCGCACAGGTAGCGCTTGGCGGCCACGTGCAGCCGGACCGGCTCGGTCACCTCCGGGCCGAACCACCGTGCCAGCCAGTCGGCGCCGGTGTCGCTGTGCCGGTTGTCCTGGCCTTCCATCAAGTCGCGTCCGTGCGGCGCTCCCTGGCCGTGCTCATCGAAGAAGTGCCCGACGTCGTGCAGCAGCGCGGCGGCGACGAGGTGGTCCGGCGCCCCGGCCGCCTCGGCGGCGGCAGCGGCCTGGAGCATGTGCTCGGCCATGGTGACCTCCTCACCCAGGTACTCCCCGGCGCCCTCGCCCGCGAACAGCCCGGCGATCGCGTCCAGCGCGGCGGCGCGCCGGTGCAGCACGGCGAGGGTGCTGCCCAGCGTGTCCAGGTCGGCGTAGCAGCCCTGGAGGTGGCGGTGGCCGTCCTGCTGGAAGGCCGTACGGGCGTGCAGCAGCCGGGTGTTGTCGAAGATCAGGCAGTCGCCGCGGTCGAGGCGGAAGGCGAGCTGGAGCTCGGGGCGCAGGGTGATCGCGGCGAAGCGGCGGTACGCGGCGTAGAAGGCCGTCAGTTCGGTGGAACTCCCGCGCAGGGTGCCGATCGAGCGGTTGTTGAACCGCACCTCGCGGATCCGGCCCAGGGCGTCCACCTCGATCAGCGGGCGGTCGGCGCGCAGTTCGGTGCGGCGGTCGCGGAAGACGAACGGGACGGGCGTGCGGGTGAGCGTCTCGAAGTCCGCCGGCGCCTCCTCCCGGAGCAGCGCCGCCGCCCGGAACCCGTCCACCAGGCCGGAGTCGCCGCCGGTCGCGGAGTTCTCCAGGCAGAGCAGGAGCTGGAGCGTCGGCACCGGATCCCGGTACGGGTTGTCGGTGTGCGGCGCGATCGCGACGCTGGTGAAGGCCAGGTTGTTCGGATCCGGCTCGACCCGGACGTCGAACAGTTCCCCGTAGTTGGTGACCCGGACGTAGCCGAAGCTCTCGGCCACCGCGAGGACCTGCCGCTCCACCGCCGGCACCCCGCGCAGCACCGCGAAGCCGCTGCTGCGCACGGCGGTGAGGACGGCGGCCTGCTCGGCGGGGTCGGCCAGGTACGCCTCCCACCGCGCCTCGGGGATGCCGCGCGCGAAGTCCGCCGCCACCCAGAGCCGCTTGCCCTCCTCCGTCCGCCCGTCGCGGTCCCGCTCGGCGCCCAGCCAGTCCAGCGGGTAGCGCGAGCGGTGCCCGTCCGACCAGAGCACCTCCAGGCCCCCGTCGGTCTCCGTGCTCGCGGCGACCGCCAGGTCCTGCGGCAGGTCGTCGATCTGGAACAGCTTCTGCCCGTTCCTGGGGTCCCGGCACTCGGCGCAGGGGCAGTTGTCGCGCAGCCAGTACGGCGGCAGCTTGGTCACGGTGGTCTCCTCCTCGGCGGCGTTCTGGGTGAAGTTGTATAGCCAACTTCACCCATGGCCGGAGCCTGCCCGCCCCCGGTGAGATCGGCGTGCCGCGCAGATGAACGCTTCGGGAACTGTGCCGGGAGCCCATGGCCGAAACCCGCCGTGCCGTGCGCGGCCGGGCCCGGTCCGGGGGGAGAGACGCAGCGGCCCCCGGGACCGGGGGCCGCTCCGCGTGGTCGGGCCTCGACGGCGCCGTGGTGTCAGCCCTGGACGGCCGCCGTCCAGGCCGCCTCGGCGGCGGCCAGGGCCGGGGCCGGGTCCGCGTCCGTCGCGGTGGCGAGGGCGGTGAGGCAGGCGTGGACGGTGGGCAGGGCGGCGGCGGGGCCGTAGTGGTTGACGCGGAGCATCGAGGCGGCGAGGGGGCCGCCGCCGGGCTGGACGGGGAGGGCGGGGTCGAGGCGGGCGGCGAGCTCGGCCGCGTGCACGCCGGCCGGGGTGCGCAGGGTGGTGGCGACGGGGGCCGCGTGGGCGTCCTCGGTGACGAACGGGGCGAGGGTGCCGAGCGCGCGGGCGCCCGCGCGGGTGGCGGCGGAGGCGGCGCGGTGGCGGGCGATGACGGCGGGCAGGCCGTCGGCGGCGATCCGGTCGAGGCAGGCGCCGAGGGCCAGCATCTCCAACTGGGCGGGGGCGTGCGGGAGCACGGTGCGCCCGGCGTCCGTCCAGCGCTCCTTCCAGTCGAGCAGGGACAGGTAGGAGCGGCGCGGGGCGGCCGGGTTGGCGGCGATCCGCTCCCAGGCGCGCTGGGAGACGGAGACGGCGGAGACCCCGGCGGGGCCGCCCATGGCCTTCTGGCCGCCGATGACGCACAGGTCGACGCCCCACTCGTCGGTGAGCAGCGGCTCGGCGGCGACGGAGGCGACCGCGTCGAGCATCAGCAGGGCGCCGTGCTCGCGGACGGCGGCGGCGATCCCGGCGACGGGGTTGGTGTTGCCGGTGGCGGCCTCGGCGTGGACGAGGGAGACGAAGTCGATGGCCGGGTGGGCGGCGAGGGCGTCGGCGACCTGCTGCGCGCTGACCGCGCTGTCGAAGGGGACGGCCAGGTCCACGACCTCGACCCCGCAGGAGCGCAGCCAGTTGCCGAAGGTCTGCCCGTACGGGCCGGTGACGATGTTGAGCGCGGTGGAGCCGGGGTGCGCGGCGCCGCGGATCGCGGCCTCCAGCGGCAGCAGCGCCTCACCCTGGGTGACGATGACGTCCGCGGTGGTGTGCAGCAGTGCGGCCACCTGGTCCTCGATCGCCGCGAACTCGGCGGCGCTGAGCGGGGGGAGGTCGAGGAAGGGACTCACGGTAGCGGCCTTTCGGACATGAGGTGGTGGGTGCCGGAACGAGTCTGCCGCATCTTCGCTGCTTACAGGGAACACGCCCGTCGGTAGAGTGCGGGCCATGAGCGATGGCGCGGTGCTGCACGTCCGGGGTCGGGTGCTGGTCGGTCCGGAGGACGTCCGGGACGAACTCTGGGTCGTGGACGGCCGGGTGAGCTTCACCCGACCGCCCGGCGCCGAGGACGTCCGGACGGTGACCGGCTGGGTGCTGCCCGGCCTGGTGGACGCGCACTGCCACGTCGGCCTGGACGCGCACGGCGCCGTCGACGCGGAGACCAGCGAGAAGCAGGCGCTCACCGACCGTGACGCCGGCACCCTGCTGATCCGCGACGCCGGCTCGGCCGCCGACACCCGGTGGATCGACGAACGCGAGGACCTGCCCCGGATCATCCGCGCCGGGCGGCACATCGCCCGTACCCGCCGTTACATCCGCAACTACGCGCACGAGATCGAGCCCGGCGACCTTGCCGCGTACGTCCGTGCGGAGGCCCGGCGCGGCGACGGCTGGGTGAAGCTGGTCGGCGACTGGATCGACCGCGAGCGCGGCGACCTCGCCGCCTGCTGGCCCGGCGACGCGCTGGCCGAGGCGATCGCGGCGGCGCACGAGGAAGGCGCGCGGGTCACCGCGCACTGCTTCGCCGCCGAGTCGCTGCCGGACCTGCTGGCGGCCGGCATCGACTGCATCGAGCACGCCACCGGGCTGACCGAGGAGCTGATCCCGGCCTTCGCCGAGCGCGGCGTGGCGATCGTCCCGACGCTGGTCAACATCGCCACCTTCCCGGGCCTGGCCGCCGGCGGCGAGGCGAAGTTCCCGGCCTGGGCGGCCCACATGCGGCGGCTGCACGAGCGCCGCTACGCCACCGTCGGTGCCGCGCACGACGCCGGCATCCCGGTGTTCGTCGGCACGGACGCGGGCGGCTCGCTGGCGCACGGGCTGGTCGCGGAGGAGGTGGCGGAGCTGGTGAAGGCGGGGCTGAGCCCGGCGCAGGCGCTGTCGGCGGCCAGCTGGGGGGCGCGGGAGTGGCTGGGGCGGCCGGGGCTGGAGGAGGGGGAGTCGGCCGACTTCGTGGTGTACGGGGAGGACCCGCGGGCGGACGTCCGGGTGCTCGCCGACCCGCGGCTGGTGGTGCTGCGCGGGCGGCCGGTGGGGTGAGCGGGCGGCCGGTGGGGTGAGCGGGTGGCCCGTCATGGCCGGCCGCCGGGCCGGGCGGCCCCGGGTCCGTGTGCATGATCATCCGCTGAACGCGCTGTCGGTGTAGGCCGATAGGGTGGCCACCATGGCACCGCGTCCACTGAACGAGATCGTCGAGCCCGGTTGGGCCACCGCCCTGGAGCCCGTCGGCGGGCAGGTCGCCGCCATGGGCGACTTCCTGCGCGCCGAACTGGCCGCCGGCCGTACCTACCTGCCGTCCGGGCCGAACGTGCTGCGGGCCTTCCAACAGCCCTTCGCCGACGTGCGGGTGCTGATCGTCGGACAGGACCCGTACCCGACCCCGGGTCACGCCGTCGGGCTCAGCTTCTCGGTGGCGCCGGAGACCCGGCCGATCCCGGCCAGCCTGATCAACATCTTCCAGGAGTACGGCAGCGACCTCGGCCTGCCCCAGCCGTCCAACGGCGACCTCACCCCGTGGACGCGGCAGGGCGTCCTGCTGCTCAACCGCGCGCTGACCACCGCGCCTCGCAAGCCCGCCGCGCACCGGGGCAAGGGCTGGGAGGAGGTCACCGAGCAGGCGATCCGGGCGCTGGTGGCGCGCGGCGGCCCGCTGGTGGCGATCCTGTGGGGGCGCGACGCCCGCAACCTGCGGCCGCTGCTCGGGGAGGTCCCGGCGATCGAGTCGGCGCACCCGAGCCCGTACTCGGCGAGCGGCGGCTTCTTCGGCTCGCGGCCGTTCAGCCGGGCGAACGAGCTGCTGGCGCGGCAGGGGGCGCAGCCGGTGGACTGGCGACTGCCGTAGCAGACCGGAGTCAGCGGCAGGCGTCAATCTCACTCCAACGAGTGAAATGACGTTCTGTGTGGCTCCTGTGACGGACTGTTCGAGAAGACTGGCGGCTCACCGTTCGGAACGCCGGCCCCTCCCCGCCTGTCGCGGGTGACGTCCGGGCGCGCTCCGGATCAACAGCACCTGTGGGGGTACCGCCATGTCTTCTCGTTCCGCCAGTTCGATCCGTTCGGCCCGTTCGGCCCGTTCGGCCCGCTCCGCCGGCTCCGTCCGCCGAACCGCTTCCGCCGCCGCCGTGGTCGCGGCCTGCACGCTGCTCACCGTCCCGCCCGCGTACGCCGCCCCGGCCGCCCCGGCGGCCACCGCGTCGTCCGCTCCGTCGTCCGCCGCCTCGCCCGGCAAGGCGCGCGCCGTCACCGCCGAACTCGCCCTGGACGTCAGCCTGTTGAACAAGGCGGTCGACGTCCCCGTGGACCTCGCGCTCAACAAGGTGGAGACGCCGGCCCAGCGCGAGGGCTCGCTCCTCACCGCCAAGGTCGACGGCGTCGACCAGCAGGGCCCGGTCACCCTGGTCAAGGCCGACGTCGGCACGGCCGTGACCCGCATCGATGCCAAGGGCACCGCCGCCTCCGTCAAGCTGGTCAACGCCGACGTGCACGCCCCCGGCCTGCCCGCCACCACGCTGATCGGCCTGGAGGCGATGAGCGCCGAGGCGACCTGCCCCGTCGACGGGCAGCCGACCGCGGACGTCGTCGCGCCCGCCAAGCTGACGGTGCTCGGCAAGCCCGTCACCATCGGCCTGTACGGGCCGACCAAGGTGGACGTGCCGCTGATCGGCAGCGTGTCGGTGGAGCTCTCCAAGAAGAGCACCACCTCGACCACCGCCGCCGCCTCCGCCCTGGAGGTCCAGGTGGAGGTGAACCCGCTGAACCTGAACGTCGCCAAGGTCACCGGCAAGATCACCGTGGCCTCGGTGAGCTGCGAGAAGCCCTCGGTGCCGGCTGCCGGCGCGACCCCGACCCAGGCCCCGACGTCGCCCGCGCCGACCGGTACCGCCGCCACCGCCCAGCCGGTCGCCGACACCACCACCAACCGCGCCGTCGTCCCGCAGGCCGCCACCGAGAAGCCCGGCCCGTCGCAGAAGCCGGCCGCCGGCCTCGCCGCGACCGGCGGCAGCAGCGCCACCGGCCCGCTGGCCGCCGGGGCCGCCGCCCTCGTCGCCGGCGGGGCCGGTGCCCTGTGGGCCACCCGGCGCCGCCGGGCCGCGCACGCCCGCCGGCACTGATCCCCGGCCCTCGCGGTGCGGGAGCGCCGTCCCGGGTGCCACCCAGGCACCCCGGGCGCCGCTCCCGCACCGGGCGCCGCTCCCGACACTCCGGTTGCGGCCCTGGCACTCCCGCACCGTGACCGTGCCAATACGGAGGGTTGGTTCACATCCGCGTTACACGAGAGGAACAACCGGGAAACGGCGGCTTGCGACGCTACGCGGGCACCCACCACCCAGCAATGCGAGGTACACCGCCGTGGCAATCAAGGCCGAGTACATCTGGATCGACGGCACCAAGCCGACCGCGAAGCTCCGTTCCAAGACTCGGGTCCTGCCCAACGCGGACAAGATCCCGACCTGGGGTTTCGACGGCTCCTCGACCAACCAGGCGGAGGGCCACGCCTCGGACCGCGTGCTGGACCCGGTGAAGGTCGTGCCGGACCCGATCCGCGGCGGTGACAACATCCTCGTCCTGTGCGAGGTGCTGGAGACCGACGGCACCCCCCACAAGTCCAACACCCGCGCCCTGCTGCGCGAGGTCGACGAGAAGTACGCGGCCCAGGAGTCGATCTTCGGCATCGAGCAGGAGTACACCTTCTTCAAGGGCTCCCGCCCGCTCGGCTTCCCGGAGGGCGGTTTCCCGGCCCCGCAGGGCGGTTACTACTGCGGCATCGGCGCCGAGGAGGTCTTCGGCCGCGAGATCGTCGAGCTGCACCTGGACCGCTGCATCGACGCCGGTCTGGCGATCTGCGGCATCAACGCCGAGGTCATGCCCGGCCAGTGGGAGTTCCAGATCGGCCCGGTCTCCTCGCTGACCGTCTCGGACGACCTGTGGATCGCCCGCTACCTGCTGTACCGCACCGCCGAGGAGTTCGGCATCGACGCCACCCTGGACGCCAAGCCGGTCAGGGGCGACTGGAACGGCGCGGGCGCGCACACCAACTTCTCCACCAAGGCGATGCGCGAGGGCTACGACGCCATCATCACCGCCTGCGAGTCGCTCGGCGCCTCCCAGGACAAGGTGCTGGAGCACGTCAGCCAGTACGGCGACGACATCCAGTCCCGCCTGACCGGCAAGCACGAGACCGCCCCGTGGAACGTCTACAGCTACGGCGTCTCCAACCGCGGCGCGTCGGTCCGCATCCCGTGGCAGGTCGAGGTGGAGCAGAAGGGCTACATCGAGGACCGTCGCCCGAACGCCAACGTCGACCCCTACGTCGTCACCCGCCTCATGATCAACACCTGCTGTGAGGCCCTGGAGAAGGCCGGCCAGGTCTGATCCGCCCCCTCCGCGCACCGGCCGCCGGTCCTCCCGTACGAGGGAGGGCCGGCGGCCGTCGTCGTCGGGCATAATCGCTCGCATGACCGCTTCCGCCCGCCGTGTTCTCGTGCGACGTCTGCACGTGGACCTGGTGCGGGTGTGCGCGGCCGCGTGTTGCCGGTGAGTGTCTCCGTCCTCATCCCGCAGGCAACCCGGCGTAGGAGCGTGTCCGTCCATGTCGATCGTGTTCCACTGGTTCCTTCCCACCAACGGTGACAGCCGGCAGATCGTCGGGGGCGGACACGGGTCCACGCCGGGGGCGGCGGGCACGGACCGGCCGCCGAGCCTGGGGTACCTGGGGCAGGTCGCCCGCAGCGCCGAGCAGCTGGGGTTCGAGGGGGTGCTGACGCCGACCGGTGCGTGGTGCGAGGACGCCTGGCTGACGACGGCGATGCTGACGCAGGTGACGGAGCGGCTGAAGTACCTGGTGGCGTTCCGGCCCGGGCAGATCAGTCCGACGCTGGCCGCGCAGATGGCCGCGACGTACCAGCGGCAGTCCGGCGGGCGGCTGCTGCTGAACGTGGTGACCGGCGGGGAGTCCGCCGAGCAGCGCGCCTACGGGGACTTCCTGGACAAGGACGCCCGGTACGCGCGGACCGGGGAGTTCCTGGACATCGTCCGGCAGCTGTGGGCGGGCGGGACGGTCGACCACCACGGGCCCCATCTGCGGGTCGAGCGGGCCCGGCTGAACCGGCTGCCGGAGCCGGTGCCGGCGGTGTACTTCGGCGGCTCGTCCCCGGCGGCCGGCGAGGTCGCGGCGCGGTCCGCGGACGTCTACCTGACCTGGGGCGAACCGCCCGCCCAGGTGCGGGAGAAGATCCGCTGGATCCGCGAACTCGCCGCCGCCCGCGGGCGGGTGGTGCGGTTCGGGATCCGGCTGCACGTGATCACCCGGGACACCGCCGCGCAGGCCTGGGCGGAGACCGAGCGGCTGCTCGCCGGAATGGACCCGGGGCACGTGCGCCGGACCCAGCGGGCGCTCGCCGAGAGCGAGTCGCAGGGCCAGCGGCGGATGCTCGCGCTGCACGGCGGCTCGGCCGAGCGGCTGGAGGTGTACCCGGGGCTGTGGGCCGGGATCGGCCTGCTGCGCGGCGGCGCCGGGACGGCCCTGGTGGGCAGCCACCGCGAGGTCGCGGACCTGATCACCGAGTACCACGAGCTGGGGATCGACGAGTTCGTGCTGTCGGGCATGCCGCACCTGGAGGAGGCGTACTGGTTCGGCGAGGGCGTGCTGCCGCTGCTGGCCGCCCGCAACCTGTGGCACCGGCCGTGAACCCGCAAACCGCTGGTCAATCCGCCGGGGCGGCCGGAGAATTCACGGCATGACGCTGCCCCTGCTCCTCCTCGACGTGGACGGACCGCTCAACCCCTACGCCGCACCGAAGACCCGGCGGCCGCAGGGGTACGACACCCACCGCCTGCTCCCGACCTGGTGGGCGGACCGGCAGGCGCGCCACTCCCACGCGCGGGCGAAGCCGCTGCGGGTGTGGCTGAACCCGGCGCACGGGCCGGAACTGCTCGGCCTGCCGTACGAACTGGTGTGGGCCACCGGCTGGATGGGCGAGGCGAACACCCACATCGGCCCGAACCTCGGACTGCCCGAACTCCCCTACATCCAGTGGACGGACCTGTTCGGGCAGGACCCGGACGGCCTGCACTGGAAGACCCGGGACGTGGTCGCCTGGGCGGACGGCCGCCCGTTCGTCTGGGTGGACGACGAACTCGGCCCGCAGGACACCGCCTGGATAGCCGCCCACCACCCCGCCCCCGCGCTCACGTTCCACGTCAACCCCCGACTCGGCCTGCTGGCCGCCGACTTCACGGCCCTGCGCGAATGGGCGGTCGCGGCATGAGGATCGGGACGGTCGAACGGCTGCGGCGCTACCCGGTGAAGTCGCTGCTGGGGGAGGAGCTCGCGGCGGTCGGAGTGGACGGGCGCGGCCTGGAGCGGGACCGCGGCCGCGCCCTGCTCGACCTCGACACCGGGAAGGTCGCCAGCGCCAAGAACCCGCGGCTGTGGGCGGGCCTGCTCGGTTACACGGCGGCGACCACGGCGGGCGGCGTGGTGATCACCGGCCCGGACGGGCGGTGCGTGGACGAGGAGGAGCTGTCGGCGGCGCTCGGCCGCAAGGTCGCCCTGATCGCCGAGCGCCCGCCCGGGGCGACGATCGAGCGGGCCGTGCCGGAGGAGGTGCTGGCGCACGGCATCGAGGCCGAAGTCGACGTCACCGTCAATGAGTTGGGCCGGGCCGCGCCGGACGGCGGCTTCTTCGACTTCGCCCCGCTGCACCTGGTCACCACCTCGACGCTGGCCGCGACCGGCGCCGAGGCGGAGCGCTACCGCCCGAACCTGGTGATCCGTACCGAGGGCGAGGGGTACGTCGAGAACGCCTGGGTGGGGCGGGAGGTGGCGATCGGGCCGGCGCTGCGGCTGCGCATCGTGGTGCCCACGCCGCGCTGCGCCGTCCCGACCCTGCGGCACGGGCCGCTGCCCCGGAGCACGTCGGCCCTGCGCGTCCCGGCCGAGCGGAACCGCCTGGTCCCGCTGGAGGGCATGCCCGCGCTGCCCTGCGCGGGGGTGTACGCGCAGGTGCTGGTGCCCGGCCGGGTCGCGGTGGGGGATGCGATCAGGTTGGGCTGAGGTTGGGCAGGGGCAGGGGCAGGGGCAGGGGCAGGCGGAGGGGTCAGGCTGGGCCGAGGACGGCGGCGAGGGCGTCCAGGAAGCGGTCGGTGGTGGCCTCGTCCCGGACGGCGATCCGCAGCCACTCCTCGCCCAGCCCCGGGAAGGTGTCCCCGCGCCGGACGGCGAAGCCGCGCCCGCGCAGCCGCTCCCGGACGGCCGCCGCCTCCGGCAGCCGTACCAGGACGAAGGACGCGGCCGGCTCGCCGTACACCCGAAGAGTCGGGAAGGCGGCCAGGCCCTTCAGCAAGTACGTCCGCCACAGGGCCAGTTCGGCGGCCGCCTCCTCCGCCTCGGCTAGCGCGGCCGGGCTGCTGCACGCCTCGGCGGCGGCCAGCGCGGGGGTGGAGACCGGCCAGAGCGGCTGGGCGGCGCCGAGCGCGGCGATCAGCGGCGCGGGCCCGAGGACGTAGCCGATCCGCAGCCCGGCCAGGCCCCAGGTCTTGGTGAGGCTGCGCAGGACGACCACCTGGCCGGGCAGGTCCCGGGTCGGGGCGAGGGACTCGCGTTCGCCGGGCACGGTGTCCATGAACGCCTCGTCGACCACCAGGGTGCGTCCGGGGCGGGCGAGCGCGGCGACGGCGTCGGCGGGGTGCAGGACGGAGGTCGGGTTGGTGGGGTTGCCGAGGACGACCAGGTCGGCCTCCTCCGGGACGGCCCCCAGTCGGAACCCGTCCTCGGGGGGCAGCAGCACCCGGTGCACCTGGTGTCCGGCGTCCCGCAGCGCCGCCTCGGGTTCGGTGAACTGCGGGTGGACCACGACGATGTGACGTGCCGTCAGGACGCGGGCCAGCAGGACGAAGGCCTCCGCCGCCCCCGAGGTGAGCAGCACCTCGTCGGTCGGCCGCCGGTGCCGGGCGGCCACCGCGGCGCGGGCGGCGCCCTGGTCGGGGTAGGCGGCGAGGTCGCCGAGGGTCGCCGCGAGCCGGTCGCGCAGCCAGGTCGGGGGTGTGCCGGTGCGGACGTTGACGGCGAGGTCGACCAGGCCGGACCCGTCGGCGCGCACCTCGGCGTCGCCGTGGTGGCGCAGGTCGGGTTCGGGGGCGGTCACGCGGGGTCTCCTTGTGGGTGGGCGGGCGCATCGGGGGCGAGTGGGTGGAGGGGCAGCCCCGGGACGCGGTGGACGTCGTACGCGCCTGGCGGCACGCTCAGCGCCGCGCCGTCGCCGAGGGCGACCAGCGCGACGGCGTGCCCGTGCGCGGCCAGGTCGACAGCCAGGTCGACAGCCATGTCGACAGCCATGTCGACAGTCGGGTCGACGGCCGCGCCGGCGGCCGCCCCGGCGCCGTCGTCCGCCGCGATCCGCCTGGTCCCGGGCCGCAGCAGCTCGGCGACCGCCCCGACCGCGCCCGGCGCGCCCACGACCGCCGACGCGCGCCGCAGTTCCGCCAGCGCGCGCGGCACCAGCAGGTCGTGCGCGCCGGGCCCGAGCCCGACGACGGCGAGGCGTCCGCGGACCGCCGCCCGGGCGATCGCGACCGTCGCCGCGGCGGACTTCCGTTTGGTGGCGACGAGTTCGCCACCCGGAGCGCTCGCCAGGGCGGCCGCCTCGGCGACGCTCGCGGTGCCGACGGCCGCGCCGACCAGGTCCGACGGGTTCGGCACCGCCACCGAGGCCAGGGCCGCCGCCGGGTGCTCGTCCACCGGCACCCCGCCGAGGCAGAACGCGGCCCAGCGCACCTCCGGGTGGTCCGCCTTGCCGGCCACCGTCGCCAGCCGGGCGATCGAGGCGCGGGCCAGACCGTGTTCGGCCAGGGTGTCCGTGATCAGCCGCATCAGCTCGGAGTCCGTGGCGCCGCCGCCCGCGCCGACCCCGACGACCAGGGTGCGCGGGTGCACGAGGAGCACGTCCTCGCCGGGGTGGGCGCGGTCGGTGACCCGCAGGACAGGGCCTGGCTGCGCGACGGGCGGGGCGGTGGCCGGGGGAGGGCTGCTGGTCAGGACGGCCCGGACGCCGAGCAGGGCGGCGAGTTCCTCGGCCAGTTCGTCGGCGCCGCTGTCGCGGCCGGTCAGCGGGACGGCGTAGCGCAGGTCCAGGTCCAGGCTGACCAGGCCGGGCCCGCCCGGGCGCAGGTGCAAGCCGTCGATCAACAGCCGCACGGTGGTCGCGACCGGCGCGAGGCAGACCACCAGGTCGTCCCGGCCGAGGGCGTACTCCAGGGCCTCGGTCGGACCGAAGCAGGCACTGACCACCGCGGTGTGGATGCGGGTGGTCTCGGGCCAGGCGGCGTGGATCTCGTCGGCCAGCAGGCGGCCCGTCCCGTTGAGGGCGACCAGTCCGATCACGTCCCGCTCCTTCGCCCAAAGCCCCGCGATCCCCGCGCACGGGCATCCGCGATCCCGCCACCAGGGCCCCCGTGATCCCACCACGCCCGGTCGGAACGGGTCAATCGGGGCGGCTGTGACGTGGACCGCCGACGGGCGGCAGCTGTTCGTCTGTTCTTCACTTGTCTTGTGCGGTACACGACACGGCGCGATCCTACTGTTCTCGGCGCTCCAACCAGGCAGCCCCGACGCACGGAGGACCCGATGGCCTTCGCACGACTCCGCACCCCCGGAACCACGTCCCCCCGCCGCCCCACCCGCCGCCCGCTCCGCCGACCCCTCACCGCCCTCGCCGCCGGGCTCGGCCTCGTCGGCGGCTCGCTCGGCCTGTGGGCCGCCGGCGGCAGCGCGGCCGCCGACACCGCCGGCGGGCTGCCCTCGCCCGACCACGTGATCGTCGTGATGATGGAGAACCACGCCTACTCGCAGGTCATCGGCAGCAGCTCCAGCGCGCCGTACATCAACAACACGCTGGTCGCCGGCGGCGCCGCGCTCACCCAGTCCTTCGCGCTCACCCACCCCAGCCAGCCCAACTACTACATGCTGTTCTCCGGCAGCGCCCAGGGCGTCACCGACGACAGCTGCGTCGACGTCGGCGCCCTCCAGCAGCCCAACCTGGGCTCCGAACTGCTCGCCGCCGGCCAGACCTGGGCCAGCTACAACGAGGGCCTGCCCGCCCAGGGCGCCACCGACTGCCGCGTCGACAACTACGCGCAGAAGCACAACCCGTGGTTCGGCTTCGGCAACGTGCCCGCCTCCAGCGCCTACGGCATGGACGCCTTCCCGACCGACTACACCACCCTGCCCAAGGTCTCCTTCGTCATCCCGGACCTGTGCAACGACATGCACGACTGTTCCGTCGGCACCGGTGACACCTGGCTGCAGACCAACCTCGCCGCCTACGCCACCTGGGCCAAGAGCCACAACAGCCTGCTCGTGGTCACCTTCGACGAGGACAACCGCCTCGCCGGCAACCGCATCCCGACCGTCGTCTACGGCGCCCACGTCACCCCCGGCAGCAGCACCGGCACCACCTACAACCACTACAACGTGCTGCGCACCCTGGAGGACCTCGCCGGGCTGACCACCCACGCGGGCAACGCCGCCAACGCCACCGACATCACCGGCATCTGGAACTGACGCCCGTGTACGTCGCGGACTCCCGCAGCTCCAAGGCCCCCGCCGCCCCGGCCTCCGCAACGGAGTCGCCGGGGCGGCGCGGCGCCGCCCTGCGCGCCGTACCCGGGACGGTGCTCGCCCTCGGCGCCGTCAGCCTGGTCACCGACATCTCCTCCGAGATGGTCACCGCCGTCCTGCCGCTCTACCTGCTCACCGGCCTCGGCCTCTCCCCGCTCGGGTTCGGGCTGCTGGACGGCATCCAGAACGGGTTCAGCGCGCTCGTGCGCCTCGCCGGGGGCCACCTCGCCGACCGTCGCGGCCGTGACGGCGCCGCCCGCCACAAGGCCGTCGCGGCCGTCGGCTACGGCCTGTCCGCGCTCTGCAAGCCGCTGCTGCTGCTCGTCCACACCGTGCCGCTGATCGGCGCCGTGATCGCCGTCGACCGCACCGGCAAGGGCCTGCGCACCGCGCCCCGGGACGCGATGATCTCGCTCTCCACCGAACCCGCCCACCGCGGACGGGCGTTCGGCGTGCACCGGGCGATGGACACCGCCGGCGCCCTGCTCGGCCCGCTCACCGCCTTCCTCGTGCTGCGCCTGGCGGGCGGGCCGATGCTCGCCGACGGGGGCGAACGGCACGGCTACAACGCGGTGTTCACGGTCAGCGCGTGCGTCGCAGCCCTCGGCGTACTGGTCCTGCTGCTGTTCGTGCCGAACCGGACGTCGGCTGACGATTCGTCAACTGTCGTACCCTCGCTGCGTGACAGCCTCACCTTGCTGCGGCTTCCCGGGCTGCGACGGCTCACGCTCTGCGCCGTCCTGCTCGGACTCACCACCGTCAGCGACTCCTTCCTCTACCTCCTCGTCCAGCGCCGGCTCGGCCTCTCCGTCGACCTGTTCCCGCTGCTGCCGCTGGGCACCGCCGCCGCCTTCCTGCTGCTCGCCGTCCCGCTCGGCGCCCTCGCCGACCGGATCGGCCGCCGCCGGCTCTTCCTCGGCGGGCACGTGCTGCTGCTGCTCGCGTACGGGCTGCTGCTCTCGCCGGCCGGCGGCCCGGCGGTGGCCGTCTGCGTCCTCGTGCTGCACGGCGCCTTCTACGCGGCCACCGACGGCGTGCTCGCCGCCGCCGCGGCCGACGCCGTCCCGGCCGGGCAGCGCGGCGCCGGACTCGCCCTGGTCGGCACCGGGCAGGCCCTCGCCCGGTTCGCCTGCTCGCTGCTGTTCGGCGCGCTGTGGAGCGCGGTCGGCGGCACCGGCGCGCTGGGCTGGTCGGCGGGGGCGCTCGCGCTCTGCGTGCTCGGCGCGGCCGCCGTCCTGCGTGAACCCGCCGCCACCACCACCGTCGAGGAGAGCCCGTGAACCGACTCCAGAACCGGACCAGGGTGATCATCCTCCTGGCCGCCGTCCTGCTGCTCGGCGCCGTCGGCACCGGGGCCGTCCTCCACGCCGCCGACCGCACCGCCCGGCGCGACCAGGCCCAGCCCGGTGGCCCCGCCGTCACCGAGGGCGCCGTCACCCTGCAAGAGCCCTCCGAGGGGCGGACACTGGTCTTCCGCAACATGGCCTGGGGCCCGCACCGCGACGAACTCACCGCCGTCCCCGCCGACCGCCCGGACGGTCCGCGCACCGCCTCCGGCGTCCAGTGCCTGCGCTTCTACGCCGCCGCCGGCACCGGCATCTGCCTCCAGGCCCAGCACGGCGCCCTGGAGGACACCTACCGAGCCGTCGTCCTCGACGACCACCTGCGCGAACGGCGCTCCTACCCGGCGGCCGGCATCCCCACCCGCTCCCGGGTCTCCCCGTCCGGACACCTCGCCGCCTGGACGGTCTTCGTCAGCGGCGACTCCTACGCGGGCACCGACTTCTCCACCCGCACCTCCATCGTCGACGTCCGCGACTGGAACCTCCGGGACAACCTGGAGACCTTCGACGTGATCAAGGACGGCCACCCGTACCAGGCCCACGACATCAACATCTGGGGCGTGACCTTCGCCGACGACAACACCTTCTACGCGACCCTCGCCACCGGCGGCCACACCCACCTCGCCCGCGGCGACCTCGCCGCCCACACCCTCACCACCCTGCACGAGAACGTCGAGTGCCCCTCGCTCTCCCCGGACGGCACCCGCATCGCGTACAAGGAGCGCGTCCCCGGCCTGTCCCCCGACGCCCCCTGGCGCCTGTACGTCCTCGACCTCGCCACCATGACCGAGACCGCCACCGCCGAACAGCGCAACATCGACGACCAGGCCGTCTGGTCGGACAGCGGTACGCTCCTCTACGCCATGCCCGGCGACTACGGCGCCGACCTGTGGACCGTCCCCGCCGACGGCGGCGGCGCCCCCCGGCGGGTCACCCAGGCCGCGGTCGCCCCCGCCTACCTGGGCTGAGGAACTCTCGGCTACGGTCCCTCGTCGAGCACAATGACGTCCTGATCGAACGGGGGAACGACAATCGTGGACGGCATCCCGCCCGAGCGCGCGGTCACCGACTCCTGGCCGGCCCTGCACGGCCGACCCGTCCTGCGGCGCACCGTCGCCGTCGGACTGGTCCTCTGCGTGTCCGTCGCGGCCGCCCTCGTGGTGCGCGGCGTCAACTCGCTCACCGCCGGCCGCGTCGGCCGCGAGACCGACCGCGACCGGGCCGAACTCCTCGCCGGCCTCCACCCCTCCCAGCACCCCGGCGTCGGCCGCTCCTACGTCCCCGTCGGCGCCATCTACACCCACACCCCCGACGGCGCCCCCATCGCCTACCTGCACTACCGCGTCGCGGGCAAGGACGTCGGCCTCGGCGACTTCCTCCGCGCCTACGACCTCCCGGCCCCCGGCCCCGCCGCCCCCCTCCCCGCCGACCTCACCGCCGCCCTCGGCGGCGACGGCCCGGCCGAGGCCCCCGAACTCCTCCCGGACCCCGAGCCCACCCCGACCCCCACCCCGTCACCCACCCTCTCCCTCACCCCCACCGCCGACCCGGCGCCCCCGGCACCCCCTGGCCTCCAGGCCGCCGACCCCGACGCCGAACCAGACGCCGACGCCGACGCCGACCCCACCCCGGAGCTCGACGACGACACCCCCTCCGTCACCCTCCCCCCGACCCCGACCTCCACCCCGACACCCACACCCACCCCCACCCCCTCCCTCACCCCCACGACGCCCCCCACCCACCCCCAGACCACCCGCCGCATCTACGTCGCCACCATCCCCGGCGCCGCCCCCGGCGCCGCCGACATCTACATCCGCGCCACCGGCTGAGCCCGCAGCGCGGCACGGCAGCTCAGGCCACGTCCCGGTCGATGGTGAACGCCATGACGCTCCCCGGCTGGAGCGGGAAGGGCAGCTGGATCAGGCCTGCCGTGTTGTTGAAGGGGGCGGGGAAGGTGGCCCGGACACTTGCGCCGTGGGCCGCCCCGAGTGCGCTGATCTCCGAGGCGTTCACGCTCAGGCGGGTAGGTTTGAGAGCAGGGTCGATGGTGAGCCGGTACTCGGCATCGGTGACGTGGCGGAACACCTGAGCCTGGATGCGGACCCGGCGATCGTGGCCCACGAACTTGCGTGCCGTGATGCTCAGCTCGACGAGATGGCCCATGGTGACCTGGGCGTCGCGAGGCACCGAGAAGTGGTCGATCCGGGCTCGCCCGCCGGCGACGGTCTCATGCGTCGAGGGCCTGCGTTCCAGGTCCCGGTTGTCCACCCGGACCGCTCCGATGGTGAAGACCTCGGGATCGTCCGGATCCAGGTTGTCGTCGACCATCCACCGGAGCAGGCACTCCGGCCCGGTGAATCCGTCCAGGCCCGCATCGTCGTTGGAGGCGAGACAGGCGATGGTCACCGTCTTGGGGAGGACGTCGATCCGGTAGGAGATCCGGAAGCTCTGGTAGAGGTAGTCGGGGTGGGCGTCGCCTGCGGGCGCAGGTGAGAGCAGGCAGTCGTAGCGGTAGGCGGACAGCGCGCCGGAGAACAGCGGATCGCGTACCGGGCCGAGGACGTCCTGCATGCCGCGAAGGACAGCGCTGTCCACCTGCTCCGTGGTCTCCCGCACGGTGAGGGATCCGATGGCCAGGGTCACGGCCGCGGCCGAGACGAAGGCGCCGCCGATGAGGCTGAGAACGGTGGCGACGACCTGCTGGTGGGTCAGCAGTGCGGCCGCCACCACGCACGCCAGTCCCGTGGTGAGTGCGAGGATGTTGACGAGCGCCAGGATCTTGCGCAGTTGTCGCTCTCGAGACACGGCCATGCGGCACCCCCGTGGGCGACGTCAGGACGCCGCACCGTCTGCGATGATCCGGACGATCCGCTCGGAGACTTCCCCGATCTCCTGCGCCGTACGAACGTTATCGGACTGATTGTCCGTCAGGAACACCATGGCGATGGGAGTGGCCGGATGGAGGACGATGCCCGCATCGTTGACGATGCCACGTAGGCTGCCGGTCTTGTGCCGCACCGGGACATCGTCGTCCAGCCGGGACGGAATCCTGTCGTTCCTCAGGTAGTTGACCAGGTACCGGCGGATCGGCTCCAGATGCGGCGCCCGGTCGATGTGCTCGACCAGCCGCAGCACGTCCTCGGCGGTGGTGGTGTTGGCGCGTCCGAGGGGGCCGAGTTCACGCTCGGAGAACCCTGCCGGGAAGAGGGTCGCGTGCAGCCCGAGTGTCTTGATCGTGGCGTCGATCCGGTCCTGACCCAGCACCGCGCGAAGGTGCTCGGCCGCTGGATTGTCACTGGTCACCAGGGTGAAGCCACACAGCTCCCGTACGGTGACGGTCGAATCGGGGTCGAGGGCTTGGAGCACGCTCGGGTACATGGTGCCGGGAAGGGATCCGATGCGGACCCGGGCGTCCAGGTCGACTTCGCCGCGCTCGGCCCACTCGAAGAGCGCGACCCCCAGGATCATCTTCGCCAGGCTCGCGGCGGGCAGCACGAGGTCCGCACGGTGGGCGACGGTGAGCTGCGGGTTGCCGAGTGTCTTGACCAGGACGCTGCGCACACCCGCGTTGGTACCTTGGGTGAACTCCTCGATCTGTGCGGCGATCGCAGTACGCACGCCGTCGGAATCGACCATCAGGCCACCCCGTTCCTTTCGTGCCGGTTGGGTTCAGGCTAACTGTCGTCTACCCGCCCGGGGGCATCACACGCCATGTGCTAGGAGCGCATCCTCGCGCCCAACTCGACGGCCTGGCGGGCAAGATCCGCATCGCCCACGGTGGCGCCGAGCCCCTGCTGGGCTGAGCGCGGCCCCCGGCGTCTGTGGCTGAACCGCCGCGCGGTCCGGCACTTCGGCGTACGTTGGGGGGCCGGGGCGGCCCGGCGGTGACGGTCGGTCCGGGCGTGCGCGGGCAGCCGCAGGCGGCCGTAGTGGTCGGGCCGTTCGCGTGTCCATGCCCTCCCCGGTGGCGTTAACCCGGCGGGAACCGCACCGGAGGAGGAGCCGATGAAGGACAGGACCCCCAGGGACATCGCCGTCGACGACCAGCTGCGGGCGGCCGGGGCGGAGGGCGCCCAGTGGCTCAGTGCCGCCGGGTGGGGGCCGCCGGTGACGGTCCCGGTGCAGAGGGCCGCCAGGTGGCAGCAGGAGACCAGGGCCCGGATGCTGGCGGCGCAGGCGGACGAGTCCTGTACGTGGTGCGTCCACCTGCTCAACGGCGGCCCCCAGCCCGTGGTCGTCCACGCCGAGCACCCGACCCACCTGGTCTGCCGCGCCTGCTCCATCGCCGCCCGCCCCCGCCGCGTCTGCCTGGACTGCGGCGGGCCGGCCGCCTCCGCCTCCCCGGCGGACGGCCGCGAGGACGTCTTCATGGGCCCGGTGGCGATCTACACCCGCCTCCGCTGCGCCCCCTGCCACCGCGCCGACCGCCCCGATCCCCTGACCGGCACCTTCGGCAACGGCCCGTCCTGAGACGGGCAGGGCGCGGCCGGGCGGCCCCGTGCGGTTGACTTCGGAACGTGTTCCGAACTAGCGTCGAGCCATGTCGACTCTCACCGTGTCGTTCTCCGACCTGTCGAAGAACTCCAAGCGCGTCGCGGACAGTGTGGAGCGAGTCCAGCGCGTGCACGTCACGCGTCGCGACGGGGAGGACCTGTACCTCACCACCGAGCGTCACGACCGTCAGCGCGAGCAGACCGCGGATGTCGCCGCTCGCCTGTTCGCCGCGTTGATCGGCAGCGATGAGGGCACGCGGGCAGTGCTCCTGGCTCTCCCCGCCGTCTTCCCCTGGGTCCGGCACCTGTCGGCCGATGAGGTGCGCGAGTTCGTCGTCGACCTCGTGGACGCGACGCGCGACGCCGTGGACCTGGGCGTGCACGCCAATCTGCACCGGGTGATAGTCGAGTGGCGAGCCACCGCGAGAGTGCTGGCGGATCCGGAGCTGGCGGCAGAGCTCGCCAGGCCCCTGCCCGGTGACGATCACGGCGAGGTGATCGAGCCGTGAGCCCGAAGCGCGGTGATGACGTCGCACCCCCACCCGTCTACGCCTTGCCCAGGCATCCGAAGGACACCGAGGCGTAGCGGACGGGCGTCCGGCCCTCGGGCCCTGCCGACGCAGGGCCGCCGCCGAGGGGGATCACGGTGACGCAGGGCTCCCGGGGGTTGCCTGGTAGGTGGCTGCGGCGGAGGTGAAGGAGGTGGCCAGGGACGGGGCTCCGGCCCAGTGCAGGTGCAGGTAGGAGGCGTGGACGTGGCTGCCCGCGAAGCCCTCGGTGCGGGGGCCGGTGGGCAGGCGCCAGCCCCAGGCGGGGTGTTCGCCCGCGCCCGGTTCGCAGACCGTGCGGTGGAACTCGTGGCCGCGCACCCGGGTGCCGGTCGGGGCGAGCGGGGAGTCGTGCAGGGCGACGGCCTCCCGGTAGCCGAGGGTGAGCCGTTCGGTCATCCGGGCGCCGGTGTCCAGCACGCCGCACATCGGCAGGCCGTCCAACTCGCGCCCGAGGTAGAGGAGTCCGGCGCATTCGGCGGCGATCGGGCCGCCGCCGGCGGCGAACGCCGAGATGGCGCCGCGCAGCGCCGTGTTGCCGCTGAGTTCCCGGACGTACAGCTCGGGGAAGCCGCCGCCGATCACCAGGCCGGCCGTGCCGTCGGGCAGTGCCGAGGCGTGCAGCGGGTCGAAGGGGACGACCTCGGCGCCTGCGGCGGTGAGGAGTTCGGCGTTCTCGGCGTACGAGAAGGAGAACGCGGCGCCGCCCGCCACCGCGATCCGCGGCGTGCCGGCCACCGGGTCGACCTCGGCCGACGGGTCCCACGGTTCGGCGGTCAACTCCGGTGCCGTCCCGGCGAGTTCGAGCAGGGCATCCAAGTCGACCGAGGCGGCGACGAGTTCACCCATGTCGGCGACGGCGCGCAGGGCCTCCGCCGAGCGCTCCACGGCTGGGATCAGCCCGAGGTGGCGGGACGGCGTGGCGACGGCGGTGGAGCGGCGCAGCGCGCCCAGCACGGGCACGCCCGAGCCCTCCTCCAGGGCCTCGCGCAGGAGGTGCTCGTGCCGGTCGGAGGCGACCCGGTTGAGGATCACCCCGGCGAGGCGCACCTCAGGGTCCCAGGAGGCGAAGCCGTGCACCAGCGCGGCCACCGACCGGGACTGCGAGGAGCCGTCCACCACCAGGACCACGGGCGCCCGCAGGAGCTTGGCGACGTGCGCGGTGGAGGCCAGCTCCCCCCGCCCGGAGGCTCCGTCGAACAGGCCCATGACCCCCTCGACCACCGCGACGTCGGCCCCTGCCGCACCGTGCAGGAAGAGCGGGGCGATCCGCTCCGGGCCGCACATGAAGGCGTCCAGGTTACGGCCCGGGCGCCCGGCGGCGAGCGCGTGGTAGCCCGGGTCGATGTAGTCGGGGCCGACCTTGTGCGGGGACACCGCCAGCCCGCGCGCGGCGAGCGCCGCGATCAGGCCGGTGGCGACGGTGGTCTTGCCGGCGCCGGAGGAGGGCGCGGCGATGACGAGGCGGGGGATGGCGGCCAACGGCCTGCCGGCAGTGCTCAACGGTCTACCACTCGATACCGCGCTGGCCCTTGCGGCCGGCGTCCATGGGGTGCTTGACCTTGGTCATCTCGGTGACCAGGTCGGCGAATCCGGTCAGCGGCTCGGGCGCATACCGGCCGGTGATGACGACGTGCTGGCTGCCCGGGCGGTCCTTGAGCACCGACACGACCTCTTCGGGGTCGACCCAGCCCCAGTGCATCGGGTAGGTGAACTCGTCCAGCACGTAGAAGCGGTAGGTCTCGGCCGCCAGGTCGCGCTTGACCTGCTCCCAGCCCTCCTTGGCGGCCGCCTCACTGTCCATCTCCATCTCGCTGGAGCGCTGGATCCACGACCAGCCGGAGCCCATCTTGTGCCAGTCGACCGTCCCGCCCTCGCCGGAGGCGCCGAGCACGCGCAGCGCGTTCTCCTCGCCGACCTTCCACTTGGCGGACTTCACGAACTGGAACACCCCGACGGGCCAGCCCTGGTTCCAGGCCCGCAGTGCCATGCCGAACGCGGCCGTGGACTTGCCCTTGCCGGGGCCGGTGTGCACGGCGGTGATCGGCTGCGTGCGGCGCTGACGGGTCGTCAGGCCGTCGTCGGGGACGCTCTCGGGGACACCCTTGGGCATGTCGGCTCAGGCCGCCTTTCGCATGGTGGTAGCACGGTTCTCGCGCCGGCTGTCCTGCCGGTTCTCGCGGACGAGCGAGGCGACGCCCTCGGGGCGCAGCTCGTCCAGGCTGACGGCGGTGCCGCCGAGCAGCCCGGCCAGGGTGCGGGCGAGGCCGAGCCGGACGGGGCCGGACTCGCAGTCCAGCACCACGCTGGCGGTGCCCTGTGCGGCGAACAGCCCGGCCGCGCGCTGCGACCGGGCGAGCGCGTCCCGCCCGCCGGTGGCCCGGCCGTCGGTCACCACGACCAGCAGCGGGCGGCGGCTCGGGTCGCGCAGCCGCTCCACCCGCAGTACCTCGTGCGCGCGCAGCAGGCCGGCGGCCAGCGGGGTGCGGCCACCGGTGGGCAGCGACTCCAGCCGGGCCGCGCCGACCTCCACGGACGATGTCGGCGGCAGCGCCAGTTCGGCGTCCGCGCCCCGGAAGGTGATCATGCCGATCTTGTCGCGCCGCTGGTAGGCGTCCATCAGCAGGGACAGCACGGCGCCCTTGACGGCGGTCATCCGCTGCCGGGCGGCCATCGAGCCGGAGGCGTCGACGACGAACAGCACCAGGTTGGACTCCCGCCCCTGGCGGACCTGTTCGCGGAAGTCGTCCTTGCGCAGCACCAGCGCCCGGCCGGCCCGCCCACGCGCGGCCTGGTGCGGTGCGGCGGCCTGCAGGGTGGCGGTCAGGTGCAGGCGGCTGAGTGTGCCCTGGGGGCGCCGGGCGCGCACGGTGTGCCCGCCGGTGGTCTCGGCGGGGGAGCGGCGGCCCTGGGCGCCGTGGCCGGTGCCCTGCACGGTGAACAGCTTGGTCCGGTACGGGTCGCCGGCCGCGACCGGCGCCGACTCCCGTGTGGGGGCGGGGTGTTGGGCCGGTACGGGCTGCTGGAGCGGCTCCTCCGGCTCGGCGGCCGACGCTTCCGGGCCGGAGGCGGGCTCGGGGGCTCCGCCGCCGTCCGGGCCGCCGCCGGGGCCGCCGTCCGGGCCCGGACCGTCGTCCTCGGGGCCGTCGCCCTCGCCCTCGCCCTCAGCCTCTCCCGAACCCCCGGACCCCCCGGACCCCTCGGGCTCCGAAGGCTCCTCGGGCTCCTCGGGCTCCGAAGGCTGCGCATGCTCCTCCAGCGTCCGGTCGAGCTGCTCCTCGTCCAGCCCCGGCGCGTCGAAGGGGTTGCGGCGGCGCCGGTGCGGCAGCGCCAGCTGGGCGGCCTTGCGGACGTCCTCCTCCAGCACCTCGGTCCGCCCGTCCCAGGCGGCGAGCGCGACGGCGGTGCGGGCCATCACGATGTCGGCGCGCAGCCCGTCGACCTCGAACGCGGCGCACACGGCGGTGATCTGACGCAGCGCCACATCCGTCAGCTCCACCTTGGGCAGCAACTCCCGGGCGGCGGTGATGCGTTCGGCGAGCGCCTGCTCGTCCGCGGCGAACCGCGCGGCGAAGCCGGCCGGGTCGGCGTCGTAGCCGAGCCGGCGGCGGACCACCTCGGCGCGCTCGGCCGGGTCCCGGGTGGCGGCGATCTCGACGGTCAGGCCGAACCGGTCGAGCAGCTGCGGCCGCAGCTCACCCTCCTCCGGGTTCATCGTGCCGACCAGCAGGAAGCGGGCGGCGTGCCGCACCGACACGCCCTCGCGCTCGACGTACGAGCGGCCCATCGCGGCGGCGTCCAGCAGCAGGTCCACGACGTGGTCCTGGAGCAGGTTCACCTCGTCGATGTAGAGCACGCCGCGGTGCGCCTTGGCGAGCAGCCCCGGCTCGTACGCCTTGACGCCCTCGGCGAGCGCCCGTTCCAGGTCGAGCGAGCCGACGATCCGGTCCTCGGCCACGCCGACCGGCAACTCGACCAGCTGGGCGGGGCGTTCGGACGCCGAGGGGCGGTCGTGCGGCCCGTCCGGGCACTGCGGGTCCGGAGCGGCCGGGTCGCAGGCGAACCGGCAGCCGTCGACGGCCGCGAGGGTCGGCAGCAGGCCGGCCAGCGCGCGCACCATGGTCGACTTCGCGGTGCCCTTCTCGCCGCGCACCAGCACGCCGCCCACGGCCGGCGAGACCGCGTTGAGCAGCAGCCCGAGCCGCAGGTCGGGCATGCCGACGATCGCGGTGAACGGATAGCGGACGTCACTCATGCATACTCCCCAGGTGCCCCGGGCGCCAGGAACGGCAGCGATCCGGCCGCCGGCACCCCGCCCTCGATCAGCTTCCACAGCGCGTCGGTGTCCGCGTGTTCCTCGATCAGGTCGCCCAGCCGGTCCAGCCGGGCCTCGCGCGCCTCGGCGAACGAGGTGTCCGGCGCCGGCACGAACGCCCGTCCCGCCAACGCGGCGACCTCGCGCAGGAGTTCACGACGGAAGCCGTCGTTCTCCAGCGCGCCGTGCCAGGTCGTGCCCCACACCGGGCCGACCCGGCAGCCGTCCAGGCCGTGCCCGTCGTCATCGGAGAAGAACGGTTCGCCCCCCTCCACGGCCACCACCCCGTGGTGGATCTCGTACCCCTCGACCCGCTGCCCGTACGCCGTGCCGACCGGCCGCGCCAGCACCTTCTCGGCGCCGAACCGCACGTGCGTCGGCAGCAGGCCCAGGCCGTCGACCGAGCCGGCCCCGGACTCCACCTCGTCCTCGATCCCGCGCGCCAGCATCTGGTAGCCGCCGCACACCCCGAGGACCGGCAGCCCGGCCGCCGCCCGCGCCTTCAGCGCCGGCTCCAGGCCGCGTTCGCGCAGCCAGGCCAGGTCGGCCACGGTGGCCCGGGTGCCGGGCAGCACCACCAGGTCGGCGTCGGCCAGTTCCTCCGGCCTGGTCACCCAGCGCACCAGCACGCCGGGCTCCTGGGCCAGCGCGTCCAGGTCGGTGAAGTTCGACAGCCGGGGGAAGCGCACCACGGCGACCCGCAGCACGTCCGCCCCGAGCGGGCCGCGGCCGTCCACCCGGTCCACCACCGTGGACAGGTCCAGCGAGTCCTCGGCGTCCAGCCACAGGCCCGGCAGCATCGGCAGGGTGCCCAGCACCGGACGGCCGGTCAGCCCGTGCAGCATCTCCAGGCCGGGCGCCAGCAGCCGCGCGTCGCCGCGGAACTTGTTGACGAACCAGCCCGCCACATGCCGCTGGTCCTCCGCCGACAGCAGTGCCAGCGTCCCGTACATCGCCGCGAAGACGCCGCCGCGGTCGATGTCCCCGACCACTACCACCGGCAGCCCGGCGGCCGTCGCCAGGCCCATGTTGGCGATGTCCCGGTCCCGCAGGTTGATCTCGGCGGGCGAGCCGGCGCCCTCGCAGACCACCACCTCGTAGCGGCGGCGCAGATCCGCCAGGCACTCCAGCGACCGTTCCAGCAGGACGGGCTTGCGCTCGCGGTAGTCCAGCGCGCCCACCTCGGCGACCGGCCGGCCCAGCAGCACCACCTGGCTGCGGCCGTCCGCGCCCGGCTTCAGCAGCACCGGGTTCATCGCCGCCTCCGGTTCCACCCGGGCCGCCTGCGCCTGCATCGCCTGTGCCCGGCCGATCTCGGCGCCGTCGGCGGTGACGAAGGAGTTCAGCGACATGTTCTGCGCCTTGAACGGAGCGACCCGCACCCCCTGCCGGGCCAGCCAGCGGCAGATGCCCGCGGTCACCACGCTCTTGCCCGCGTCCGAGGTCGTCCCGGCGACCAGCAATGCGTTGCTCATGCCCTTCCCCTCCACCGTGTCGTCAGCGAGCGCAGCGCGACGTGCCCCGCGACCGTCGTACCCAGGGCCAGCGCGCCCACCCGCCGGGAGAGCACGCAGGCCCGCTCGATGTCGTCGACCGTCACCGGCCGCAACTCCGCGCCCAGCACCGGCCGGTGCTCCACCCGCTCCCCGTACTGGAGGGTCCCGCCCAGTCGGACGCCCACCGCGCCCGCGAAGGCCGCCTCCGCCTGGCCCGCGTTCGGGCTCGGGTGCGCCGAGCCGTCCCGCCGCCAGACCCGCCAGGCCGTTTTCGGCTGCGGCGCGGCGGCCACCGTGAGCAGCGCCGTCAGCCGGGCGCCCGGCCAGCCCGCCACGTCGTCCAGCCGGGCCGAGGCCCAGCCGAACCGGGCGTACCGCGGCGAGCGGTGGCCGACCATCGCGTCCAGCGTGTTCACCGCGCGGAACGCCAGCAGCCCCGGGGTGCCCGCCAGCGCGCCCCAGACCAGCGCGTTCACCACGGCGTCCGCCGTGTTCTCGGCCACCGACTCGACTACCGCGCGGGCGATCTGAGGCCCGTCCAGCGCGCTCGGGTCCCGCCCGCACAGGTGCGGCAGCCGCTCCCGCGCGGCCGTCAGGTCGCCGGTGGCCAGTGACCGGCCGATGGTGCGCGCCTCGCGGGTCAGCGAGGTGCCGCCCAGCACCGTCCAGGTCGCGGCGGCCGCCAGCGCGGCCCGGCCCAGCGGACGCCGGCCCACCGTACGGTCCAGGGCCGCCGCGCCGGCCGCGACCGCGCCCACGCACAGCGCCGTGTACCCGGCGCCGGCCACCCGGTCGTCCTGCCACACCCGCCGCTCCAGCCGGGTCGCCGCACTGCCGAAGACGGCCACCGGGTGGCCGCGCCGGGGGTCGGCGAAGCGGGCGTCGGCGGCGAAGCCCGCGGCGGCGCCGAGCGCGAACGCGGCGGCGCGGGTCAGCGGGCGCACGGCGGGTTCGGCGGAAGGCCGCGTGGGGTCCGGCAGGGCGGGGCAGCCTGCATCGCGTGCGTGTCCTCACTCAGGGTCCGCGCCCTGGATCGACGTACCGGGGGCGAGAGTCTCCTGGCTTCCGGGTCGGACGCACCCCCGGGCCTTCCAGCGGCTTCTGACGGCCCGCCGTGGCGATGTTCCGAGCGTGCTCCCCGGTGACAGTGGCGGGACCGCGCCGGACTCGCACCGGCTTCCTCTGCATGCCTCCGTTTGGCCCCAGGATCCCATCACGCGGCCGAACCGGGAGTCAACCGAGGTCACGGAGGGGTTGGTCACACCTCGGAGCCCCGTCGCCACCTCCGATCCGCCCGCCCCGCCCGACGCCCCGCCGTGCCTGACGCCCGCCCCGCCCGACGCCCCGCCGTGCCTGACGCCCGCCCCGCCCGACGCCCCGCCGTGCCTGACGCCCGCCCCGCCCGAGCCCCCGCCGTGCCCCGGACGGCCCAGCCCGGTGGCCGCCCGCGCGGCCCCCCGGTGAACTGGTGCCCGAACACCGTCCGCACACCGCCCGGACACCGTCCGGTCCAAGACCAGCAGAGCGGGGAGCGATATGCGTTGGGGAACCGCGGCCGTCGTGGCGGCCGCCGTCGTCGGCGCCGGGGCCGCCGTCCTGGTGATCGGCCGTCGGGCCTCCGAGCGGCTGGTCCACCCGGCGAGCGCCGCCCGGGAGTCCGGCCCCGTCCTGGTGCGGAGCCTCGCCGCGGGCCGGATCACCTTCAACCGCCGCCCCGAGAGCCTGCGCCCCGGCCGCTGGGCCGTGGAATGGGACGACCACGGCCACGCCGTCGTCGAGGAGGTCCTGCACAGCGACGAGAACGGCGTCACCCGCCGCCTCGTCCGCGCGGACCGGGGCACCCTCACCCCCGGCACCGAGGTCCACTTCACCCCCCGCGTCCACCTCGGCGACCCCACCGAGGCGCTCGGCCTCCCCTTCACCGACACCGCCGCCGACGGCGAACTCGGCGCCCTCCCCGCCTGGCGCCTCGACGGCAAACGCGGCACCTGGGTGATCCTCGTCCACGGCCCCGGCGCCGACCGGCAGCAGACCCTCCCGGTCCTCCCCGTCCTCGACCGCCTCGCCCTGCCGGCCCTCGCCGTCACCTACCGGGGCGACCAGGGCGCCCCGGCCTCGCCGGACGGGCTCGGCCACTTCGGCGAGACCGAGTGGCGCGACGTCGAGTCGGCGGTCCGGCTCGCCCTCGACAGCGGCGCCGGCCGGGTCATCCTGTACGGCTGGTCCCTCGGTGCCACCATGGCCCTCCAGACGGCCGCCCGCTCCGCCTGGGCCCATGCCGTCAGCGGCCTCGTCCTGGACTCGCCGGTCCTCGACCTGCCCGCCACCGCCCGCCGCGGCGCCGCCCGGGTCGGCTACACCGGCGCCGCCGCCGAGCTCGGCGCCCTCGCCGCCGAGGGCCGCACCGGCGTCGACCTCGCCGACTTCAGCCGCATCGCCGAGGGCGCCGACCTGCGCGTCCCCACCCTCCTGCTGCACAGCCCCGACGATCAGGTCGCCCCCTTCCGCGCCGCCGAGCGCCTCGCCGCCGCCCGCCCCGGCGTGGTCAGCCTCCGACCCTTCCCGGGCGCCGACCACGCCACCCTCTGGAACTCCGCCCCCACCCACTACACCGAACTCCTCCGCCGCTGGCTCACCCCCCTTCTCTGAACCCAGCCCCCCCGCACGAGAAGTCACACCGACAGGGCCTCTGTACGAAACCCGAACCTCACCCGTCAGCCACGGAGCGTGACCGGTCGGGCGGGTAGCGCGACCGCCGCCGCAAGGGTTGCGCCGGGATGGCATGACCCCGCCACCTGTTTCCGGCCAGGCGGTTTGCCTCTGTTGCCCGATTGTTGCCCGATCTTGGGGAGGTGCCGTCGACGGCCGCCCGTCCGTACAGCCAACCGGATGTGACAGAAGGCCGGTACAAGGGGAAGACTGCTCGACGTGACGTCTCGGAATCCGCGCGACCGTGATGCCCCGCTCCCTCCGACGATCGGTACTGGTGCGACGGTGACCCGTCTCCCCGGTACGGCCCACCGGCCCGCCGCCGGCAAGCCGGGCGGGGCCGGGGTACCCCGCCGACGAGGGCCCGCTGCGGCGCCCGGTCGGGGGAGGGTTCCCGTACCGGAGGGCTTCCCCGCGCCGGCCGAGCTGGCGCCGCTGGCCCGCCGGATGCTGGTGGACGCCGTCCGGATCGCCCGCTGGGCGGGGGACCTGGAAGAGGTCGACAAGCGGGGCGAGCTGCTGCCCGACGACGCCCGTGCGGCGGGTCGGGCGCTGGCCATGACGGTCGGCGCCGCCGCCAAGGCGTGGGGGCAGGCACTGCTGGTCGGCCTGGTGGAGGCCAGGGACGGCGGTGCGGTCCCGGGTTGGCGCCTGCACGCCTGGGAGCACGACGACGAGGCGGTGGTCCGCGGCTGGTCGGCACTGTTCGACGCCTGGACGCTGCTCGCCCCGGTGCCGCCCGCCGCCCTGCGGGGCGTGTTCGCGGTGCTGGCCGGCCAGGCGGTGGACCAGGCGCCGCAGCTGCTGTCGTTCCTGCACCTGGTGGCCGGTCCGGTGTCGGACGGCGAACTGCTGGAGCTGCTGCGCCGGGGGCTGGACGAGCGCCGGGTGGGTGGCGCGGACGGTTCGGGCCTGTCGCCCGTGCCGCACGCCGCCTCGGCGGTCTCGGCGGTCCGTGGCACGTGCCGGGAGCCGCAGATCGACACCCCGCCGTCGCCGGCGGACGTGGCCGCGGTCCTGGACTGGATGCTGGACGGCCTGGCGGCCGTCGGGGCCGTGGTCCGCAGGGACGAGGCCGCCGAGCTGTCGCCGCTGGGCCACTGGGCGGTGCGGGCGAAGCTGGAGGAGATCTGCACGGTCGCGCAGACCGCGGCCGGGCACATCGAGCAGAGCGCCTTCGAGCTGCTGAACGCCTGCGCGGACTACTCGCCGGGCCCGGCACGGGCCGAGTTCCGCGCCTGGGTGGCGGCCCGTCCGGCCGATCGGGCGGTGGCGGAGCTGCTGGACGCGGCGCAGGGGGACGACGCGCTGGTGCGCGGGCTGGCCTTCGAGGCGCTGCGGGTGGCCGGCGGCCCGGCCGAGCAGGCGGTGCGGGCGTCGGTGGACGAGCCGGTGCTGCGCCCGTACGCGCTGCTGTGGCTGGCGGAGCGATCCGACGAGGGCGTTTCGCCGGCGGACGTGCTGGGGGCGGAGGACGCGGCCTGGCTGTGGGTGGACACGGCGGCGGCGGTGCTGGACCACGGGGAGACGGAGCTGCTGGTGGGCCACGTCGAGGGCGCCGCGGCGGGCGATCCGGTGCGGTTGTTCGCCCGGGCCCGGCAGTCGGGGCACCCGCGGGCGGCCTCGGTGCTGACGGCGGTCTCGGGCGTGCACCCGGATCCGGGCGTGGCGCGGGCGGCCCGCCGCTCGGCGTTCAGCGTGCACACCGGCGGCGCCTAGGCCTGTCCGGCCGAAGAGCGAGTACGACGAAGAGGGGCCCGGATCCGACTGGATCCGGGCCCCTCTCGCGTACGGGAACGACTAGCCGAGGCGGGACTCCGCCCGCCTGGCGCGGACGTCGCCGACCTTCTGTCCGACCTTGCGCCGGATGACCAGCAGCGGGGCCATCGCGGCGAGCGTGATCTGGGCGAAGGCGCCGACGTGCATCAGCGCGTCGCCGCCGGGCAGGCCGGTCGCCCAGGCCGCGAGGCAGCCGATCGAGACGACGATCCAGCACAGCGTGGCGGTGGCCAGCAGCCCCTGGGGCTTGGGGTACTCGATCCGGCTGACCATGAGGTACGCGGCGCCGAAGATGGCGAGCAGACCGGGCAGGAACGGCGGGTCGAGCAGCACGATGGCGATGACCGTCATCGCGCCCATCGGGCAGGGCATGCCCTGGAACACCCCGGGTCGCATCTTGACGGCGGAGAAGCGGGCGAGCCGCAGGACGACCGCGAGCAGGACGGTGATCGCGATGAGCGCCGAGAGCTTGCTGTTGGAGCCCTGCGAGACCATGCCCCAGACGGCGACGAAGTAGGCCGGCGCGATGCCGAAGCTGATCAGGTCGGCCAGGTTGTCCAGTTCCGCTCCGAGGGCGGAGGAGCGGAGCTTGCGCGCCACCAGTCCGTCGAAGAGGTCGCACATGGAGCCGATGAGCAGCAGCGTGACCGCGGTGGCGGCGCTGTGCCGGTCGGGTGCGGCGTCCGGGTTGGTGATGTGCGGGACGAGGACCCCGGTGGTGATCGAGTAGATCGCCAGGAAGCCGCAGACGGCGTTCCCCAGGGTCAGGAAGTCGGCGGTGGACAGGTGCTGGGGAGAGCGCGGGGCGCGCAGCTCGCGGTCGCGCGCCCAGCGGCGACGGCGCAGGGCCGTCTCCTCGTCGTCCAGGCCGACGATTGTCTCAGGATCAGTCACGGTCAAGGCGCGTCACCCCGGCTGTGGTCTTCTGGCCGACCTCGACGCCGACCTCGACGCCGGCCGGCAGGTAGGTGTCGACCCGGGAGCCGAACCGGATCAGACCGATCCGGTCGCCCTGCTCGACCTTGGTACCGGCGGCGACGTACGGCACGATGCGACGGGCCACGGCCCCCGCGATCTGCACCATCTCGATGTCGCCGAGCTCGGTGTCGAAGTGCCAGACGACCCGCTCGTTCTGGTCGCTGTCCTTGTTGAACGCGGGGACGAAGCCGCCCGCGACGTGCTCGACCGACGTCACCGTGCCGGGCAGGGGCGCGCGGTTGACGTGGACGTTGAGCGGGCTCATGAAGATCGCGACCCGGGTGCGGCCGTCCGGCCAGGCGTCGATGCTCTGCACCACGCCGTCGGCGGGGGAGATCACTCTGCCCGCGCCGACCTCACGCTCGGGGTCGCGGAAGAACCACAGCATGCCCGCGCTGAGCGCACAGGCGGGTACCGCTGCCAGGGCCCACTTGCCGCTGCGCCGGGTGAGGGCGGTGGTCACGGCGGCCGTGGCGAGGGTGGGGACGAACCAGGGGGTGGCTCCGCGCGCGATGGTCACGCGGGGTCGCCGACCGGCCGCCGTGGCTGCGAGGGCATCGCGGTCCGTGACGGAGGAGTGAGGGGACGGGCTGATGGGCATCGAAGACCTTTGTCGCGGGGGATCATGGCCGCTGGACGGGGGCCACCGCGGGATCGGGTAATAGAGGGACGGCTTGCTGTCCCGGTGGATGCTATCGGGAGCACACGGTGGGTGGGCAACCCGCCTGCTCGTTCACGTGTCCGGTGGAAGCGCGTGTGCGCGTCCCACCTCTACGACCGTAGCTCGCCCCGGTCCGGTTCCCAAGGGACCGGACGGGGCTGGTGACACTTGTCTCAACAGGCCTGTCGGCGGAACCCGGTGGGCGGAACGGGCCGTTCGCAGTCCGCCGGGGGTGCGGGGCACGGCCTGCCGAGGGTGTGCGGAAGCGGCCGCGGGGCGTGTCGCCGCAGCTGTACGCCCTGCGGCCGCTTCCGGAGGGCCGTGCCGGACCCAGGCGGACCAGGCCGGGGCCGTGATGGCACGGCGGGGGGCCGGGACGGGCCCGCACGCCCGTCGACCGGCGGTTCGGAAGGGGTCGTCCAGCCGGCCCGGAGCGCCCGGGGGGCCGCTCGTCGAGCCGGGGTGACCCGGTGCTCACTCCGCGATCCGGTACTCCTCCAGGAGCCGGCGTCCGACGATCATCTTCTGGATCTCCGCAGTTCCTTCACCGATGAGCAGCATCGGGGCCTCGCGGTAGAGCCGCTCGATCTCGTACTCCTTGGAGAAGCCGTAGCCGCCGTGGATGCGGAAGGCGTCCTCGACGACCTCCTTGCAGTACTCGGAGGCGAGGTACTTGGCCATGCCGGCCTCCAGGTCGTTGCGCTCGCCGCCGTCCTTCTTGCGGGCGGCCATGACCATCATCTGGTGGGCGGCCTCGACCTTGGTGGCCATCTCGGCGAGCTTGAACTGGATGGCCTGGTGCTCGGCGATCTTCTTGCCGAAGGTGGAGCGCTGCTGGGCGTAGGAGATGCCGAGTTCGAAGGCGCGGCGGGCGACGCCGCAGCCGCGGGCGGCGACGTTGACGCGGCCGACCTCGACGCCGTCCATCATCTGGTAGAAGCCGCGGCCGGGGACGCCGCCGAGGATCCGGTCGGCCGGGATCCGGACGTCCTGGAGGACCAGTTCGGTGGTGTCGACGCCCTTGTAGCCCATCTTCTCGATCTTCCCGGGCACGGTGAGGCCGGGGACGGTCGGGTTCGGGCCGAATCCTGGGGTCTTCTCGATCAGGAAGGTGGTCATGTTCTTGTACGGGGTGCCGGCGCCCTCGTCGGTCTTGCACAGGACCGCGACGAGGGTGGAGGTGCCGCCGTTGGTGAGCCACATCTTCTGGCCGTTGAGGACGTAGAATTCCCCGTCCTTGACGCCCTTGGTGGAGATGGCCGAAACGTCGGAGCCGAGGCCGGGCTCGGACATCGAGAACGCGCCGCGGATTTCCCCGGCGGCCATCTTCGGCAGGAAGTGGTCCTTCTGCTCCTGGGTGCCGTGGGCGTTGATCATGTGCGCCACGATGAAGTGGGTGTTGACGATGCCGGACACGCTCATCCAGCCGCGGGCGATCTCCTCGACCACCAGGGCGTAGGTGAGCAGCGACTCGCCGAGGCCGCCGTACTCCTCGGGGATGGTGAGGCCGAAGAGGCCGAGCTGCTTCATCCCCTCGACGATGGCGGTCGGGTACTCGTCCTTGTGTTCCAGCTCGGTCGCGACCGGAATGATCTCCTTGTCGACGAAATCCCGCACGGTGGCGAGGATGTCCCGCTGGATCTCGGTGAGGCCGTCGGTCTGTGCCAGGCGTCCCATCGTGCGGCTCCGAAAGGTTCAAAGGGGGGCGGGGGGGGGATTGCCGGGGGCCCTGCCGGCGTGGCTGCGGCAGCAGGGCCCCCGTTCCGGGTGGGGGTCGGCCGATGAAGGCGGCCTGCCCCTCCGGGGTCTCAGGGAATTCCGGGTCCTGGGAAACGGGCCCAGGGAAAGGGGTCCTAGGAAAGGGGAGTGGGACGGCCGGGCTGCTCGCCGCCGCGCTCCTTGACGTACGTCTCGGTCGGCACCATCACCTTGCGGCGGAAGACGCAGACGACCGTGCCGTCCTGCTTGTACCCCTTGGTCTCGACGTACACGATGCCGCGGTCGTCCTTGGACTTGGACGGCCACTTGTCGAGGACGGTGGTCTCGCCGTAGAGGGTGTCGCCGTGGAAGGTCGGCGCGACGTGCCGCAGCGACTCGATCTCCAGGTTGGCGATGGCCTTGCCGGAGACGTCCGGGACGGACATGCCCAGCAGCAGCGAGTAGACGTAGTTGCCCACCACCACGTTCCTGCCGAAGTCCGTCGTCCGCTCGGCGTAGTTGGTGTCCAGGTGGAGCGGGTGGTGGTTCATGGTGAGCAGGCAGAAGAGGTGGTCGTCGTACTCGGTGACGGTCTTGCCGGGCCAGTGCTTGTAGACCGCGCCGACCTCGAACTCCTCGTAGGTGCGTCCGAACTGCATCGCGTCGGGCCTCAGCTTTCCGGGATCTCGAACTTGGTGGTGCGCTCCAGGCCGGCGGCCCGGCCCTTGCCGGCGATGACCAGGGCCATCTTGCGGCTGGCCTCGTCGATCATCTCGTCGCCGAGCATCGCGGAACCCTTGGCGCCGCCCGCCTCGGAGGTGCACCAGTCGTAGGCGTCGAGGATCAGCTCGGCGTGGTCGTAGTCCTCCTGGGAGGGCGAGAAGATCTCGTTCGCGGCGCCGACCTGGTCGGGGTGGAGCACCCACTTGCCGTCGAAGCCGAGGGCGGCGGCGCGCCGGGCGACCTCGCGGTAGCCCTCCTGGTTGCGGATCTGCAGGTACGGGCCGTCGATCGCCTGGAGGTCGTTGGCGCGGGCGGCCATCAGGATGCGCATCAGGATGTAGTGGTAGGCGTCGGCCGGGTAGCCGGCCGGCTGCTCGCCGACCACCAGGGACTTCATGTTGATGGAGGCCATGAAGTCGGCGGGGCCGAAGATGATGGTCTCCAGCCGGGGCGAGGCCTCGGCGATGGCGTCGACGTTGACCAGGCCCTTGGCGTTCTCGATCTGCGCCTCGATGCCGATCCGGCCGACCTCGAAGCCCATGGTCTTCTCGATCTGGGTGAGCAGCAGGTCGAGCGCCTTGACCTGTTCGGCGTCCTGGACCTTGGGCAGCATGATGCAGTCGAGGTTGGGGCCGGCGCCCTCGACGACGGTGATCACGTCGCGGTAGGTCCAGTGGGTGGTCCAGTCGTTGACCCGGACGACGCGGGTCTTGCCGCCCCAGTCGCCGTTGTTGAGCGCGTCGACGATGTGGTGGCGGGCGCTCTCCTTGACGAGGGGGGCGCAGGCGTCCTCCAGGTCGAGGAAGACCTGGTCGGCGGGGAGGCCCTGGGCCTTCTCCAGGAAGCGCGGGTTGCTGCCGGGCACGGCGAGGCAGGAGCGGCGCGGGCGCAGACGGTTGACGGTTGACATGAGGGTGGGTCGGTTCCTTCCCAGTGGTCAGCTGGTGGGCGCGGGTGCGGGCGTCCAGGGCTGGAGCTTGTTGGCGAGCCGGATCTCGTCCACGATCCGGCCGATGATGGTGGTGATGCCGAAGTCCTTCGGGGTGAACACGGCGGCGACGCCGGAGGCCTTGAGGGCCTCGCCGTCCGCTGCCGGGATGATGCCACCCACGATCACCGGGACATCCTGCACCCCGGCCCGGCGCAGCCGCCGCAGGACGTCGGGTACCAGCTCGCAGTGGGCGCCGGAGAGGATCGACAGGCCCACGCAGTGCACGTCCTCCGCGACGGCGGCGGAGACGATCTGCTCGGGGGTCAGCCGGATGCCCTGGTAGACCACCTCGAACCCGGCGTCGCGGGCCCGGACGGCGATCTGCTCGGCACCGTTGGAGTGCCCGTCCAGGCCGGGCTTGCCGACCAGCAGGCGCAGCTTGCCGGAGCCCAGCTCCTCGGCGGTGGCGGCGACGGCGGCGCGCACCGCGGCCAGTTCCCCGCCGGGTTCGGCGGCCACCGCGACGGGGGCGCCGCCGACGCCGGTGGGCGCGCGGTACTCGCCGAAGACCTCGCGCAGGGCGAAGGCCCACTCGCCGGTGGTGACGCCGGCCCGGGCACAGGCGAGCGTGGCCGGCACCAGGTTGGCGTCGGTGGCCGCGGTGGCCTTGAGCTCGGCCAGCGCGGTCTGGACGGCGGCCTCGTCGCGCTGTCCGCGCCAGGCCTCCAGGGCGGCGAGCACGGACTGCTCGGAGGCCGGGTCGACGACCATGATGGCGGTGTCGAGGTCGGCCGTGAGCGGGCTCTCCTCGGTGGTGTCGAAGCAGTTGACGCCGACGATCTTGTCCTCGCCGGACTCGATCCGGGCCCGCCGGGCGGCGTGCGAGGAGACCAGGTTGGACTTCAGGTAGCCGGACTCGACGGCTGGGATCACCCCGCCCATGGCCAGCACCTTGGCGATCTCCGCCTCGGCGCCGGCCAGCAGGTCGGC
This sequence comes from Kitasatospora sp. NPDC098663, assembly GCF_044760075.1. Lineage (NCBI taxonomy): Bacteria > Bacillati > Actinomycetota > Actinomycetes > Kitasatosporales > Streptomycetaceae > Kitasatospora > Kitasatospora sp. NPDC098663. The sequence goes on along the minus strand of NZ_JBIWAP010000004.1, from coordinate 66,030 downwards.
GGTCTTGGCCTCGACCACCTCGGAGCCGTTGAAGAGGTCGCCGTACTCCAGCAGGTCCGACTCGTAGGCCAGCACCTGCTGGATCCGCAGCGACCACTGCTGGTCCCAGGGCCGGGGCAGGCCCAGTGCCTCGTTCCAGGCGGGCAGCTGGACGGCGCGGGCGCGGGCGTCCTTGGAGAGGGTGACGGCCAGCATCTCCAGGACGATCCGCTGGACGTTGTTCTCCGGCTGGGCCTCGGTCAGGCCGAGCGAGTTGACCTGGACGCCGTAGCGGAAGCGGCGCCGCTTCGGGTCCTGGACGCCGTAGCGCTCCAGCGTGACCTTCTCCCACAGCTGGGCGAAGGCGCGCATCTTGCACATCTCCTCGACGAAGCGCACGCCGGCGTTGACGAAGAAGGAGATCCGGGCGACCACCTCGCCCATCCGCTCGGCCGGCACCTGGCCGGAGTCGCGGACGGCGTCGAGCACCGAGATGGCGGTGCACATCGCGTAGGCGATCTCCTGGACGGGCGTGGCCCCGGCCTCTTGCAAGTGGTAGCTGCAGATGTTGATCGGGTTCCACTTGGGGATGCTGCCGACGGTGTAGGCGATCATGTCGGTGATCAGGCGCACCGAGGGGCCGGGCGGGAAGACGTGCGTCCCGCGCGAGAGGTACTCCTTGACGATGTCGTTCTGGGTGGTGCCGGTGAGCTTGGCGATGTCGGCGCCCTGCTCCTCGGCGACCACCTGGTAGAGCGCCAGCAGCCACATCGCGGTGGCGTTGATCGTCATGGAGGTGTTGGTCTGTTCGAGCGGGATGCCGTCGAACAGGGTGCGCATGTCGCCGACGTGGCCGACCGGGACGCCGACCCGGCCCACCTCGCCGCGGGCGAGGAGGTGGTCGGAGTCGTAGCCGGTCTGGGTCGGCAGGTCGAAGGCGACGGAGAGGCCCGTCTGGCCCTTCGCCAGGTTCCGCCGGTAGAGGGCGTTGGAATCGCTCGCGGTGGAGTGCCCGGCGTAGGTGCGCATCAGCCAGGGGCGGTCGCGCTCGTGCTGATCGGTCATCGGATGGGCCTCAGACGTTCCGGAAGCGGTTGATCGCCGGCAGGTGCCGCTCGCGCAGCGCGTGGTCGCGCACGCCCAGGCCCTCCTCCGGCGCCAGGCAGAGCACGCCGACCTTGCCCTGGTGCTTGTTGTGGTGCACGTCGAGGGCGGCCTGGCCGGTCTCCTCCAGGGAGTAGACCTTGGACAGGGTCGGGTGGATCCTGCCCTTGGCGATCAGGCGGTTGGCCTCGAAGGCCTCGCGGTAGTTGGCGAAGTGCGAGCCGACGATGCGCTTGAGCGACATCCACAGGTAGCGGTTGTCGTACTGGTGCATGAAGCCGGAGGTGGAGGCGCAGGTGACGATGGTGCCGCCCTTGCGGGTGACGTACACCGAGGCGCCGAAGGTCTCCCGGCCCGGGTGCTCGAAGACGATGTCGACGTCCTCGCCGCCGGTGAACTCGCGGATCTTCGCGCCCAGGCGCTTCCACTCGCGCGGGTCCTGGGTGTGCTCGTCCTTCCAGAACCGGTAGCCCTCGGCGGAGCGGTCGATGATGGCCTCGGCGCCCATGGCGCGGCAGATGTCGGCCTTCTGGTCGTTGGAGACCACGCAGATCGGGGTGGCGCCGCCGGCCAGCGCGTACTGGGTGGCGTACGAGCCGAGGCCGCCGCTGGCGCCCCAGATCAGCACGTTGTCGCCCTGCTTCATGCCGGCGCCGTTGCGCGAGACCAGCTGGCGGTACGCGGTGGAGTTGACCAGGCCGGGGGAGGCGGCCTCCTCCCAGGTGAGGTGCTTGGGCTTGGGCAGCAGCTGGTTGGTCTTCACCAGGGCGATCTGGGCCAGCCCGCCGAAGTTGGTCTCGAAGCCCCAGATGCGCTGCTCCGGGTCCATCATCGTGTCGTTGTGGCCGTCCGGGGACTCCAGCTCGACGGAGAGGCAGTGCGCGACGACCTCGTCGCCGGGCTTCCAGGCGTTGACGCCGGCGCCGGTGCGCAGCACCACGCCCGCGAGGTCGGAGCCGAGGATGTGGTACGGCAGGTCGTGGCGCCTGGTGAGCGGCGACAGCCGGCCGTAGCGCTCCAGGAAGGAGAAGGTGGAGACCGGCTCGAAGATCGAGCTCCAGACGGTGTTGTAGTTCACCGCGCTGGCCATGACGGCGACCAGGGCCTCGCCGGGGCCCAGCTCGGGCAGGGCGACCTCGTCGAGGTGAAGGGACTTGCGGGGGTCCTTGTCGCGGCTGTCGAGGCCCGCGAACAGCTGCTCCTCGTCCTTGTGGAGCGTCACCGCCCGGTAGGACTCGGGAAGCTTGACGGCGGCGAAGTCCTCCGACGTGGCGTCGTTGCTGAGGATCGCGTCGAGGATTTCCTGCATGGCTGCCTCCGAAGGCGTACCTGTGTGAGGGCACAGGGCGTCTGGGGTAGCCGGGAGCGGACACCGGCTTCGCTGAGGTGGGTGGTGGGTGGTCGGGCTGGGCGCCCGGGGTGGACCGGGCCGAACGCGCACTGCTCCCGGGGTGTGGGAACGCCGGACGGCGGCGCGCCGAGGTGGGGAGCCGCGGCGCCGCGACTGGTGAGTAACAAGGTAGTGGCACCCTGTGCCATGCGTAAAGACACCGGGTGTCACGAATTCCGGCGCGCTGGAGCGGCCCTCGAACGCGCTACGGGGGGTGCCCAAAGGGCCCGCGTCGACTGCTCGACGCGGGCCCTTGATATCGCTCTGACCTGGCTGGATAGCGGGCTCAGGACTCCCTGGCGCCACTCAGCGCGGCCCGGATGCTGTCCACCACCACGTCCAGCGGAGCGTCCGTCCGGGCGACTGTGATGAGCACCTCACCTCCAGGGCTGGCACTCAGTGCGCTCTCGGCCAGCACGTCACCGGGAGCCCCATTGGCACCCGGTGCCACCAGGGAGCCGCGGCGTCTGGCACCCGGCGTGCTGGCGGCCCAGAAGGTCCGCCGGATCACCTCGAAGGAGTGGTCCAGCTGCGCCTCCACGTCCCCGCGCCCGCCGGCCCGCAGCCAGCGCCGCAGCACGTGGTTGTGCGCCGCGACGACCGCCGCCGCCGACACCTCGGCCAGCATCGAGTCGTCCTCGCCGCCGCGCTGCCAGCCCGACGGGATGGACTCCCCGGTGTCGAAGCGGCCCAGCAGGTACCGGGTGAACAGCCGCTCGTACCGGGCCACCACGGCGATCTCCCGCTCGCGCAGCGCCGGGACCTGACGGATCAGCTGGTACCGCGCGACCGACACCCCGGGGGTCGAGGCGTACATCCGCAGCACCTCCTTGATGCCCCGGCAGACCACGTCCAGCGGGTGCTCCTCCGGCTCGGCGCTGGCCAGCAGGTCGGCCACCCGGACGAGGGTGTCGTCGTGGTCCGGGAAGATCGCCTCCTCCTTCGACCGGAAGTACCGGAAGAAGGTCCGCCGGGCCACCCCGGCGGCGGCCGCGATCTGGTCGACCGTGGTCTCCTCGTAGCCCTGCGAGGAGAACAGCTCCATCGCGGCCGTGGCCAGGTCCTGACGCATCTGCTGGCGCTGCGCCGCCGCCCGGCGGCTGCCCGGCCCCCCTTCCGGCCCGGTGCCCCCGGTCGAGGGGGCCGCCCGGTCGGCGCCGCGCGGTCCGGCGGAGTGCTGCGGGGTGGCTGACTGAACCCGATCCATGTCCGGAACGCTACACGGCCCCGGCGGTTCGGCCGCGGCCCTTCCCCGACGGACGGGTGCGACCGGGCCGGTGACGGCCGGTCTGGGCCAGCGCGCGGACACCGTCCCCGGGCTCCAGCCCGGTCTGGCGGGGCCCGACCCGGCCCCGGGCGGCGCCGCCTCGCGCGCGGCGGCGCCCCCGGCGGCTGACGTGGTCACCGGCGCGCGTGGTCGCGGAAGCCGCGGCCGGTCTTGCGGCCCAGGCAGCCGGCGGCGACCAGGTGCTCCAGCAGCGGCGCGGCGGCCAGGCCCGGCTCGCGGAACTCCTGGTGCAGCACCTGCTCGATGGTCAGCGAGACGTCCAGGCCGACCACGTCCAGCAACTCGAACGGGCCCATCGGGTAGCCGCAGCCCAGCTTCATCGCGGTGTCGATGTCGTCCACCGTCGCGTAGTGCTCCTGGAGCATCCGCACCGCGTCGTTCAGGTAGGGGAAGAGCAGCGCGTTGACGATGAAGCCGGCCCGGTCGCCGCACTCCACCGGGTGCTTGCGGACCTCGGCGGTCAGCTCCAGCACGGTCGCGGTGACGTCCGGCGCGGTCAGCACGGTGGAGACCACCTCGACCAGCTTCATGGCCGGCGCCGGGTTGAAGAAGTGCATGCCGATCACGTCCTGCGGCCGCGAGGTGGCGGTCGCGCAGCTGATCACCGGCAGCGAGGAGGTGGTGGTGGCGAGCACCGCGCCCGGCCTGACGATCTTGTCCAGGGTGGCGAACAGCTCGCGCTTGACCGTCAGGTCCTCGGCCACCGCCTCGATCACCAGGTCCACCTCGGCCAGGTCGGCGTACTGGCCGACCGGGGTGACCAGCGCCAGCGCGGCGTCCCGCGCCTGCGCGCTCAGCCGGCCCCGGTCGACCGCGCGCGCCAGCGACTTCGCCAGCTGCGCCTTGGCCCGGTCGGCCTTCTCCTGGCTGCGGGCGGCCAGCAGCACCGGGCGGCCGGCCTTGGCGAAGACCTCGGCGATGCCGGTCGCCATGGTGCCCGAGCCGCAGACGCCGACCGTGCGGACCTCCCGGCCCGCCACCGCGGGCCGCGCCGGGCCGGTCGCCGCGTCCACGGCCCTGGACGAGCCGGGCGCCTCGTAGGTGTAGAAGCCGCGGCCGGACTTGCGGCCCAGCAGCCCGGCCGCGACCAGCTGGCCGAGGATCGGGGCGGGCGCGTGCAGGCGGTCCCGGGACTGCTCGTACATCGCCTCCAGGACGGTCCGCGCGGTGTCCACGCCGATCAGGTCGAGCAGCGCCAGCGGGCCCATCGGCAGGCCGCAGCCGAGCCGCATCGCGGCGTCGATGTCCTCCCGGGAGGCGTACTTGGACTCGTACATCGCGGCGGCCTGGTTCAGGTACGCGAACAGCAGGCCGTTGACCACGAAGCCGGCCCGGTCGCCGGCCGCCACCGGCTCCTTGCCGAGGTCCCGGGCGAACGCGGCGGCGTCCTCGGCGACCTGCGGGGAGGTCAGCACCGTGCGGACCACCTCGACCAGCTTCATGCTGTGCACCGGGTTGAAGAAGTGCAGGCCCAGCACCCGCTCCGGGCGGGCGGTCGCGGCGGCGATCCTGGTCACCGAGAGCGCGGTGGTGCCGGTGGCCAGCACCGTCTCCGCCGGGCAGATCCGGTCCAGCTCGGCGAAGAGCTCCCGCTTCAGCTCCAGCTGCTCGGGCACCTCCTCGATCACCAGCCCGGCCCCGGCGGCGGCCGACAGCTCGTGGCCGACCGAGATCAGCGCCAGCAGCGCGGTGCGCTCCCCGGCGGTGATCCGCTCCCGGTCGACCGCGTGCGCGGTCGCCTCCTCGATCCGGGCCAGTGCCCGGGCGGCCGAGTCCTCGGTGGCCTCGATGCCGATCACCCGGCGGCCGCTCCTGGCGACGGCCACCGCGACACCGGCACCCATCGTGCCGAGGCCGACGACGGCGACCGTGGAAAAGGGACGCTCCATCTGTCCTGACTCCTAGTCCTGAAGGGCCCGCGCACGCCCCGGCGGCCGGGCCGCCGCGCCCGCGCGTGCGGCGGGGGCGGCCGCCGCCGGGGGAGGGTCCGCGCGCGGGGCTGGGGAGATGACGGGTTCCGGCACACCGCCGCGGCGGCCGGTCCGCTCCGGCCGAACTGAGGGGTGTGCCGTGGTGCTCAGGCGCTCAAGGGTGAAAGGAAGCGGCTCTGATACGAGGGAGGAGACCCGGCCCGCCGCGGTCCGCGGCGCCGGCCGGTGAAATGACGCACCGCGCGCCCGCCGTGGACACGGCGACCGCAGGCCCCCGCCGGTGCGGCTCCCGTAGCCCGGCGGTGGTGCGTCCGGCCACTGTAGCGAAGCTACCCGCGAGTAGGAAGGGGTGTGGGCGTCACAAAAGGCATCGGGACGGCGGGGCGGGGTCCGGTGGCGACCCGAACGGGTGAACGGGCGGACGGGCGTCCACGGGGACCACCCGATAGGGGAGTTACCCGGCGGCGACGGGCGGGGCAGCATGGGGGCATGACCCTCGGAACCGCCGCCGGCCCCGCCGCGTCCGCCACCGGCTCCACCGGCCCGGCCGGAGGCCTCGGCGGGCACCTCGCCGCCGTCACGCTGCCCCCGTGCGCCGAGCGCGTCGAACAGGCCGAGGCCGCCGTCGACCGGCTGCGCACCGCCGCCGTCGACGCGGTGGCCCTCACCTGGGTGGACAACGCGGGCATCACCCGGGTCAAGGCCGTCCCGCTCGGCGCCCTGGTGCACGCCGCGCAGTGGGGCGTCGGCGCCGCACCCTGCTTCGACGTCTTCCTCGCCGACGACGGCATCACCGCCAGCCCGAGCACCGGCGGCCCCACCGGGGACCTGCGGCTCTACCCCGACCTCGACCGGGTCGTCCCGCTGGCCGCCCAGCCCGGCTGGGCCTGGGCCCCGGGAGACCGGCACACCCAGGACGGCACCCCGCACCCCGGCTGCCAGCGGCTGTTCGCCCGCCGGATGGAGGCCGCCGCCGCCGAGCGCGGGCTGACCCTGCGGGCCGGCATCGAGGTCGAGTGGGTGGTCGCCCTCGCCGGCGGCCCGCAGGACGAGCCGCAGTACCCGACGCACGGCCCCGCGTACGGGATGCACCGGCTCACCGACCTCACCGACTACCTGCGGGACGTCCTGCGCGCCCTCGGCGAGCAGGGGCTGACCGTCCTGCAGATCCACCCCGAGTACGCCCCGGGCCAGTTCGAGGTCTCGGTGGCCCCCGAGGGCCCGGTCGGCGCCGCCGACACCTCCGTCCTGGTCCGGCACACCGTGCGGGCCGTCTCCGCCCGGCACGGCCTGCGGGCCTCCTTCGCCCCCGTGGTCGAGCCCGGCGCGGTCGGCAACGGCGGCCACCTGCACCTGAGCCTCTGGCGGGACGGCCGCAACCTCGGCCACGGCGGCCCCGGCCCGCACGGCCTGACCGCGGAGGCCGAGGGCTTCCTCTCCGGGGTGCTCGGCGCGCTGCCCGAACTCCTGGTGCTGGGCTGCTCCAGCCCGGCCGGCTACCTGCGGCTGGTGCCCTCGCACTGGGCCGGCGCCTACCAGTGCTGGGGCCTGGAGAACCGCGAGGCCGCGCTGCGCCTGGTGACGGGCTCCGCGGGGGAGCGGGCCGCCGCCGCCAACGCCGAGGTCAAGTGCTTCGACGCCAGCGCCAATCCGTACCTGGCGGTCGGTGCGGTGCTCGCCGCCGGTCTCGCCGGTCTCGACCAACACCGTTCGCTGCCACCGGAGTTCACCGGGGACCCGGCCGCCGCCGAGCCCGGCACGGTGCCGCGGCTGCCGACCGGCCCGGCGCAGGCGCTGGCCGCGTACGAGCGTTCGGCGGTGCTGCGCGAGGCGCTCGGCGGGCCGTTGTACGAGGCGGTGCTGGCGGTGCGCCGGGCGGAGGGCGAGCAGTACGCCGCCGCCACCCCCGAGCAGTTGGTCGCCGCCACCCGCTGGCGGTACTGACCGGTGGACGCCGGGGCCCTGGCGGTGCCCGCGCTGGTCGACCACCACTGCCACAGCGTGGTGGCGGCCGACCTCGCCGACGACGCCCTGGCCGGGCTGCTCACCGAGTCCGACCGACCGCCCGCGCCCGGCTGTTCGCCCTTCGACAGCGCGCTCGGCCTGGCCGTCCGGCGCTGGTGCCCGCCCGTCCTCGGCCTGCCCGCGCACGCCCCGGCCGCGGACTACCTGGCCCGGCGGCGCGAGCTGGGCGGCGCCGAGGCCACCCGCCGGCTGCTGGCCGCCGCCGGGCTGGACACCTGCCTGGTGGACACCGGGCTGACCGACGCCGCGGGCCTTCCGCTGCTGCCGCTCGGTGAACTGGCCTCGGCTGCCCGGGCGGTGGTGCGCGAGGTGGTCCGGCTGGAGTCGGTGGCCGAGGCGGTGGCGGGCCCGGCCGAGTCCTGGCCGCAGGCCGTCGGGGAGGCGCTGGCGGCGGCCGCCGAGGGTGCGGTCGCGGTCAAGTCGGTGCTCGCCTACCGGCACGGCCTGGCCGCCCCCGCCGAACGGCCCGCGCGGGCGGCCGTGGTGGCCTCGGCCGGCGCCTGGCTGCGCGGCGGGCGTGGCCGGCTGGCCGATCCGGTGCTGCTGCACCATCTGCTCTGGACGGCCGTGGACGTCTGCGCCGGACTGGGCCTGCCGCTCCAACTCCACACCGGCTTCGGCGATCCCGACCTCACCCTGCACCGGGCCGATCCGTCGCTGCTGACCGGCTTCGTGCGCGCCGCCGAGCCGAGCGGCGTCCCGCTGGTGCTGCTGCACTGCTACCCGTACCACCGCCAGGCCGGGTGGCTGGCCCAGGCCTTCCCGACGGTGTACACCGACCTCGGGCTGACCGCCTCCTACACCGGCCCGAGGGTGGCGGCGGTGCTGGGCGAGATGCTGGAACTGGCGCCGTTCGGCAAGCTGTTGTTCTCCACCGACGCGTACGGGCTGCCCGAGTTGTACCTGGTGGGCGCCGCCCAGTTCCGGTACGGACTGGGCGCGGTGCTGGCCGACTGGCAGGCGGGTGGCGCCTGTTCGGCGGCGGACGCGCAGCGGCTGGCCCGGCTGGTCGCCGCGGACAACGCCCGCGCGCTGTACTCACTGCCCGGCGCACCGTAGCACGTCGGCGAACCGTCACTTTTTAACACTCTTCAACTCTGTTGACGTGTTGGGCCTCCGGACTCCTCGGTTCCGATGTTGGCCAACATGTGACGATTAGATGACTACCTCTTGCGCTTATCAGCGAATATTCATTAGCGTCCCGATCATTCCAGGCGCACCTGCCACACCGCAGCTGCCGCATGACGACTCGGGAGGGCCAACCCCTATGAGAGTTCCTCGGATCAGCCGGACCCGGTTCGCGGCCGTGGGCCTCGTGCTCGCCACCGCCGGCGCCCTCGCGCTCCCGGCCGGCACCGCCGTCGCGGCCCCCTCGGCGGGCTCGACGACCGGTCCGCTGCTCAGCTACGTCGTCAACACCAAGGCCAACCACGGCCAGGTGCAGAAGGTCGAGAAGGCGATCACCGCCCTCGGCGGCTCGGTGGTGTACTCGTACGAGCAGATCGGCGTCGTCATCGCCCGCTCGGACGACACCGCGTTCGCGCAGAAGCTGCGTCAGGCCAAGGGCGTCGACTCCGTCGGTGCCAGCCGCACCAAGGGCATCACCGCCGCCGACCAGGCCAAGGCCGAGGTCGCCGCCGAGCCCGCCGGCGCGCCCGCTGCCGGTCAGGAGCCTTACGAGGCCAACCAGTGGGACATGCGCCAGATCGGTGTCGACAAGGCGCACAAGCTCTCGCTCGGCAGCCGCAACGTCACCGTCGGCGTGCTGGACTCCGGCATCGACGCGACGCACGAGGACCTGGCCGCCAACGTGGACGCCTCGCAGTCGGTCTCCTGCATCGACGGCGGCAAGCCGAACACCGACTGGAAGTCCTGGCAGCCCACCACCAGCGACCACGGCACCCACGTCGCCGGCACGATCGGCGCCGCCAAGAACGGCAAGGGCGTCGTCGGCATCGCCCCGAACGTGAAGCTGGCCGCGGTCAAGGTCGTCGACGACGGCGGGTTCATCTACCCGGAGTACGCGATCTGCGGCTTCGTGTGGGCCGGTGAGCACCAGTTCAAGGTGACCAACAACAGCTACTACGTCGACCCGTGGATGTTCAACTGCCCGAACGACAAGGACCAGGCCGCGATCAGCGCCGCCGTCCGCAAGGCGGTCTCGTTCTCGCAGCGCAAGGGCGTCCTCAACGTCGCCGCGGCGGGCAACGAGAACATCGACCTGGCGCACAAGACCGTTGACGTCGCCAGCCCGGACGACACCACCAAGGTGACCCGCCCGGTCACCAACGACTGCCTGTCGCTGCCGACCGAGCTGCCCGGCGTCATCGCCGTCTCCTCGGTGGGCGTCAACGGCGACAAGGCGTACTACTCCAGCTACGGCAAGGGCGTCGTGACCGTCGCCGCGCCGGGTGGCGACGCGCGCTACCAGATCCCGGACACCCCGGACAAGAACGGCCGGATCCTCTCCACCATCCCGGGCAACAAGTACGGCTACATGCAGGGCACCTCGATGGCCACCCCGCACGTCGTCGGCGTGGTCGCGCTGCTCGCCAGCACCTTCCCGTGGGCCAACCCGGACGAGCTGACCGAGCTGCTCACCAACCAGGCGGAGTCGCACCCCTGCCCGAAGGGCGAGTACAACCCGGGCGGCACCGGCGCGTACAAGGCCACCTGCGAGGGCGGCGCGGACGACAACGGCTTCTACGGCGCGGGCATCATCAACGCCGAGAAGGCGGTCCAGTGGTGGCGCTGACGCGCTGACCACGGCGACACCTGAACACTGAGCCGGGGAGCGGGCCCATCCGGGTCCGCTCCCCGGTCGTTTCCGGGCCGCCGCGCCCGTGCCCCGCCCGGCCGACTTCTCCGGGCGAGCCTCGACACACTCACTCGACGTGCTGGTCCCAGCCGGTCTCCACCGACGGCTTGCCGTGCAGGTCCGGGACTTCCCGGAGCCAGGCGGGCCGGCCGGCCCGGGTCCGGGCCTCCCGGCGGCGTTCGGCCTCGCGCAGCTGCTCGGGGGTGGCGAAGCCCTCCGGGAGCCACTGCGCGGAGAGCACCACCCGGGCGGCCAGGTGGGTCACGTAGGCGTGCCGGACGGCGGCCACCGAGTCGAAGCCGGGCTCGTCGGCCAGCCACTCGTCCGGGACGAGCGCCAGCACCTCCTCCAGCAGGCCGACGGTGACCAGCGGGCCGAGCTCCTCGTCGGCCAGCCGGACGTCCGGGGCCGAGCCGCCCAGCGCGTGCGCGCTGAGGTCGTAGCGCTTGCCGACCGCCGCCTCGGCGGTGGCCCAGCGGTGGTGGAAGATCAGCGCGGCGCCGTTGTCGATCAGCCAGAGCCGCCCGTGCCAGACCACCAGGTTGGGGTTGTGGACGGTGCGGTCGACGTTGCCGGTGAGGGCGTCCAGCCAGACCACCCGCCCGGCCTCGGCGGAGTCCACCGGGATCATGCCCGGCCGGTAGTCCCGCGCGCCGGGCAGCAGGTCCATCCCGAGGTTGAGGCCGCCGCTGGCCTTGAGCATGTCCTGGATCTCGGCGTCGGGCTCGTCCGCGGCGACGGCCGGATCGAAGTCCACCAGCCGCAGTTCGGGGACGCGCAGGCCGAGCCGCCGGGCCAGCTCGCCGACGATCACCTCCGCGACCAGCGCCTTGCGGCCCTGCGCGGCGCCGGTGAACTTGACCACGTAGGTTCCCAGGTCGTCGGTCTCCACCACGCCGGGGACGGAGCCGCCGGACCGCAGCGGGTCGACGTAGCGCACTGCTGTCACCAGATCGAGCACACCGGCCACCCTATCCCGGCGCCCCGCCACCGCCGCGGGCCGTCCGGTCGGCCTGCGCCCCCGGCGCTGTGATTGGCTTGCCGGTGACAATCGGAAGACCACCGGACGAGGAGAGCAAGGCCATGGGACAGGTGCAGGCCACCACCGAGCGGGACTACGACGCCGCCCCCGAGCGGGTGTACGAGGCGCTGGCCGACTACCAGGTGACCCGCCCGAAGCTGCTGCCCCCGCAGTACAGCGAGTACGAGGTCCGGGTCGGCGGCACCGGCGCCGGCACCCAGGTGCACTGGAAGCTGCAGGCCACCGAGAAGCGCGTGCGGGACTGCCTGTTCACCGTCTCGGCGCCCTCGCCCGACCAGTTGGTGGAGAAGGACGCCAACTCCAGCATGGTGATCACCTGGACCGTCTCGGCGGCCGGTGAGGGCCGGTCGAAGGTCACCGTCTCGGCCACCTGGCAGGGCGCGGGCGGCATCGGCGGCTTCTTCGAGCGCACCTTCGCCCCGAAGGGCCTGAACCGGATCCACGACCAGGTGCTGGCCAACCTGGCCGCCGAGGTCCGCTGAGGTCCGCTGAGTCCGCGAGCTCACTGAGTCCGCGAGCTCACCGAGCTCACCGAGCTCACCGAGTTCGCCTTTCCCGCGGCAATTCGCCCGGGAATTCGAGCGGCCCGCCCACCCGTACGAGCGGAAAGCCGTACGGGTGGACGGCCCGCCCCCCTCCGGGTGACGAGGGCCGCCCGGCGCGGGGGAGCCACCCTAGGCTCGCCGCCGTGCATATGACGATCCTTCACATTTCACAGCCCGTGGACGGCGGAGTCGCCCGCGTCGTCGCCGATCTGGTCCGGGGGCAGCGCGAGGCCGGTCACCGGGTGCTGGTCGCCTGCCCGAGCGGCGGCCGGCTGGCCGAGGAGGCCGCCGCCGTGGGCGCGCTGGTCCATGACTGGCCCGCCGGGCGCTCGCCGGGCCCGGGCACCGCCGCCGAGGCGTGGCGGTTGCGCCGGATCGTCCGGGCGGCCGCGCCCGACGTGGTCCACCTGCACAGCGCCAAGGCCGGACTGGCCGGCCGGCTGGCGGTGCGCGGCGCGGTGCCGACCGTCTTCCAGCCGCACGCCTGGTCCTTCGCCGCCGTCGAGGGCCCGCTGGCCACCGCCACCCTGCACTGGGAGCGCTTCGCCAGCCGCTGGGCGCACCGCCTGCTCTGCGTCAGCGTCCAGGAGCGGGCCGACGGCGTCGCCGCCGGGGTGAGCGCGGACTGGGCGGTGGTGCCCAACGGTGTGGACGTGCGCCACTACGCACCCGCCGACCGCCGGGCGGCCCGGATCGCGCTGGGCCTGGACCTGGACGCCCCGCTCGCGGTCTGCGTCGGCCGGCTGTGCCGCCAGAAGGGCCAGGACGTGCTGCTGGCGGCCTGGCCGGAGGTGCTGCGGGCGGTGCCGCAGGCCCGGCTGGTGCTGGTCGGCGGCGGTCCCGAGGAGAACCGGCTGGCGGACCTGGTCCGGGAGTCGGCCGAGCCGTCCCGGGTCCGGTTGGTCGGGGACGTGCCCGACCCGAGGCCGTGGCTGGCGGCGGCCGATCTGGTGGTGCTGCCCTCGCGCTGGGAGGGCATGGCGCTGGCCCCGCTGGAGGCGATGGCGGTGGCCCGTCCGGTGCTGCTGACCGACGTGCCGGGCGCCCGGGAGTGCCTGCCCCAGGCCGAGCGGGGGCGGGCGGTGGTGCCGCCCGACGACGTGACCGCGCTCGCCACCCGAATGGCGGAAGCGCTGTCCGATTCGATCGAGTGTGAACGGCGCGGGGCGAGGTTGCGCGATCACGTGGTCGCCCGGCACGACGTCCGCACGGTGGTCGAACAGGTGGACGCGCTGTACCGCCATCTGCTGGGTGCCGGTCCGGCGGCCGGGCGGCGCCGGGCCCGTGTCCCAGAGCGGATCTGATCGTTTCACATGCCGTGAATGCCCGCCGGTCCGGCGCCGTCGTATTCGCACCCTCAACCGGATAGGGACGAGGCGTCAAATCCGAAATACCTATTAATGGGCGGCTGGAATGAAACGGCAAGTCAACTTCCAGCCTACGCAGCCAGGTTATGTATTGTCGGATTTCGCCTGCTTCGTTTCGATTTCATGCCGGGAATTCGCGACCGAGCCCTTCATGGCCGCGCCCCGCGCGGCCGGGCCCGGTGCGAGAGGACCGAAAGCCGCCAGCGGTAGCAGGTGCTGTCAGGACCGCGCCCACCGGGCCGGGACGGCCGCTCCGCGCCATCCGGTGCCGGGGCGCCGTCACCCCGGGCACACAGCAGGGGAGTTCGTGCGCTGATGACCATTGACCACGACAGCGTGCCGCGATCCGGTCGGCCCCTGTCCGGCCCGCGGCGGCCCGGCACCGGGCTGCTCGACCGCCCGGCCGGATCCGCCCGGACCCGGACGGTGCCGCCGCCCCGCCGGCACCGCGGGGCGGTCCGATCCCGGCTCGCCCTGCCGCTCGCGCTGGTCCAGGTCGACGCGATCGCGCTGTGCACCGCCACCGGCCTCGCCAACCGGGCCGTCGACCCGGCCGTCCCGCTCGCGCCGCTGCTCGGTGCCGCCGCCGTCCTGCCCCTGCTGCTCGTGCTCAACCTGGTCGGCGGCCTCTACCGCACCCGGCTCACCCTCTCCGTCCTGGACGAACTGCCCGCGCTGGCCGTCCGGGCCGTCGTCGCCACCGCCTTCGCCGTCACCCTGGCCGGCTGCCTGGACGGCCGCTGGCCCGACTGCGGCCCGGCCACCCCGGCCCGGCTCACCGTCCTGCTCGGCGTCCAGCTGCTGATCGCCGCCGTCGGCCGTTCCGTGCTCTACCACCTGGTCCGGCGGATCCGCCGCAGCCGCCCCAACCCCGTCCTGGTACTCGGCGCCGGCCGCCTCGGCCGCCGGGTCGCCGCCGCCCTCAGCGAGCGCGGCGAGTACGGGATGCGCCCGGTCGGCTTCCTCGACGCCGACCCGCCGCTGCTCGCCGGCGACACCGACCTGCCCGTCCTCGGCGGCCGCGAGGTGCTGGAGCGCGAGGTCCGCCGGCACCGGATCCACCACGTGGTCGCCACCGCCGGCGCCGCCGACGAGGCCGAGACCGCCGCCGCCCTGCGCGACGCCGCCCGGCTCGGCTGCCAGGTCTGGCTGGTGCCCGCGCTGCGCGAGCACGGCTCGCTGCCCGCCGGCCCGCTGGCCGGAGCCGACCACCTGTGGGGCTTCCCCTGCCTGCGGGTCGGCAGCCCGGCGATGCGCCGCCCCGGTTGGGCCGCCAAGCGCGCCCTGGACGTCACCGCCGCCGGGCTCGGCCTGCTGCTGCTCGCCCCCGTCCTGGTGCTCTGCGCGCTGGCCGTCCGCTTCGACACCGGCCCCGGCGTGCTCTTCCGCCAGCAGCGCACCGGGCTCGACGGCAAGGTCTTCACCGTCCTCAAGTTCCGCACCCTGCGCCCGAGCAACGAACACGAGTCGGCGACCCGCTGGAACATCTCCCAGGACCACCGGATGGGCGCCGTCGGCCGACTGCTGCGCCGCAGCTCGCTGGACGAGCTGCCGCAGCTGTGGAACGTGCTGTGCGGCGACATGAGCCTGGTCGGCCCGCGCCCGGAACGCCCCTACTTCGTCATGCGGTTCGGCCAGGCCTACCCCGAGTACGCCGACCGCCACCGCGTCCCGGTCGGCCTGACCGGCCTCGCCCAGGTCAACGGCCTGCGCGGGGACACCTCGATCGAGGACCGGGCCCGGTTCGACAACCGCTACATCGAGAGCTGGAGCCTCTGGCAGGACATCAAGATCCTGTGCCGCACCGCGGTCCTGATGCTCCACCCGGACGGGAGCTGACCCGCGTGGCCCTGACCCTTCCCGCCGTCCCGCGGCTCGCGTTACGCAAGGCGCTGCCCGCGCTCGCGGACCGGCCCAGCCTGCTCGCCGCGGCGACCGTCCTGCTGGTCTGCGTTCCCACCGGCGAGAAGGACGTCGCCGCCGCCGTCCACGTCACCGCCGCCGACGTGGCCTCGCTCGCTCTGGTCGCCCTCACCGCGCTCGACCTGCTGCGCGGGCGGCTGCCCGCCGTCAGCCGCGCCACCTGCGTGCTGTTCGGCGGCATCGTGGTCGCCGCCGCCGTCGCCACCGTCGGCTCGATCGACCCGGCCACCAGCCTCACCGGCTTCGTCCGGCTCACCCAGGTGTTCGTCCTGGTGCCGGCCGGGGTGCTCTGCTCGCTGCGCGACCGCGTCGACCAGCGGCTGGTCCTCGGCTCCTTCGTGCTCGCCGCGCTGATCCAGGGCGTGGTCGGCGCGCACCAGTACCTCACCCGGACCGGCGCCTCCTACACCGGCCAGCCGATCCGGGCCGTCGGCACCTTCGGCGCCCTCGACATCATGGCGATGTCCACGGTCGTCAGCTACGGGCTGCTCGCCGCCCTGGCCCTGGCGCTCGCCGAGCGCCGCCCCGGCGGCGACGTCCGGCTGCGCCGCGCCATGTTCGCGACCGCCGCCTTCCTGGCCTTCCCGCTCGCCGTCTCGTTCAGCCGCGGCAGCTGGATCGCCACCGCCGCCGCGGCCACCGTGCTGCTGCTGCGCGCTGATGCCCGGCTCGCCGTCCGCGGCGCCGTCCTCGGCCTGGCCGCCGCGGTCGTCCTGGTCGGCGGCCTCGGCCTCGGCGCCTCCGGCGTCACCGAGCGGCTCAGCTCGATCGGCTCCGTCTCCGCCGCCCCCGACCAGTCCGTCTCCGACCGCTACGACCTGTGGTCCACCGCCGGGCGGATCTGGCAGGACCACCCCGTCCACGGCGCCGGCCCCAAGGCCTTCCAGCAACTGCGCGACAGCCACGCCCCGCTGCGGCTCTCCTCCGGCAGCGACGCCGCCGACCCCACCATCGGCTTCCAGCGCGAACCGCTGCTCTCCCCGCACAACATGTACTTCCTGGTGCTCAGCGAGCAGGGTCTGATCGGCATCGTCGCCTACGCCGCGCTCTTCCTCGGTCTGCTGCTCGGCTGCCTGCGCCACTCCCGCGGCCCGGCCCTCGCCGCCCTGGCCCTGCTCACCTGGGTGCTGGTCGACTTCCTGTACGCGGACATCGGTGGCACCACCACCGTGCTGACCTCCGTCGTCCTCGGCCTCGCGGCCCGGGCCTGCGTCGCGGAGGCCGACCCGCGATGACCACCGACCAGCCGGCCCTCGCCTCCGCCGTGCCCGCCCCGCGCGGCGCCACCGCCGGCGGCCCGCCGCCCGGGTCCGGCCCGGCCCCCCGGCGCGGCTTCCTCGCCAAGGCCTTCGGCATCACCGCCGTCCTCAGTGCCGCCGGATCCGGCCTCGGCCTGCTGCGCGACCTCCTGCTGGCCCGCTACTTCGGCGCCAACCAGGGCACCGACGCCTTCCTGGTCGCCTGGACCGTCCCGGAGACGGCCGCGCCGCTGCTGATCGAGGACGCCATGTCCTTCCTCATGGTGCCCGCCTTCGCGCTCGCCCTGGTGCTGCGCGAGGAGGACCCGGACGCCCCCGACCCGGTCCGCCAACTGGTCCGCGCCACCCTGCCCTGGCTGCTGCTCGCGCTCAGCGGGCTCGCGCTGGCTGCCGCCCTCGGCGCCCCGCAGCTGGTCGAGCTGCTCGCCCCCGGCCTGGCCAACCCCGGCCTCGCCGTCACCTGCACCCGGATCACCGCGATCACCGTGCTGCCGTTCGGCGTGGTCGGCTACCTCGCCGCCGCGCTGCGCGCCCACCACTGCTTCACCGCGCCGGCCGGCATCTACGTCGCCTACAACGTCGGCATCCTCGCCGTGCTGCTCGGCTGCCAGTCCTTCCTGGGCGTGCGCTCCGCCGCCCTCGGCGTCGCGCTCGGCAGCCTGCTGATGGCCGGTCTGCTGGTCGCCCCGTTCCTGCGCCGGCTGCGCCAGGGCGCGGGCCCGGGACCGCAGTCCGGCGCGGGCCGCGCCCGCCGCTCCCGCAAGGCGCTGGTGTTGATGCCGTTCGCTCTGCTGCCGGTGGCCGCGTTCACCCTGACCCGCCAGTCGCAGGTCTTCGTCGAGCGCTACCTCGGCTCGGCGCTGCCGCCCGGCACCATCTCGCACCTCAACTACGCCGCCAAGGTCTCCCAACTGGCCATGACGGCCGGCATCCTGATCTGCACCGTCACCTTCCCGCTGGTCGCCCGGGCACTGGCCGCCGGGGACCTCGCCGCCGCCCGGGACCGGGTCGAGAAGGACCTCGGCCAGGCCGCGGCGGTCGTCCTGGGCGGCACCGCCTTCCTGATGGCCTGCGCCCCCTCGGTGGTCTCGCTGCTCTTCCAGCGCGGCGCCTTCGGCCCGCAGGACACCGCCGCCACCGCCGCCGTCATCCGGGTCTACAGTGTCGGCCTGCCCGCCCAGGCGCTGATCGGCGTGATGATCCGCCCGTACTTCTCGCTGCGCCCGGTGGTCCGCCGGGCCGACGATCCGGGCACCGAGGACGGCGGCCGCCGGCTGCTGGACTGGTTCCCGGTCGCCGCGATGCTGCTCGGCCTCGGCGTCACCGTCGTGGTCAGCCTGCTCGCCACCCCCCGCTTCGGCGCCCTCGGGCTCGCCGCCGGGAACGCGGCCGGCATCACCGCCACCGCCGCGCTGCTGCTGCACGGCCTGGTGCTGCGCGGCATCCCGCTGCGGCTGCGCCGGGTGCTCGGCGGCCACGCCCGGCTGGTGGCCGCCGCCGGCGGCGCCACCGCCCTCGGCGCCGCCGTCGCCGGGCTGGCCACCGGCCCCCTGCTCTCCACCCTCCTCGGGGGCCTCACCGTGGCGCTGGCCTTCGCCGTCCTCGGCACCGGCCTCGGCGCGCGTGAGGTGCGCGGCCCGGTCCTCGCCGTGGCCCGGGCCCTGAACCCGCCAACCGTCGCCGATGAAGGGAAGCTTCCCCATGGACAATGAACGGGGAACCGTCCGTTCGGCCCAGGCGGGCGTCCGCCGCCAGGCCGTACCGGCCGCAGCCGCACCACGCGGCGACCTCCCGTACACCGACCCGGCCGGGCCGGCGGCGCAGCTGCCCAGGAGCCGCCGCCCGCTCGGCGAACCGTCCGGCCCCGGTTCCTCCTCGCCGTGGATCCTGATGTACCACTCGGTGGCGGTCGAGAAGGAGGACCCGTATCAGCTGACCGTCAGCCCCGAGCGGTTCGCCGAGCAGGTCGCCTGGCTGCACCGGCGCGGGCGGCGCGGCGTCTCCGTGCGCGAGCTGATGCGGGCCCGGGCCGTCGGCCGGGACGACGGACTGGTCGGGCTGAGCTTCGACGACGGCTACGCGGACTTCGCGCACCACGCCGTGCCGATCCTCCAGGCGTACGGCTTCACCGCCACCGCGTACGTGGTCGCCGACCTGCTCGGCCGGGACAACGGCTGGGACGCCAAGGGGCCGCGCAAGCAGCTGCTCACCGTCCAGGAGGTCACCGAACTCGCCGCCGCCGGTTGGGAGATCGGCTCGCACGGCCTCGGCCACCAGGCGCTGCCCGGCCTGCCGGCCGACGTCCTGGCGGTGCAGACCCGGGAGAGCCGGCGCCTCCTGGAGGAGGTGGTCGGCGGCCCGGTCACCGGCTTCTGCTACCCGTACGGCGCCGTCGACCTGCCCGCCACCGAGGCCGTCCGCGACGCCGGCTACGACTACGCCTGCGCCATCGCGCACTCCCCGCTCACCGGCCGCTTCGCGCTGCCACGCTGCTACGTCGGCGACCGCGACGGCGCCTGGCGGCTGCGCGCCAAACGCGGCCGGCAGCGGCTGCGCGACGCCGTCACCGAGCTGCGCCGAAGCCCCCTGGTCGCCCGGCGGGGGGCCCGGCCGTGAGGGTCCTGCACATCGTCACCGGCCTCGCCTCGGGCGGCGCCGAGCGCCAACTCCACCTGCTGCTGCGGCACTTGCCCGCACACCAGCAGTGCGAGGTGGTCGCACTGACCAACCCCGGCACGGTCGCCGCCGCGCTGCGCGCCGACGGGGTGACCGTCCACCACCTCGGCATGCGCGGCAACCGCGACCTGGGCGCGCTGCCCCGGCTGGTCCGGCTGGTCCGCTCCGGCCGCTACGACCTGGTGCACACCCACCTGTACCGGGCGCAGCTGTACGGCCGGCTGGCGGCCCGGCTCGCCGGGGTCCGCACGGTGGTCTCCACCGAGCACTCGCTGCACGCCGGGGTGATCGAGGGCCGCCCGGTCACCCGCGGCGTCAAGGGCCTCTACCTGGCGGCCGAACGGCTCGGCAGCACCACCGTCGCGGTCTCCCGGCAGGTCGCTCAGACGCTGCACTCCTGGGGCGTCCCGCCGACCCGGGTCGAGCTGATCCCCAACGGCATCGACACCGCGCGCTACCACCGCCCGGCGGCCGACCGGGCCGCGACCCGCTGCCGGCTGCGGGCCGAACTCGGCCTGCCGGAGGGGAGCTGGGTGGTCGGCGGAGTCGGCCGACTGGTCCCCGGCAAGCGCTTCGAGGTGCTGCTGGAGGCCCTCGCCGCACTCGACCCGGCCGCCCGGCTGGTGCTGGTCGGCGCGGGCCCGGAGCGCGCCGCGCTGGAGCACCGGGCCGCCGAACTCGGCGTCCGGGAAAGGCTGGTGCTCACCGGCGAGCGCGACGACGTGCCCGACCTGCTGACCGCCCTGGACGTGCTGGCCGCCCCCTCCACCGCGGAGACCTTCGGCCTCGGCATCCTGGAGGGCCTCGCGGCCGGCCTGCCGGTGCGGCACAGCGCCTGCCCGGCGCTCGACGAGCTGCCGCCCAGCGCCGCCCCGCAGGCCCGCCGGATCCCGTCCGAGGGCGCCGCGTACGCCGCCGCGCTGCGCGATCTGCGGCACCTGAACGACCACAACTCCGACCCGCTGCCGCACCCCCCGGCGGTCGGCCACTACGACATCGCCCGGGTCGCCGCAGACCTGGGCGCCCTCTACGACCGGCTGGCCCGCGCTTGACCGCCCGCCGCCGCCGGAACCGCCGTCACATACCCAAGGAGTCACACCCATGACCACACCGCGCCGAAGGGCCCGCCACCTGGTCCGCCGCTGGTGGCCGGTGGCACTCGCGGTGCCGCTGGGCGCCGCGGGCGGCGCCGGGTACGCCGTCGTCTCGCACCCCTCGTACGCCGCCAGCGCCTACGTCCTCGTGGTGCCGCAGAACCCGGGGGAGGCCGCCACCGCGACCAACTTCGCCCAGGCGTACGGGCGGTTGGCGGGCCAGCCGCAGGTGCTCGCGGTGGCGGCCGCCGAGACCGGCCACACCCGCGCCGAGCTGGAGTCCCTGGTGCACGGGACCACCTCCCCGGACGCTCCGATGATCGAGATCACCGGCACCGGGACGCGCCCCCAGGAGGCGGCCCAGACCGCCGACGCGGTGGCCCGCTCACTGGTCTCCTTCGCGAACACCAGCAGCAGGGACACCAGCGTCCGGCTGGTGACGCTGGCCCCGGCCGCCGAGCCGGACAGGCCGACCACCCCGTCCGCCACGCTGGACGTCGCGGTCGGCGGCGCGGCCGGGCTGCTGGTGGGGGCCCTGGTGATGATGACCCGCCGCCGGGGCGAGGCCGCCCTGCCGGAGGCCGCCGAGCCCGTCGAGGCCGCCGGGGCCCCGGTGGAGCCGACGACGCCGGCCACCCCCCGCCCGCGCGGCGAGGAGCCGCCTGCCGCCGACCGGGACGGGCGGGCAGACCAGGCAGACCAGGCAGACCGGGCCGACAGGACCGGCCAGGCGGAGGAGACCGGGAAGGCCGCGGAGGCCGAGAAGGCGGAAGGGAAGCCAGGGACGGCCGAGGCCGCGCGGAACAGCGCCGAGGAGCCCCCGGCCAAGGAGAAGGCCGCGGCCGGGAGCGGGCGATGAGCACTGAGACCCGGCACACCGGCCTCCCGGCCCAGCCGGCTGCGCCGGGCTGGACCACCGAGCTGCGCCGGGAGGACGACGCCCTGGACGCCCTCGCCGAGGAGTGGGACGACCTGGCCGCCCGCTGCCGGACCGCCACCTTCTTCCAGGCCGCCGACTGGCAGCGCTCCTGGTGGCGCCACTACGGCAGCCCGGGCAGCCTGCTGGTGGTGCTCGTCCGCCGGGACGGCCTGCTGGTCGGCGCGGGCGCCTTCAGACGCCGCGGTGGCCCGCTCGGTGGGCTGACCGCCCTGGGCGCCGGGCTGGTCGACTACTCCGACGTGCTGCTCGACGACGACTGCGCCGACCGCGCCGCCGCCGAGTTCGCCGCCGCCCTCCCGCTCACCCGCCCGTGGCACTCCCTGGAGCTGCGCGAGGTGCACCCCGAGGCGGCGGTGCAGCGGGTGTACGAGCACTGGCACGGCCGGCGCCGCCGCTACCAGGACTCGCTCTGCCAGTACCTGCCGGCCGTCCCGATGGACCGGCTGCTCAAGCGGGTGCCCGGCAAGACCGCGCAGCGCAGCCGGGTGAAGCTGCGCAAGATCGCCGAGGCCGGGGTGCAGGTCAGCTCGACGCCGGCGGCCGAGGTGCCGGCGGCGCTGGAGGGCCTGCTGCGGCTGCACTTCCTGCAGTGGCAGGAGCGCGGCGTCACCCCGGAGCACCGCACCGAGCGCTTCGCCCGCCACCTGACCGAGTCCACCGTCGGCCTGGTCGCCACCGGCAGGGCGGCCGTCCACCAGTTCCGGCTGAACGGCGAACTGGTCGCGGTGAACCTGCTGCTGCTCTGCCCCTCCTTCGGCGGCCTGTACATGTACGGCGCGCACCCGGTGCTGCGCGAGCGGCTGGACATCGCCGGGCTGCTCTTCAGCGCGGCCCTGGACGAGACGGTCGGCGCGGGCGTCCCGCTGCTCGGCCTGCTGCGCGGCCAGGAGCCGTACAAGCAGCGCTGGCGGCCGGACCAGCTGTCCAACCAGCGCCTGCTGTTCGGTCCGCCCGGTCCGGCGCCGGCGGCCGTCGCCCGGTCCGGCGCGGTGCGCGTCCGCCAGCAGGCGGCGCACGTGCTGCGGACCCGCTTCCCGCGGCTCAAGGAGGCCCTGCTGGCCCGCCGCCGCGGCTGACCGCCCCTGCCCCCCCGCCCCTGCCCCCCCCCGCCCGGGCTCAGCGCCGGGCGGGCGTCCGGGTGGGCGTCCGGGCCGCCGAGGGACTCGCGGACGGGCTCGCCGAGGGGCTCGCCGACGTGGTGGCCGGGGGGCCCGGCGACGGGCTCGCGGACGGGCCGGGCACCACGCTCGGGGCCCCGGGTACGGCCGACGGCCCGGGCGGGTGCGGCGGGACGATCGGCGGGACGGGTGCCTGGGGCGCCGTCGGCACCACCGCCGGCGCCCCCTTCGACCCGGACATCAGCTGCTTGAACCGGGCGGCGGAGCGCGGGTTGCGGTCGCACTCGAAGAAGCCGTGCGGGCAGTAGTCGGTGACGGTCTGGTAGGCGGTGTCGTGGGTGCGCATCCACTCGACCATCCGCTGCACGAACTCCGGGTTGTCGCCGTTGCGGAACAGCCCCCACTCCGGGTAGGAGACCGGCTTGCCGCGCTTGGCGGCGAACTCCACCTGGTCCTGCAGCCCGTACGGCTCGCGCACGTAGTCGTCGAAGGTGCCTCCGGCGGGCTGGTCGTAGTTGTCCATGCCGATGATGTCGACCACGTCGTCGCCGGGGTAGCACTTGGTCCACGGGATGGCGTCCAGGCCCCGGTTCGGGGTGAAGTCGAAGCGGAACCGCTGCCCGGGCACCGAGCGCATCACGCCGACGATCCGCCGCCAGTACGCCTTCCACGCGGCCGGGTCGGGCTTGCAGCGGTGCGTGTAGGTGACGCCGTTCATCTCCCAGCCGAGGGTGAGCACGGTGTCCGCGCCGCCGAGGGAGACCAGCCGGTGCGCGAGCCGCAGGAAGTGCCGGTCGAAGTCCCCGCGCGCGCCCTGGGCGAGCAGCTTGGCGACCTGGCCGTCCGGCACGTTCGCCTCGTTGGGCACCAGCATCGGTACGCCGAGGACGAGCGTCCGGGACGGGTCGGCCAGCCGCCACTGCGACCACATGCCGAGCACCATCAGCTCGCCCTCGACGTCGGCCCAGCTGTTGCCCGCCAGGTAGGTGTGGCCGACTTGCAGGTTGGCATCGCCCAGCCACTGCGCGTACCGGCCGATCTGCGGGATGTAGTCGTCCCAGGAGCCGACGAAGGCGCCGAACGGCGGCTCGTGCTTGGGCCGCTGGACGGGCGGGCGGGGGGCGGCGCCGCGCGGCTCGAAGGCGTCCGAGGAGAGGGTGTGCCGTTCGGTCTGGCTGAGCGGCGACCCGGCCGGGACGCTGGCCGTGGCCATCAGCAGCAGGGCGGCGGCGGCCAGCGTCAGGCGGCCGATTCGCATGGTCTCTCCTCCGGGCGTCGCGGGGCGGGGGCGCACTGGACGGACCGTGGCGCTCCGCTCGCCGACAGTAGGCCCGGCGCGCGTCGGAAAAGCCGAATGTCACCCTAAAGTGGGCGATATTCGAACGCCGTCTGCCGCAACGCCCGGCCGGGCCCCGCCGCGTGTATCAGCTCTGTAACGGTCCGGCCGGGCCCCGGCGCCCGGCCCCGGAGCGGGCGCCGGCCCGGCCGCGGCACCGACGGTGCAGGTGGGCGGGCGGGTGCGCGAGGAGGGCGCGCGCGGCCGGACGCGCGGTCCGAGGGGTGGGGCGGGGGCGATTCCAGGCTGACTCGCGTGCCCGGTGAAAGGTACGCTCCGGCCGTGTCCTGGAAGCCGCTGCGTGTACTGACCCCCCGCTCGACCCTGCCTGCCCTGGCGGTGATGCTGGTCCTTGCGGCCGGTGCGGCGGCGCACGCCAACAAGCCGGTGCCGTTCGGCGACCGGGTGGCGGGGCCGGGCGAGGCGGAGGCGACGCCGGTCAGCACGCAGTCGCTGAGCACGGCCGACCTGGACCTGAAGGTCGGCCCCGGACTGGAGGCCTTCCACCGGCAGAGCGGCGAGCAGGCCTGGTCCTACCGCCGCGAGGGCGCCACCGCGCTGTACCTGTCGATGGCGGGGGACAACGCCATCGTGGTCTGGGACGACGGCCTGGTCACCTCGGTGCGCCCGGGCGACCACGAGGTGCGCTGGCACCGGGCGGTGCCCGGCCTGGCGGACTGGCTGCGCGGCGACGGCGAGCCCGGCGCCGACAAGCGCACCGACGCGCAGCGCAAGGAGCTGGCCCAGGAGCGGGCCGCGGCGGCCCTGCACACCGTCCCGCAGGGCGGCTCCGCCTGGGTGGCCGTGGTGACCCCGAACCTGACCATGGGCCTGCGCGACGCCGACGGCGACCTGCGCTACAACTCCAAGCCGCCCAGCGGCTGCGTCTACGACCCGCTGCGCACGGTCGGCACCGAGTACGCCGTGCTCGTCCCGCGCAGCTGCGCCAACAGCACCGGGCAGGCCGTCTCCGGCGGCATCAACGGGTACCGGCTGGACAGCACCGGCTGGCAGCTGAACACCGGCCCGAGCGCCTCGATCAAGGCGCTGGACGGCAGCCGGGTGCTGATCACCGACGGCCCGATCGTTCCGGCCCGGGTGTTCGACACCAAGGCGGCCGCCCCAGAGGCGGCCTGCGGCAGCCCGTCCGCGCCGTTCGCGGCGGTCCGTCCGCAGGGCGGCTGCACCGACCCGGCGGCGAGCCCGGCCCAGGACGCCCCGGCCGGTCCGGACACCCCGGCGGGTGACCAGCCGCCCGTGCAGCCCGAGGCGCAGCAGCCTCAGCAGTCCCAGCAGTAACGCCGGACCGCCGGTACCCCTGGGTGGTAGCCCCGGGGGTTCCCGCGCGGCCCGGTAGACTTGCCGTCATGGCTGACTTCTCCGGGCAATAGCGGGCGCGCGGCACCGCCCCGTGCGCTGTGCCGACCACCGACGACGCCCCTTCCCGCTGCCCGGCCCCGGGCCCCGTCCGGCCGCCCCCCCACGTCCCAGGAGTAGTTTCCGCCATGATTTCCGCCACCGCCCTTGAGCTGCGCGCCGGTGCCCGAATCCTGATCGAGTCCGCCAACTTCAAGGTCGCCGCCGGCGACCGGATCGGCCTGGTCGGGCGCAACGGCGCCGGCAAGACCACGCTGACCAAGGTACTGGCCGGCGAGGGCATGCCGGCCTCGGGCACGGTGACCCGCTCCGGCGAGGTCGGTTACCTCCCGCAGGACCCGCGCACCGGCGACCTGGACGTCCTCGCCAAGGACCGCATCCTCTCCGCCCGAGGCCTCGACACCGTGCTCAAGAAGATGCGCGAGAACGAGGACCGGATGGCCAACGGCCAGGGCGCCACCCGGGACAACGCGATGAAGAAGTACGCGCGCCTGGAGACCGAGTTCCTCACCAAGGGCGGGTACGCCGCCGAGGCCGAGGCCGCCACCATCGCGGCCGCCCTGGGCCTGCCGGACCGCATCCTGAACCAGGAGCTGCACACCCTCTCCGGTGGTCAGCGCCGCCGCGTCGAGCTCGCCCGGATCCTGTTCTCGGACTCCGACGTGCTGCTGCTCGACGAGCCCACCAACCACCTCGACGCGGACTCGATCGTCTGGCTGCGGGACTTCCTGAAGACCTACAAGGGTGGCTTCATCGTCATCTCGCACGACGTCGAACTGGTCGAGACGGTCGTCAACAAGGTCTTCTACCTGGACGCCAACCGCTCCGCCATCGACGTCTACAACATGGGCTGGAAGCAGTACCAGCAGCAGCGCGAGGACGACGAGAAGCGCCGCAAGCGCGAGCGGGCCAACGCCGAGAAGAAGGCCGCGACCCTCAACTCCCAGGCCGACAAGATGCGGGCCAAGGCGACCAAGACGGTGGCCGCGCAGAACATGGCCCGCCGTGCCGAGAAGCTGCTCTCCGGCCTGGAGCAGGTGCGCCAGAACGACAAGGTCGCCAAGCTGCGCTTCCCGGACCCGGCGCCCTGCGGCAAGACCCCGCTGATGGCCAGCGGGCTCTCCAAGTCCTACGGTTCGCTGGAGATCTTCACCGACGTCGGCCTGGCCATCGACCGCGGTTCGCGGGTCGTCATCCTCGGCTTCAACGGCGCGGGCAAGACCACCCTGCTGCGGATGCTCGCCGGGGTGGAGCAGCCGGACACCGGCGAGGTGATCCCGGGCCACGGTCTGAAGATCGGCTACTACGCCCAGGAGCACGAGACCCTGGACCCGGACCGCACGGTGCTGGAGAACATGCGTTCCTCCGCGCCGGACACCGACCTGGTGCAGATCCGCAAGATCCTCGGCTCCTTCCTGTTCTCCGGCGACGACGTCGACAAGCCGGCCGGGGTCCTCTCCGGCGGCGAGAAGACCCGGCTCGCGCTGGCCTCGCTGGTGGTCTCCAGCGCCAACGTGCTGCTGCTCGACGAGCCCACCAACAACCTCGACCCGGCCAGCCGCGAGGAGATCCTCGGCGCCCTGCGCGAGTTCAGCGGCGCGGTCGTGCTGGTCACCCACGACGAGGGCGCCGTCGAGGCGCTCCAGCCGGAGCGGATCATCCTGCTGCCGGACGGGGTCGAGGACCTCTGGAGCCCGGCGTACGCCGATCTGGTCTCGCTGGCCTGACCGGGTGTAGACGCGATCTCCGCTTTTAGGACCAGAAAAACTAGTACTTACGGCGTGTCCGGGAATGAAGAAAGCCTGGATTCCGTTTAAGGACTTCCTGTCGGCCCGCCACTCGATCGTGGTCGGGCCGACACTGCTGATCAGCCCTTTCTCGGCGGACGGCGGAATCCGCCCGGGGGCGCGCACTCTACGTGAGCGCCCTGATGCGCTCGGATCACCACCGCAGGACCACGCATTCCCGACATCGACCTTGCCGAATGGGTGGCCAGGACGCGATGGATGGGTGATCATGGGAATCTGACCGAGCAACGCTACGAGGAGGCACGGGTGGCCGAGACTCTGAAAAAGGGCAGCCGGGTGACCGGTGCCGCGCGTGAGAAGCTCGCGGCCGATCTCAAGAAGAAGTACGACTCCGGGGCGAGCATTCGCGCTCTCGCGGAGGAGACCGGTCGTTCGTACGGCTTTGTGCACCGGATGCTGAGCGAGTCCGGAGTCATTCTCCGGGGCCGCGGTGGTGCCACGCGTGGCAAGAACAAGGCGACCGCCGGGGCCGGTTCCTGACGGTCCATCAGCTTATCGCTGGATGGCGCGGCGGCAGGGCGCCGGCTGAGGAGACGAGAATCGATCGTCCGCCCTCGGGTCGAGTGGACCGGCCGCCGATCGTCATGTCCGGGGTGTCGTCCGCCCCCCGGTGCCTCCCGTCCGTCGATCTTTCCGGGCCGGCGCCCTGCCGCCGCGCGCCCAGGTTTGTTACTCTCCGGTAGCCAAGCCCCTCGCCACCGGAGGTCCCCGCATGACCGCCCCCGTCACCGACCCGCAGGCCCCGAGCTGGGAGCAGGACGGCGTCCGCCTGGAGATCGACGGCGAGCTCGCCGTCGTCACCCTGTGTCAGCCCAAGCGGCGCAACGCCCAGTCGCCCGCCCTGTGGCGCGCCCTCGCCGCCGCGGGCCGTGACCTGCCCGGCGGCGTCAGGGTGGTCCTGCTGCGTGCGGAGGGCGTCTCCTTCTCGGCGGGCCTGGACCGGGCCATGTTCACCCCCGAGGGCATCCCCGGCGAGCCCACCTTCCTCCAGCTCGCCGGCGCCCCCGACCAGAAGCTCGACGACACCATCGCCTCCTACCAGGAGGCCTTCACCTGGTGGCGCCGCCCCGACCTGGTCTCCATCGCCGCCGTCCAGGGCCATGCCGTCGGCGCGGGCTTCCAGCTCGCCCTCGGCTGCGACCTGCGCGTCGTCGCCAACGACGTCCAGTTCGCCATGAAGGAGACCTCGCTCGGCCTCGTCCCTGACCTGGCCGGCACCAAGCCGCTCACCGAACTCGTCGGCTACGCCCGGGCGCTGGAGATCTGCGCCACCGGCCGCTGGGTCGGCGCCGAGGAGGCCGCCGCCATCGGGCTGGCCAACCTGGCCGTCCCCGGTGCGGAGCTGGAGGCCGCCGCCCGCGACCTCGCCGCCGCCCTGCTGGCCGCGCCGCGCAACGCCGTCATCGAGACCAAGGCCCTGCTCCAGGGCGCCGCCGGCCGCTCCTTCGACGAGCAGCGCTCGGCCGAACGGGCGGCGCAGGCCCGCCGCCTGCGGGACCTCGCCGGGATCGGCGACTAGGTCCTGTCCGGCTGCGTCGGGTGAACGGGCCCGGCCCGGGGAGTGCTCCCCGGGCCGGGCCTTCGGCGTTCCCGGAGGCGTCCCGGTGGCCCTCCCCGGCGGGCGCGGAACGTGGCGAAATGCCAGAGTTATGGAGATTTGCGATA
This sequence comes from Kitasatospora sp. NPDC098663, assembly GCF_044760075.1. Taxonomy (NCBI): domain Bacteria; kingdom Bacillati; phylum Actinomycetota; class Actinomycetes; order Kitasatosporales; family Streptomycetaceae; genus Kitasatospora; species Kitasatospora sp. NPDC098663. The sequence goes on along the minus strand of NZ_JBIWAP010000004.1, from coordinate 37,345 downwards.
TAGCTGGAGCCGTACGACGGGAGATGCGCCCCCATGCCTGACACTCCGACGCCCGCCACCATGCACAAGAACCCCGGCCACGCCGCGGCCGCCGGCTCCGCCGCCGCTCACACACCGTCCTCGCCGTCCACGGCCTCCGCCGCAACCGACGCCGGCAAGCCGACCGGCGAGCGCGGCCGCACGGCGCTGGCCGTCGGCGTGGTCGAGAAGATCGCCGGGATGGCCGCCCGCGAGGTCACCGGCATCCACGCCCTCGGCTCCGGCCTCGCCCGCACCTTCGGCGCGATGCGCGACCGGGTGCCGGGCGGCAAGTCCGGCGTCGGGCGCGGCATCAAGGCCGAGGTCGGCGAGAAGCAGACCGCCATCGACATCGCCCTGGTCGTCGAGTACGGCGTGGTCATCCCCGAACTCGCCCGCCAGGTACGGGAGAACATCATCGACGCGGTCGAGCGGATGACCGGCCTGGAAGTCGTCGAGGTCAACATCGCGGTCAACGACGTCCACCTCCCCGACGAGCCGGACGTCGAGGAGGAGGAAGAGGAGACGGTCGTCACGGGGCAGCGGCCCAAGCTCAAGTAGCGAGCCCACGAAGCGCCCGGCGGCGGGCGGCAGCGAGGACGAGGAGTAGCGGATGAACCTGGCCATCGTCGGCCTGGTGGTGGGCATGGCCCTCGGCTTCGCCGGGTACTTCGGCGGCTTCGCGGCGTTCCTGCTGGTCGCCGCGCTCGGGCTGGTCGGCTTCGTGGCCGGCCGCCTGCTGGAGGGCGACATCGAGCTGGGCGACCTCGGCGACCTGCTCCGCGGCCGCGACCGGCGCCGTTGATGGCGGCCCCCACCACCAGTGCCCGCCGCGAACCCGCCGCCCGGGGCCGGCTCCGGATCGCCGACCGCGTCTACGCCCGCATCGCCGCCCGGGCCGCCCGCGAGGCCCTCGCCGACGCCTGGACCGGCCGCACCGCCAAGGGCGCACCGCCCGCCGTCTCGGTGGCGGCGCCCGGCAGCACCGTGACCGTCCGGGTCGCCGTCGCGCTGCCCTTCCCCGCCGACCTCGCGGCGCTCGCCCGGGCCGTCCGCGAACGCGTCGCCGCGCAGGTCGCCGGGTTCACCGGGACCAGGGTGTCCGAGGTGGTCGTCGTCGTGGAGCGGCTGGTGACCGGGGGAGTGTCATGAGTGCGGGGGGCGAACCGGCGCCCGGCGAGGCGGCGACGCGGGCCGGGGGAGCGGCGACGGCGGCCGGGGACGGGCCCCAGCCGGGGAAGGTGCGGCGGCCGCGGGCGACGCGGGCCGTCGTCGCGGCGATCGTCGCCACCGTGCTGCTGGTGCTCGCGGGCGCGCTGCTGTACGACGTGATCGCCGTCCGCGCCGGGTACCCGACCCGCCGGTGGCGCGCCCGGATCGCCGAGGAACTGGCCACCCGTCACCTCGACTACCTGTGGGCGCTGGTGGGTGCCGGCGCCGCCGTCCTTCTCGGCGGGGTGCTGCTCTGGCTGGCCCTCGCCCCCGGTCTCGGCCGCTGGCTCCCGCTGCGCCCGCACGGCGACACCGGCGCCGCCATCGACCGGGCCGGGATCGGACACCTGCTCGCCGACCGCGTCGCCGGACTCCAGGGCATCGACCAGCTGCGGATCCGGATCAGCCGCCGGCGCGTCCGGGTCACCCTCATCGGGGCGGTGGACCCGGTGTCGGTCCAGCGCCAACTGCGCGACGAGCTGGCACGGGTGACGCTGGCCCGGCCGCTGCGCCTGGACGTGCGGGCGGCGCCCGGGGCGGGGGCGGCGGGATGAGGCGGACGGTCGTCAACCGGGTGCTGCTGGGGGTGGTCGGAGCGGTACTGCTGGCCGCCGGTGTGCTGGTGCTGGCCGGCGGGTTCGACCTGTACCGGCGGCTCGGCGTCGACCCGCCCGGCTGGTGGCCGCTCACCTCCCCGGACCAGCCGGTGCTCAGTGCCCGCTCGCGCACCCGCTGGGCGGATTCGGCCTGGTGGTGGCCCACTGTCATCGGCGGGCTGGCCGTGGTGGTCGGGGGCACCGCCTGGTGGCTGGTGGCGCAGCTGCGGCGCAACGGTCCGGCCGGCCTCGTCGTGCCGACGCCCGGCGCCACCGGACTCCGCCTGCGGGTCCGCACCCGGGCGCTGGAGGAGGCGCTGGAGGCAGGGACGGCCACGCTCCCCGAAGTCGAGCGCGCGGGCGTACGCCTGGTGCGCGCACCCGGGCACCCGCGGCTGCGGGGCACTGTCCGGCTCACCCCTGGTGGCGATCCGGCGGCCCTGGTGGAGCACTTCGACACCGGCCCGCGAACCGACGCCCGGACCAGCCTGGGCCTCCCGGAACTCCCCGCGGACCTGCGGATCCGGGTCCTCCAGGCCGCCCCGCCCGAGTCGCGACGGCGCCGCGGGCGGCGCAGGCCCCGGCGGGTGGAGTGAACCGGGGGCGGGCGGAACCGGACGCCCGCCCCCACGCTCTAGAGGGGCCGCAGGGCGCCGCCGTCGACGGGGATCATCACACCGGTCAGGTAGGAGGCGGCGGGGGAGAGCAGGAAGGCCGCGACCTTGCCGAACTCCTCCGGGGTGCCGTAGCGGCCGAGCGGGATGGTCGCGACGGCCTGGGCGCGGGCGCCGTTCGGGTCGCCGCCCAGGGAGTCCAGCTCGCGCACCCGGTCGGTGTCGATCCGGGCCGGGAGCAGGCCCACCACCCGGATGCCGCGCGGGCCGAGCTCGTCGGCGAGGGACTTGGCGGCCATCGCCAGCCCCGGGCGCAGGCCGTTGGAGATGCCCAGGCCGGGGATCGGCTGGCGCACCGAGCCGGAGAGCACGAAGCCGATCACACCGCCCTCGCCGAGGGCTGCGGCGGCGGCGCGGGCGAGCCGCAGCGCGCCGAGGAAGACCGACTCGAACGCGTCGCGCCAGGCCTCCTCGGGGGCGGTGGCCACCGGGCCAGCCTGGGGGCCGCCGACGCTGATCAGAATGCCGTCGAGCCGGCCGAAGTGCCCGGTCGCCTCGGCGATCAGCCGTTCGGCGGTCGCCGGGTCGGCGTTGTCGGCGGCCAGACCGTGGGCCGTCCCGGCGCCGCCGATGGCGTCCAGCTCGGCGACGGCGGCGGCCACGGACTCCTTGCCGCGCCCGCTGACCAGCACCCGGGCTCCGTCGGCGGCCAGCTCCCGGGCGGCGGCGAAGCCGAGGCCCCGGGTGGCGCCGGTGGCCACGTACACCTTGTCCTTCAGTCCAAGATCCATGGGGACCATCCTGCCGGGTGGCGGGCGCGAGGGGGAGGGCTCTGGGGGCTGGGACGGGGTGACGTGGCGCCGGGGGCCGAGGGGCGGCGGGGCCGGGGGCGGGCTGGCGTTGACGTCCGGGTCAAGGTCTACCGTCGGTCCCGGCGGCGTGCGGAGGCGGGCCGGGAGAGCGGGTGCGGGGATGCGGATCGGGGAGCTGGCGGAGCGGGCGGGGACGACCACCCGGGCGCTGCGGTACTACGAGCAGCTCGGTCTGCTGCCGGCCCGCCGGGCGGGCAACGGCTACCGGGCGTACGACGAGGAGGACCTGCGGCTGCTGCGGCAGATCCGGACGCTGCAGGACTTCGGGTTCGGCCTGGAGGAGACCCGCCCGTTCGTGGAGTGCCTCCAGGCGGGCCACCCCGAGGGCGACTCCTGCCCGGCCTCGCTGGAGGTGTACCGGCGCAAGCTCGCCGAACTGGACGAGTGCATCGCCCGGCTGCAGGACGTCCGGGCCCGGGTGGCCGGGCAGTTCGACCGGGCGGTACGGGCCCGGGACGGGCTGGCGGCCGAGCCCTCCGGACAGCCGCCGCGCTGTGAACTGGCGAACGAATGGGCGAAGGAGTAGACGATGGTGCAGATCCCAGGGGTGCCCGCGGTGACGGACGACACGTTCGCCGCGGAGGTGCTGGCGGCCGAAGGGCCGGTGCTGGTGGACTTCACGGCGGACTGGTGCCCGCCGTGCCGGATGATGGCGCCGGTGCTGGCGGACGTCGCCCGCGAGGAGGCGCACCGGCTGCGGGTGGTCAGCGTGGACGTGGACCGCAATCCGCGTACCCAGGCGGCGTACGGGGTGCTGTCGATGCCGACGCTGATGGTGTTCCGCGGCGGCGAGCCGGTGCGCTCGGTGGTCGGCGCCCGCGCCAAGGCGCGGCTGCTGCGCGAGCTGGAGGACGTGCTGTAGGCGGTACCCCGGGGCGTTCCCCGGGGCCGGGGCCTCGGGCCGGGGCCCTCAGGCCGCCGGTACGGCCTCGACCGGCACCTCGGCCTCGGCGGCCTGCTTGGCCCGGTCCTTGGCCTCGCGGCGGGCCAGCACCCCGACCCCGACCGGGATCATCGCGGTGAACAGCCACCACTGGATCGCGTACGCCATGTGCGGGCCGATGTCGGAGTGGTTGGGCTCGGGGATCAGCTCGGGCTGGTCGGCGGGGGCCGGGGTGGTGGCGGTGAGCTCCAGGTAGCCGCCGAGCACGGTGGTGACGCCGGTCTCCTTGGCCTGCTGCTCGGTGTTGATCAGGTTGAACTGCCGGTCGGGCAGGCCGGCGCGGTCCTTGATGCCGCTGCTGCCCGTGGTCTCGTCGGCACGCATCCGACCGGTGAGGGAGACCTCGCCGGTCGGGGCGGCCGGGACCGTCGGGTAGGCGGTGGCGCCGCCGTCGCCGGCCACCCAGCCGCGGTTGACCAGGATGCTGCCCCTGCCGTCGGAGAGTTCGAGCGGGGTGATGACGAAGTACCCGATCGTGTCCCCGCTGGAGTCGGTCCGCTTGCGGACGACGAACTCGTGCGCCGTGTCGTACTGCCCGGTCGCCGTCACCGGGTGCCAGATGAGGTCCTTGGGCACCGCGAAGCCGGGGGCCGACGACACGGTGTCGAACGGCACCGGCGCGACGGTGAGGGCCTTGCCGATCAGATCGTTCCGGGCCACCCGCGCCTCGTGGCGGTGCAGCTGCCAGAAGCCCAGCTCGATCGTCGCGGGGATCAGCAGCAGCGCGATCAGCATGGTGATCAGCCACTGGCGGGTCAGCAGAAAACGGTACACATGGGCACGGTACGCCGACTTCACATCCGGCTCACGCACCGGGGTGCGGGGCGACTTCGCGGAGCAGTTGGAGGAAGGCGTCCTCGCCGACCACCGGCGTGCCGACCTCGCGGGCCCGGCGGGCCTTGCCGCTCCAGCTGTTCGGCTCGTTGGTGACCAGCAGGCTGGTGAGCCGGCTCACCGAGGTGGCGATGTGCAGGCCGGCCTCGGCGGCGCGGTCCTCCAGCAGCTCCCGGTCGGTGGCGGTGTCGCCGGTGAAGGCCACCCGCATGCCCTGCACCAGCGGCTTGCCGTCCTCCCAGCGCCCCGGGTTGGGGTACGGGCAGGGCGGGCGCTTCTTGGCCTGGCGGTAGGCGGCGCCCGTCCAGGAGGCGCGGCCGGGGGTGGCGGGCTCGTCCTCGCCGAGGTCGGTGACGGCCACGCAGGCCTGCATCGGCAGCGGGACGCCGCCCTGGCGGGCCAGGTGCAGGCTGGGGCGGAACGCCTCGGCGAGCACCCGGGCGTCGTCCAGGGCGTTGTGCGCGTGCTGCTGGCGGACGCCGAAGTGGGCGGCGAGCGAGGACAGCTTGCCGTTGGGCAGCGGCAGCCGCAGGTCGCGGGAGAGCACCATGGTGCAGATCCGCTGCTCGACGGGGGCGCGCAGGCCGGCCCGGGAGAACTCGCGCGAGATCATGTTCCAGTCGAAGAGCGCGTTGTGGGCGACCAGGACCCGGCCGTTCAGCCGGTCGGCGAACTCGTCGGCGATCTGCGGGAAGGTCGGGGCGCCGGAGAGCAGCTCCGAGGTGAGGCCGTGGATCCAGACCGGGCCCGGGTCCCGCTGGGGGTTGACCAGGGTGTACCAGTGGTCGGTGACCTCGCCGTCCGGGTCCAGCTGGTAGACGCCCGCCGAGATGACGCGGTCCGAGCGGCCGAGGCCGGTGGTCTCGACGTCGACCACCGCGAAGCCCTCGGCGGGGGCGGCGGTGCGCTGGGCGGGGACCTGGACGGTCCGCGGCGCGCCGTACGTCTCGGGCTGGATCGGTTGCATGGTCCAACAGGATAAGCGCCGCCGGGCCCGCGTCCGGTCGAAATGTTCCGGCCGAGCGACCGGAATAGAGTATTCCGCATAGGCGTCGCCTATCCGGTCGACGCCATCCACCGGCTGTCGACACCCCCCGACGGCCGACTCCGTAAGGACGAACTCCCATGCGCGCCACCGTGATCCACGGCCCCAATGACATCCGGATCGAAGAGGTCCCGGACCCGGTGATCCAGTACCCGACGGACGTCGTGGTGCGGGTGGTGAACGCCTGCATCTGCGGCAGCGACCTGTGGGCGTACCGCGGGGTGGCCCAGCGGGTGGCCGGGCAGCGGATCGGGCACGAGTTCCTGGGCGTGGTCGAGGAGGCGGGCGCCGAGGTGCGCGGCTTCGCGCCGGGCGACCTGGTGGTGGCGCCGTTCGTCTGGTCGGACGGCAGCTGCGACTTCTGCCGGGAGGGCCTGCAGACCTCCTGCCCGCACGGCGGGTTCTGGGGCCAGGTCGGCTCCGACGGCGGCCAGGGCGAGGCGGTGCGGGTGCCGTTCGCGGACGGCACGCTGGTGAAGCTGCCGAAGGAGGCCGCGGGCGACGAGAAGCTGCTGCCGGGGCTGCTGGCGCTGTCCGACGTGATGGCCACCGGGCACCACGCCGCCGTGTCGGCGCGGGTGCGCCCGGGCGTGACGGTTGCCGTGGTCGGCGACGGCGCGGTGGGCCTGTGCGGCGTGCTGGCGGCGCACCGGCTGGGCGCGGACCGCATCATCGCGCTGGGTCGGCACACCGCCCGCACCGACCTGGCCCGGCGCTTCGGCGCGACTGACGTGGTGGCCGAGCGCGGCGAGGCCGCGATCGAGGCGGTGAAGGAGCTGACCGGCGGCCAGGGCGCGCACGCCGTCCTGGAGGCGGTCGGGACCGAGGAGTCGATGCGCACGGCCGTCTCGATCGCCCGGGACGGCGGCGCGGTGGGCTACGTCGGCGTTCCGCACGGCGGCAGCGCGGGCGTCGACATCGGTCAGATGTTCGGCCGAAACGTTTCGCTCAACGGCGGCGTCGCCCCGGCCCGCGCCTACATCCCCGACCTGCTGCCGGACGTCCTCTCCGGGGCCATCGAGCCGGGTCTGGTGTTCGACCGCACGGTGGGCCTGGACGGTGTCCCGGACGGGTACCGGGCGATGGACGACCGCTCGGCGCTGAAGGTCCGGATCGCTTTCTGACGATGCGTCAGAAGGGGCGGCACTGCTGGACGGTGTCGCCCCTTCGGCATGTGGCGGCGGTGTTGTGAAGTGGCACGAGTGGTGGTTTTCGGCCAATTGGATAGCACGAGAGGGTGAACGACTGGCTGATCGCGGTCAACCCCTTTCGGGGCGGGCGCGACGCTCCTAGCATTGCGCGGCGCGCACACGGATTGTGACGCCCCTCACGTCCGATCGTTCCCCGCGTGCGACCGCTACGCCGAAGGAGTGAGGAGAGACAGAGTGGATTCGCCGCCGATCACCACTACCCCTACGGAAGTCCAACTCATCGATGAGAGCGAGGAGTTCCGTACCCTGAGGCGCTCGTTCCGGAGCTTCGCCTTCCCGGTCACCATCGGCTTCGTGCTCTGGTACCTGCTCTACGTGCTGCTCTCCTGCTACGCGCCCGGCCTGATGGGCGCCAAGGTCGTCGGGCACATCAACGTGGCCCTGGTGCTGGGGCTGCTGCAGTTCGTCACCACCTTCGCCATCGCCGCCTGGTACGCCCGCTACGCCGACCGGCGGATCGACCCGACCGCCGCCGCGATCCGCGAGGCCCACGGCGCCGTCGTCCACGCTCCCCGGGAGTCCGCCGAATGAGCCTGCTCGCCAGCTCCGCCACGGAGCACCGCGGCATCACGATGACCCTCTTCGGGCTGTTCGTGCTGGCCACCCTCGCGATCACCGTCTGGGCCGGGCGGCAGACCAAGGACGCGGCCGACTTCTACGCCGGCGGCCGCGGCTTCACCGGATTCCAGAACGGCCTGGCCATCTCCGGCGACTACATGTCCGCCGCGTCCTTCCTCGGCATCGCCGGCGCCATCGCGCTCTCCGGCTACGACGGCTTCCTCTACTCGATCGGCTTCCTGGTCGCCTGGCTGGTCGCGCTGCTGCTGATCGCCGAACCGCTGCGCAACTCCGGCCGCTTCACCATGGCGGACGTCCTCGCGTTCCGGATGCGCCAGCGCCCGGTGCGCACCGCGGCGGGCGTCTCCACCATCGTGGTGTCGATCTTCTACCTGCTCGCCCAGATGGTCGGCGCCGGGACGCTGGTCGCCCTGCTGCTGGGGGTCAACGGGGACGCCGCCAAGCGCTGGACCATCGTCGCGGTCGGCGCGCTGATGGTCGTCTACGTGGTGATAGGAGGCATGAAGGGCACCACCTGGGTGCAGATCGTCAAGGCCGTGCTGCTGATCGCCGGCACCGCGCTGATGACCGTCCTGGTGCTCGCCAAGTACCACTTCAACCCCTCGGAACTGCTCGGCGCCGCCGCCAGCGCGAGCGGCAAGGGCGCGGCCTTCCTCGAACCGGGGCTGAAGTACGGGGCCAGCGACACCAGCAAACTCGACTTCATCAGCCTCGGGATCGCGCTGGTGCTCGGCACCGCCGGCCTGCCGCACATCCTGGTCCGCTTCTACACCGTGCCCACCGCCAAGGCGGCCCGGAAGTCGGTGCTCTGGGCGATCGGCATCATCGGCGTCTTCTACCTGATGACCCTGGCGCTCGGCTTCGGCGCGGCGGCGCTGGTCGGCCCCAAGGCGATCAAGGCGGCCAACGCCTCCGGCAACACGGCGGCCCCGCAGCTGGCCGAGGTGCTCGGCGGAGGCTCCGGCACCACCGGCGGCGCGATCCTGCTCGCGGTGATCTCCGCCGTCGCCTTCGCCACCATCCTGGCCGTGGTCGCCGGACTCACCCTGGCGTCCTCCGCCTCCTTCGCGCACGACCTGTACGCCAACGTGATCCGGCGCGGCAAGGCCACCGAGAAGCAGGAGGTGCTCTCGGCGAAGTGGGCCGCCGTCGCGATCGGCGCGGTGGCCATCGTGCTCAGCCTCTTCGCGGGCAAGCTCAACACCGCGGCCCTGGTCGCCCTGGCCTTCGCGGTGGCCGCCTCGGCGAACCTGCCCACCCTGCTCTACTCGCTGTTCTGGAAGCGCTTCACCACGTCCGGCGCGGTGAGCTCGGTCTACGCCGGTCTGATCAGCTCGGTGGTGCTGGTGGTCTTCTCCCCGGTCGTCTCCGGCGCGAAGACCTCGCTGTTCCCGGACATCGACTTCCACTGGTTTCCGCTGGAGAACCCCGGCCTGGTCTCCATCCCGATCGGCTTCCTGGCCGGGTGGATCGCCACCCTGCTGTCCAAGGACCGACCCGACCCGGCGAAGTACGCTGAACTGGAGGTCCGGGCGCTGACCGGGCTGGGCGCCCACTGACCAGGCGCCCACCGACCGACCGGCGATGACTATGCTGGCCCGGCCCGCCGTGACGGTGGCCGGGCCGGCCGCATTCTCGGGAAGGGACGCACGTGCTGCTCGACACCTTCGGACGCCAGGCCGTCGACCTGCGGGTATCCCTCACCGACCGGTGCAACCTCCGTTGCACCTACTGCATGCCGGAGGAGGGCCTGAGCTGGCTGGCCAAGCCCGAGCTGCTGACCGACGAGGAGATCGTCCGGCTGGTCACCCTCGCGGTGCGCGACCTGGGCGTCCGAGAGGTCCGCTTCACCGGCGGCGAGCCGCTGCTGCGCCCCGGCCTGGTCGCCATCGTCGCCGCCTGCTCGGAGCTGGAGCCGCGCCCCGAGCTGTCCCTCACCACCAACGGCATCGGGCTGGCCCGTACCGCGACGGCGCTGCGCGAGGCCGGGCTCGACCGGGTCAACGTCTCGCTGGACACCCTCGACCCCGAGGTGTTCCACACCCTCACCCGCCGCCACCGCCACCAGGACGTGTTGGCCGGGCTGGCCGCCGCCGAGACCGCCGGGCTGGCGCCGGTCAAGCTGAACGCGGTGCTGATGCGCGGGGTCAACGACCACGAGGCGCCCGACCTGCTGGCCTGGTGCCTGGAGCGCGGCTACGAGCTGCGCTTCATCGAGCAGATGCCGCTGGACGCCCAGCACGGCTGGGACCGCTCCGCGATGGTCACCGCCGAGGAGATCCTCGACCTGCTCGGTGCGCGGTTCGCGCTCACCCCGGAGCCGTCCGCCCGCCGGGGCGCGGCACCCGCCGAACGCTGGCTGGTGGACGGCGGCCCGGCCCAGGTCGGCGTGATCGCCTCCGTCACCCGCCCGTTCTGCCGGGCCTGCGACCGGACCAGGCTGACGGCCGACGGGCAGGTGCGCAACTGCCTGTTCGCGACCGGGGAGACGGACCTGCGCACCGCCCTGCGCTCGGGCGCGGACGACGCCGAGCTGGGCGCGCTGTGGCGGGCGGCGATGTGGGGCAAGAAGGCCGGGGCCGGGATCGACGACCCGGAGTTCCACCAGCCCGAGCGGCCGATGTCGGCGATCGGCGGCTAGCCGGTCCCGCGAGGTCGGGGCGTCTCGGACGACCCGGACGACCCGGACGGCTAGGACGACTAGGACGTCTCCGGGGTCCAGTCGGCGAAGGCGACGACCTCCTTGAGGAAGCCGCGCACGCTCAGGAACTGGGACAGGTGCTCGCGGTGCTCGTCGCAGGCGAGCCAGGTCTTGCGGCGGTCCGGGGTGTGCAGCTTGGGGTTGTTCCACACCAGCACCCAACGGGCGTTCGCCCGGCAGCCCTTGGCGGAGCAGATCGGCGTCTGCGGGGTGTCCATCGGGTCGTCCTCAGCGCTAGGCGGGTGGTCTGCACCGCCAGTGTTTCACGTGCTCCGCGCGGCCCGGAGTGAGCCCGCCCGGATCCGGGCATGGCGACGCCGGGCAGCCACGGGGGGAGCCGCCCGGCGTCGGTCCGTCGCTCCGACGGGGGATGCGGAGCGCGTACGCAGTATGTCACGCCAGGGGCCTCGGTTGGGGAGGTCTTGCATGATTAATCTGAGCTTCTTCTGAGCTTTCTTCGAGCCAGATTTTCTCGAAACGGCGCGAAACGGACGGTCAGTTCGAGCCCTGTGAAGGATCGGTGGCAGCGGTCTTTGCCCCTCCTGTACCAGGGGCCCCATCTGCCCCACCCCTCCCGCCCGTCCCACCGGGGCCGAGCATCAGCGGGGTGTCCAGCGGGATGTCGAAGGTGCTCGGCAGCCCCGGCGCCCGCTCCCGGCCCGCGTTGGCGATCAGGACGGCGAAGTACGGCAGCAGCACGGCGCCGGCCAGCGCCGCGAACGCCAGCCACCGCTGGACGTCCCACAGCACCACGGCGAGCAGCACGCAGACCGTCCGGAGCAGCATCGAGACCACGTAGCGGCGCTGCCGCCCGCGGACGTCCTCGGTGAGGCTGCTCCGCGCTCCCGTGATCCGGTGGACCTGCTGTCCACCGTCGGCGCTCTTGCCCATGTCGTACCGCCCTCGTCCACGCTCCCGCGCGACTCGCCGCGCGGCCTCCTCACGGTACGCCTGGGCAGCGGGGACGACGAGACCGGGTGGGGCGGACCCACCCGGTCGGGTGTGCGAGGGGACTGTCCGGCCGATCGGGACGGGTAATCGGGACGGGTAGTCGCAACGGTGGGGTGAGGGCCTCACGACCGCCGGGAGAGGAACTGCGGCGGGACGGCGTCGGTGAGCCAGACACCGTTGTCGCTGATCCGGAACTCGTGGCCGGCCGCCGCCATCGCGGCCGCGTTCACGGTGAGCACCACCGGGCGGCCGTGCCGGGCACCGACCCGCACCGCCGTCTCGGTGTCCGCGGACAGGTGGACGTCCTGCCGGGCCATCGGGCGCAGGCCCTCCCGGAAGATCGACGCCAGGTGGCGGTCGGCGGTGCCGTGGTAGAGCACCGGGGGCGGCACGGCGGCGGCCAGGCCGAGGTCGACCGCCACCGTGTGGCCCTGGTTGGCGCGGATCGAGAGACCGTCCGCGGAGTAGCCGAAGCGGCGTTTGTTGTTGGTCGCCACCAGGTGGTCCAGATCGGCCCTGGTCAGCCGGTTGCCCTTGGCCGCGAGGGCCGTGAGGAGCACGTCGATCCGGACCCAGCCGGACTCGTCCAGCGTGACGCCCACCCGCTCCGGCTCGTGCCGCAGGATGCGCGACAGCATCTTGCTCGTCTTGACCAGCCGCTTCTCGTCCATCATGTCTCTCGTATCCCCCCGTTGGTCAGTGGCTATGAGGCCTGGCTGACCGAACTCATGTTGAAGTCCGCGACACGCACGGGTGGCATCGCGGTGCGGGTGAAGTAGTCGCTCCACTCGCGGGGCAGGCAGCGCTCGGTGCGGCCCGCCTCGGTGATCCGGTCCAGCAGGTCCACCGGGGACTCGTTGAACCGGAAGTTGTTGACCGCGCCGACTACTTCGCCGTTCTCGACCAGGTAGACGCCGTCCCTGGTCAGACCGGTGAGCAGCATCGTCGCCGGGTCCACCTCGCGGATGTACCAGAGGCAGGTGAGCAGCAGGCCGCGCTCGGTGCGGGCGATCATCTCGTCCAGGGTCGGCGCGGTGTCCTGGCCGGCCGTTTCCAGCACCAGGTTGTCGCCGAACGGGCGCAGCGGCAGGCCGGTGAGTCCGGCGGAGTGGCGGCTGGTGACCAGGTCGGTCAGCACGCCCTCGCGGATCCACTCGGTGGCGTCGATCGGCAGGCCGTTGTCGAAGACCGAGACGTTCCCGCCGGTCGAGTGCGCGAGGACGAACGGCGCCGACTCCAGGCCGGGTTCGGCCGGGTCCGTGCGCAGCGTGAGCGGCAGCCCGGCGAGCTTGTCGCCGATCCGGGTGCCGCCGCCGGGCTTGGAGAAGACGGTGCGGCCCTCGTGGGCGTCGCGGCCGACGGCGGACCAGGCGAGGCAGAGCATCAGGTCGGCGACGGCCGAGGGCGGCAGCAGCGTCTCGTACCGGCCGGCCGGCAGGTCCACCTTGCGGGCGCCCCAGCCGAGGCGCTTGGTCAGCTCGGTGTGCAGGGCGGTGACGTCCACGTCGGAGAAGTCCCGGGTGGCGGCGCCGGCCCAGGCGGAGCCGGACAGGTCGGCGGTCTTGGCGTTGATCTCGACCATGCCGGTCGGCTGGTCGTGGCGCAGCCGCAGGCCGGTGGAGGTGCCCAGGTAGCTGCTGGTCACCTCGTGCCGGGCGAAGCCGTACAGCAGTTCGCCCTGGGCGGCGGCCCGGGCGAAGGCCTCGCCGAGGGCCGGGCCGAAGGCGTCGAACACCGCGATCGAGGTCTCGGCGGGCGGCCGGGTGAAGTCCGGGGAGGACGGTCGGTCGGCCACCAGCGGCTGGGCGTCCTCGGCCGGGCCGGCCGCGCGGGCGGCCTCCTCGGCGGCGCGGACCAGGCCCTCCACCTCGTCCGGGGTGACGGCCTCGCGGGAGACCACACCGGAGGCGGTGCCCTCGGCCCCGGCCACGGTGGCGATCACGGTGAGGCGGCGGCCGCGGGTGACGCCGTTGGTGGTCAGCGAGTTGCCGGCCCAGCGCAGGTTGGCGGTGGACTCCTCGTCGGCGATCACCACGCAGCCGTCGGCGCGGGAGAGGCCGAGTGCCAGCTCGACCAGTTCGTGGGGCTGCATCGCGGTCATCAGTGACCCGCCTCCTGCTGGGTGTTGAGCACGTTGACGTTGCGGAACAGCGCCGACGGGCAGCCGTGGCTGACCGCCGCGATCTGGCCGGGCTGCGCCTTGCCGCAGTTGAAGGCGCCGCCGAGGACGTAGGTCTGCGGGCCGCCGACCGCCGTCATCGAGCCCCAGAAGTCGGTGGTGGTCGCCTGGTAGGCGAAGTCCTTGACCTGGCCGGCGAGTTCGCCGTTCCTGATGGCGTAGGCGCGCTGGCCGGTGAACTGGAAGTTGTAGCGCTGCATGTCGATCGACCAGGAGCGGTCGCCGACGATGTACAGGCCGTTCTCCACCCCGGCGAACAGTCCCTCGGTGTCCGGGCCGCCGGCGGCGGGCTGGAGCGAGACGTTGGCCATCCGCTGCACCGGCACGTGGGCCGGGGAGTCCGCGAAGGCGCAGCCGTTGGAGCGCCCGAAGCCCTTCAGCTCGGCCATGCCGCGGTCGAGCTGGTACCCGACCAGGGTGCCGTCCTTGACGAGGTCCCAGGACTGGGTGGCGACGCCCTCGTCGTCGTAGCCGATCGTGGACAGGCCGTGCTCGGCGGTGCGGTCGCCGGTGACGTGCATCAGCTCGGAGCCGTACCTGAGCGAGCCGAGCTGGTCGAAGGTGGCGAAGGAGGTGCCGGCGTAGGCGGCCTCGTAGCCGAGGGCGCGGTCCAGCTCGGTGGCGTGGCCGATCGACTCGTGGATGGTCAGCCAGAGGTTGGACGGGTCGATGACCAGGTCGTAGCGGCCGGCCCGGACGCTCGGCGCCTTCATCTTCTCGGCCAGCAGGGTGGGCAGTTCGGCGAGTTCGGCGTCCCAGTCCCAGCCCGCCGCGGGCAGGCCCCGGCCGTCGGGGGACGGCCCCCGGACGCCCGTGAGGTACTCGAAGCCGCGCCCGACCGGCGGGGCCAGCGTGCGCATCGAGTCGAAGGCCCCGGTGCGCTCGTCCACCGAGGTGGCCTCCAGCGTGGGGTGCAGCCGGATCCGCTGCTGGGTGGTGACGGTGCCCGCGGTGTCCGCGTAGAACTTGTTCTCCTGGACGGTCAGCAGGCTCGCCTGGACGTGCGAGACGCCCTCGGCGGCCAGCAGCCGCGAACTCCACTCGGCGAGCAGCGCGGTCTTCTCCGCGTCCGGCACCTCGAAGGGGTTCACCTCGTACGAGGAGACCCAGGTGGCGTCCCGGTACACCGGCTCGTCGGCCAGCTCGACCCGCTCGGCGGAGCCGGCGGCCCGGCTGATCCCGCCGGACAGCCGGGCCACCGCGACGGCCTGCTCGGCGACCCGCGCCGCCGCGTCGGTGGTGAGGTCCACCCCGGCGGCGAATCCCCAGGCGCCGTCCAGCAGCACCCGTACGGCGAAACCGAGTTGCACGCTGTCGGAGGTGCCGGCCGGGCGGGCGTCGCGCAGCCGCCAGGAGGCGCTGCGGACCCGCTCCAGGCGGAAGTCGGCGTGGGTGGCCCCGAGTTCGCGGGCCCGGGTGAGGGCGGCGTCGGCGAGGGTGCGCAGCGGGAAGGCGAGGAACAGCGGGTCGACGGCGCGCCCGTGCGGGGCGCCGACGCTGTCGGCCGGAGGGATCGGAGGCAATCGTGCTCCCTGGTCGCGGAGGGTGGCGGTGCGGCGCCACACAGGGGCGCCCGCACCGCATCATGGCCGGTCCAGGGGGTTTCGGCCAGCGCATTTCGGCCGGTGCGCCGCTGTGGTGGCCGGTCGGTCAGCCGACGATCTCCCACCAGCCGTCCAGCTCCGGCGGGTTGTCCACGTCGACCCGCTCGCCGGGGCGCGGCACGGCCAGCGGGACGGCCTGCGCCTTGGCCTCGACCAGCAGCCGCTCGATCGGCTCGGCCCACGGGTGCAGGCCCAGGTTGAAGGTGCACCAGTGCACCGGCACCAGCAGGCCCGCCTGGAGGTCGCGGTGGGCGCGCACGGCGTCCTCGGGCGTCATGTGGATGTCGGCCCAGGCGGCGTCGTAGGCGCCGATCTGCACCAGCGCGGCGTCGAAGGGGCCGTGCCGGTCGCCGATCCGGGCGTAGCCCTCGAAGTAGCCGGAGTCGCCGGTGTAGAAGACCTTGCGGTCGGGGCCGGCGATCACCCAGGAGCCCCACAGGGTGGTGTTGCGGGTCAGGCCGCGGCCGGAGAAGTGGTGCGCCGAGGTGAGGGTGAGCACCAGGTCGCCGAGGGTGCAGGTCTCGTCCCAGTCCAGCTCGATGATGCGGTGCTCCGGGACGCCCCAGCGGCGCAGGTGGCCGCCGATGCCCAGCGGCACCGCGAACGGCGCGGACTGGCTGCGCACCAGGCGCTTGACCGTCGCCATGTCCAGGTGGTCGTAGTGGTCGTGCGAGATCAGCACGGCATCGACCTGCGGCAGCTCCTCCAGTTCCACCGGCACCGGGTGCAGCCGCTTGGGGCCGACGTGCGCGGCGGGGGAGCAGCGCTCGCTCCAGATCGGGTCGAGCAGCACCCGGGAGCCCTCGATCTCCACCAGCGCGGAGGCGTGCCCGTACCAGGTGATCGCCACGCCCTCGGCGGCCGGGCCGGGGCCGCCGGCGGGGCGGACGGTCGGTACGGGGTGGGCGGGGACGCGGCCCTCGCGCTCGAACAGCATCCGGCGGATGGTGCCGCGGTCGATGTCCGGGGCGGTGGTGGCCCGGGCCAGGGTGGAGGGGGCGTTGTGGAAGACGCCGTCGCGGTACTGCGGCGAGTCGCGCACCCGCTCCTCGTGCTCGCCGTCCGGCCGCCGGCCGAACGCCGCCGGCAGGTCGCGCAGCGACCAGGCGGCCGCTCCCAGGCCGGCCGCGAGGGCGGTCAGGGCCAGCAGCCGTCCGTTTCGGTGGGTGCTCCTGGGCCGTGCCTTGGTCATGCGCCCTGCCTTCGTTCCTCGCGGGACCCTTCGGGGGATCGGTACGGCCGGTCCCGGGTCGGCCCACACCACGGGGGCAACGGGTGCGCGGGGCCGTGTTGTTCCCGTACGGCGGCGCCGGCTCGGCTCCGGCGGCGGTTCGGTCGGGGCGGCTGAGCAGGTGCGGGGCGCTGCGGGTACGGATTGTCGGATTGCGACAGTTCCTCCGGTGCGGCGCTGTGGGAGCCCGATGCGCCGACACCGCCGACCGCCCGATAGCGTCACACTGCGTACGCGTTCCGACGTACGTCCGCACACACGGAGAGAGGTGGATCGTTGAGCCGCTCGGTTCTCGTCACCGGAGGAAACCGGGGCATCGGCCTCGCGATCGCCCAGGCCTTCGCCGAGGCGGGTGACAAGGTCGCCATCACCAGCCGCTCGGGCGAGGTGCCCGAGGCCCTGGAGAAGTACGACGTCCTCGCGGTGCGCTGCGACATCACGGACGCCGCGCAGGTCGACGCCGCCTTCACCGAGATCGAGGAGAAGCACGGCGCGGTCCAGGTGCTGGTCGCCAACGCGGGCATCACCAACGACACCCTGCTGCTGCGCATGTCCGAGGAGGACTTCACCTCCGTCCTGGACACCAACCTGACCGGCGCCTTCCGGGTGGTCAAGCGCGCCTCGAAGCTGATGATGCGCGCCCGCAAGGGCCGCGTCGTGCTGATCTCGTCCGTGGTGGGCCTGTCCGGTTCGCCGGGCCAGTCGAACTACGCCGCGTCCAAGGCGGGCCTGGTCGGCTTCGCCCGGTCGCTGGCGCGTGAGCTGGGCCCGCGCAACATCACCGTCAACGTGGTCGCCCCCGGCTTCGTCGACACCGACATGACCGCTGTGCTCAGCGACGAGCGCCGCGCGGAGATCGTCTCGGGCGTGCCGCTGGGCCGCTACGCGTCGCCCGCCGAGGTCGCCTCCACCGTGCGGTTCCTCGGTTCGGACGAGGCCGCGTACATCACCGGAGCCGTCATTCCCGTCGACGGCGGATTGGGCATGGGTCACTGAGCATGACTGGAATCCTCGAGGGCAAGCGCATCCTGATCACGGGTGTGCTGATGGAGTCCTCCATCGCCTTCCACGCCGCCAAGCTCGCCCAGGAGCAGGGTGCGGAGATCATCCTCACCGCGTTCCCGCGCCCGAGCCTGACCGAGCGGATCGCCAAGAAGCTGCCGAAGCCGGTCACCGTCCTGCCGCTGGACGTCTCCAGCGAGGAGGAGCTGGCGGGCATCGCCGACACGGTCCGCGAGCACCTGCCGACCCTGGACGGCATCGTCCACTCGATCGGCTTCGCCCCGCAGGACGCCCTGGGCGGCAACTTCCTGGACACCCCGTGGGAGTCCGTGGCCACCGCGATGAACGTCTCGGCGTTCTCGCTGAAGTCGCTGACCATGGCGCTGCTGCCGCTGATGCAGGACGGCGGCTCGGTCGTCGGCCTCACCTTCGACGCGCAGTTCGCCTGGCCGCAGTACGACTGGATGGGCCCGGCCAAGGCCGCCCTGGAGTCGACCAACCGCTACCTGGCGCGCTACCTGGGCGAGCGGGACATCCGCTGCAACCTGATCTCGGCCGGCCCGCTCGGCTCGATGGCCGCCAAGTCCATCCCGGGCTTCGGCGACCTGGCGGACACCTGGAACCACCGCTCCCCGCTGAAGTGGGACCTGAGCGACCCGGAGCCGGCCGGCCGCGGCATCGTCGCGCTGCTGTCGGACTGGTTCCCGAAGACCACCGGCGAGATCATCCACGTCGACGGCGGTCTGCACGCCATCGGCGCCTGACCGCTCCGCCGCACACCGCTGCCCGGCACCCTCGTGGGGGTGCCGGGCAGCGGCGTTCCGGCGTTCCAGGACTTTCCGGGGCGCCTCAGGCGTCGGCGGGGGTGCACGCGCCGATGGCGCGGCCGGCCTCGACGGAGGCGCGCTGGGCGTCGCCGGCCCGGATGGCGTCGAGGATGGTGGCGTGCCCGATGTAGCGCTCGGCGATCAGCTCGGGGCCGACGTCGTGCCGCAGGTGGGCGCGGGTGACCTCGCCGAGGTCGGCGTAGACGGCGGCCAGCACGTCGTTGTGGGCGGCGGCGACGACGGCCTGGTGGAACGCGGCGTCGGCCTGGATGAAGTCCTCGGCGTCGCCGGAGTGCCAGGCGCTCTCGCGGCGGCCCAGCGCGGCGTCCAGCAGGCCGAGGTCGCGGTCGGTGCGGCGGGCCGCGGCGAGGCCGGCCGCGGAGGTCTCCAGGGCGGCCCGCAGCTCGGCGACCTGCGCCTGGTCGGCGTCGGCGAAGCGGCGGTGCATGACCCCGGCCAGCTCGCTGGTGGCGAGCACGTAGGTGCCGGAGCCCTGGCGGATGTCGAGCAGCCCGTTGTGGGCGAGGGCGCGGACGGCCTCGCGGACGGTGTTGCGGGCGACGCCGAGCTGTTCGACGAGCGCGGCCTCGGTGGGGATACGTGAGCCGACGGGCCACTCCCCGGAGGTGATCTGGGCGCGCAGCTGCGCGATCACCTGGTCGGACAGCGGGGTGCGCCTCGGCGAGGACAGCGCCACGGGTACTCCTTGCGGCTACGGTTCGATGGACGGGGCCGGCGGGTGGGAGGGCCGGCGTCCGGTGGGGGTGCGGGTCGGCACATCATGCCAATTCGAAGGTGCGCCGATTCATCCCATCATTCTATGATGGTGCCCATGCCTCCCGCAGCAGACACCACCGCCTCCCCACGAACCGAGGCCCGGCCGCAGACCGAGCGGCCCTCCACACCCTCCTCCGGCAAGTACCTGGGCTGGCTGTTCGCCGTCGCGATCGCCGCCGCCGCCTTCAACCTGCGCCCCGTGGTCACCAGCCTCGGGCCGCTGCTCGACCAGGTCCGCGCCGACCTCGGGATGAACCCGACGCTCGCCGGGCTGCTCACCGCCGTCCCGTCGCTCTGCTTCGGCCTGTTCGGCTTCGCCGCGCCCTCGATGGCCCGGCGGATCGGCCCGATCGCCGTGATCACCGCCGGCATGGGCGCGATCACCCTGGGCGTGCTCTCCCGCTCCTTCGCCGGCGGTACCGCGGTGTTCCTGCTGCTGACGGCGCTCGCGCTGGCCGGTGTGGCGGTCTCCAACGTGCTGATCCCGGTGGTGATCAAGCGCTACTTCCCGGACAAGGTCGGTCCGATGATCGGCCTGTACTCGATGGCGTTGTCGGCCGGCACCGCGCTGGCCGCCGCCGTCACCGTGCCGATGACCAGTGCGCTCGGCGGCGACTGGCGCTACGGCCTGGGCGTCTGGGCCGGTCTCGCCGCGCTGGCCCTGCTGCTCTGGCTCCCGGTGCTGCTGACCAAGCGCGAGCGCGGCGAACGCGCGGGCGGGGCGGCCGCCGCCAGGCTGCCGATCACCCGCAGCCGGACGGCCTGGGCGATGGCCTGCTTCTTCGGCCTCCAGGCCACCGGCGCCTACGTGGTGATGGGCTGGCTGCCGAAGATCTTCCAGGACGCCGGTGTCGACAAGGGCACCTCCGGGGTGCTGCTCGCGGTGACCATGGTGATCGGCGTGCCGGTCTCCTTCGTGCTGCCCAACCTGGCCGCCCGCCGCGGCGACCAGCGGCTGTTCGTCGTCGTGCTGGCCGCCTGCGGCATCGCCGGGTACGCCGGGCTGGCGCTGGCCCCGGCCGGCGCGTCGTGGCTCTGGGCGGTCCTGGTGGGCCTGTCCAACTGCGCCTTCCCGCTGGTGCTGACGATGATCGGGCTGCGCGCCCGCACCGCCGGCGGCGTCGCCCAGCTCTCCGCGTTCGCCCAGGGCGTCGGCTACCTGATCTCCATCCCCGGCCCGATCCTGATCGGCCGGATCTACCAGATGACCGGCGAGTGGTACGGCCCGCTGGGCTTCCTGGCGCTGCTGCTGGTGCCGCAGATGCTGTTCGGCCTGCGGGCCGCGATGGCCCGGCACATCGAGGACGAGGCGGTCCACCCCGTGGCGCAGGTCAAGGCCTGACCAAGGGACGGCCAACCCCGAGGGGTCGGTGACCGACGGGCGTGTCCGGGGTGGAAGAATCCCGGACATGCCCG
Source organism: Kitasatospora sp. NPDC098663 (assembly GCF_044760075.1). NCBI lineage: Bacteria > Bacillati > Actinomycetota > Actinomycetes > Kitasatosporales > Streptomycetaceae > Kitasatospora > Kitasatospora sp. NPDC098663. The sequence continues at coordinate 16,733 of NZ_JBIWAP010000004.1, read as the reverse complement.
TTCTCGATCCCAACCCGACCGACGGCCGCAAGCAGCTCGGACAGATCGCCCTGGCGATCGCCGGCATCGTGGTGCTGGTGGCGATCATCGCCTCCGTCGCCGCCGCCATAGGCTGATCCGGTCCGTTCCCCCCCCCCCCCCCCCGCGTAGCACCGCCGTCCACCGGCCACCACCGTTTATCGGAAGGCCGGACGAACGGCGGATGATGACACCCGCCACCCCTGCGAGTGGCGGCATCCGGGAGCGCCGCGCCCCGGAGCGGCTTTTCTGCCAAGCTTGCTGGGTATGAGCGCCGACACGTCCCGCAGGATCATCGTTCTCCGCCATGCCAAGGCCGACTGGCCCAACGGCGTGGACGACCATGAGCGGCCGTTGGCCGACCGGGGCCGTCACCAGGCCCCGGACGCCGGCCGCTGGCTGGTCGACTCCGGCATCAACCCCGAGTACGTGCTCTGCTCCACCGCGCTGCGCACCCGCGAGACGTGGAAGCTGGCGGCGCACGAGCTGCCGAAGCGGGCCCGCAGGACCGTGTACGAGGACCGGATCTACGAGGCCAGCCCCGGCGAGATCATCGCCGTCCTCCAGGAGACCCCGGAGGAGTACGCGGACGTGGTGCTGGTCGGGCACAACCCCGGCGTGCTGGGCCTGACCCAGATCCTGGCCGGGGACGCGGGCGACCGGGACGCGCTGGAGCGGCTGCGGCTGGGCGGCTTCCCGACGGCGGCGATCGCGGTGCTCAGCTTCAGCGGCTCGTGGAAGGGCGTCGAGCCGGGCGTGGCCGCGCTGGTCTCGTACCACACGCCGCAGGACTGACCCCGTCCGGAGCTCCGGCTTCCGTACGGGCTCCCGGGCTCCGGGCTTCGATGACGACGAGGGGCGCGCGGACTGGGTCCGCGCGCCCCTCTCGTGCGTCTTCGGGCTCTACTCGGTCAGGCTGCCGTCCACCGCGTCGGCCGCCTCGACCTCCTCCCGGGTGATGCCCAGCAGGTACAGCACGGTGTCCAGGAACGGCACGTTGACGGCGGTGTCGGCGGCCTCGCGCACCACCGGCTTGGCGTTGAACGCCACGCCCAGCCCGGCCGCGTTCAGCATGTCCAGGTCGTTGGCGCCGTCGCCGATCGCCACCGTCTGCGACAGCGGCACCTTCGCCTGCTCGGCGAACCGGGCCAGCCAGCGGGCCTTGCCCGCGCGGTCCACGATCTCGCCGACCACCCGGCCGGTGAACTTTCCGTCCACCACCTCCAGGGTGTTGGCGGCCGCGAAGTCCAGCCCCAGCTCCTCGACCAGGTGATCGGTGACCTGGGTGAACCCGCCCGACACCACCGCGACCTGGAAGCCCAGCCGCTGGAGCGTGCGGATCAGGGTGCGCGCCCCCGGCGTGAAACGGACCTCCGCGCGCACCTTCTCGGTCACCGAGGCGTCCAGCCCGGCCAGCAGCGCGACCCGGGCCCGCAGCGACTCGGCGAAGTCCAGCTCGCCGCGCATCGCCTGCGCCGTCACCTCGGCGACCTCCTCCTCGCAGCCCGCGTGGGCCGCGAACAGCTCGATCACCTCGTCCTGGATGAGCGTGGAGTCGACGTCCATCACCACCAGGCGCTTGGCCCGGCGCTCCAGCCCGGCCGCGACCACCGCGACGTCCACCCGCTGGGTGGCCGCCTCCTGGGCCAGCTCGGCCCGCAGCTCGTCGGTGGCCACACCGGACACGGCCAGCTCGACCGCCGTCACCGGGTACTTGGCGAGCCGGAACACACGGTCGATGTTGCCGCCCGCCGCGGTGATCCGGGAGGTGAGCGCGGAGACGGCGGCGGAGGTCAGCGGATTTCCGAGCACGGTGACGTGCGAACGGCCCTCGCGGCGCGGCCGGTTGTCGCCGATGCCGGAGAGGATCTCGGCCTGGAGCTTCTGCTCCTCCGCCCAGCGGTGCACGGTGGCCCGCAGTCCGCCCTCGGCGCCGGGAGCGGTGGGCGGGGTGACCAGTGCGCAGAGCGTGATGCGGCCACGGGTCACGACCTGTTCGATGTCGATCACGTCGACGGCGAAGCCGGCCAGGGTGGCGAAGAGGCCGGCGGTGATGCCGGGGCGGTCCTTGCCGAACACCTTGACGAGCAGGGTGCGCTCGTCCGCGGTCCGGGGCTGGGCGGCGGGGAGGGGCTCAGCGGCCAGGGGCGATGCGTTCATGGTGCCTCCCACGCTACCCGCCGGCCGGCGGGCCCAGAGCACCCGTCCCACGTCGCGGACGGGTACCGGGTAGCAGCCTGGTCACAGACACCCCGGGTGACTTTTATCGGCGGTCAGCAGGCTGGAATGATTCCCCCCGTCAGTTTCGGAAACATCGCACCCCTGGTCGGGGGCACAATTCGGGGGAACCGAGAGAGCGGGGCAGGCGCGCAGTGCCGCAACTCGTCATCGATATCAACGGACAGCAGCGGACTCTGGAGCCCGGGCGGTCCTACACCATCGGGCGCAACCCGCAGTCGGACTTCCCGTTCGACGACGCCAGGGTCTCCTGGAACCACGGGACCATCACCTTCAACGGCAGCGGCTGGCAGCTGGACGACCACGGCAGCACCAACGGCACCTACACGGCCGGTGCCCGCACGATGCAGGCCCAGCTGTTCCCCGGCGCCGTCGTCAACCTCGGCAATCCGGAGAACGGACCCCGGCTCGGCTTCTCCGCGCCCGCCCACGCCGCCCCGCACGCCGCCGCCCCCCAGGCTCCCGCCTGGCACGAGGCCGCCACCAGCCGCGGCGCCGCGCCGACGCCCCAGCCGCCGGCCCCGCAGCAGGGCTGGTCGCCGCAGGCCCCCTACCCGCCGCAGCCCGAGCAGGCCTGGGCGGGCCGGCCCCAGCCGCCGTTCCCACAGCAGCACCCGCCCCAGCCCCAGCCCCAGCAGGGCGGCTTCCCGCAGCAGCAGGCCTTCCCGCCCGCCCCGCAGGACGGCGACGGCCCGCAGCCGACGATCATCCGCAACCTGACCGCCGCCATGCGCACCGTCCGGATCGGCCGCGCTCTCGACAACGACGTCGTGGTCTCCGACCTCCAGGTCTCCCGCCACCACGCCGAGCTGCGCCAGCTCCAGGACGGCCGCTACGAGATCGTCGACCTCGGCAGCCACAACGGGATCTACCTCAACGGCCAGCGGGTGCAGCGCCAGCTGATGGGCCCGCAGGACCGGCTGACCGTCGGCCACTCCAGCTTCGTGCTGGTCGGCGACCAGCTGCAGGAGTTCGTCGACACCGGCGCGGTCTCCTTCTCCGCCCGCCACCTGACCGTCGAGGTCGAGCACAAGGGCGCCAAGAAGATCCTGCTCGACGACGTCAGCTTCGGCGTCCCGGAGAAGTCCCTGGTCGCCGTCATCGGCCCGTCCGGCTCCGGCAAGTCGACCCTGCTGCGCGCCCTCACCGGCTACCGCCCGGCCGACCGCGGCGAGGTCCTGTACGACGGCCGCAACCTCTACAAGCAGTTCGCCGAACTCCGCTCGCGCATCGGCCTGGTGCCGCAGTCCGAGATCCTGCACAAGGAACTCACCGTCCGCACCGGCCTCAAGTACGCGGCCCAGCTGCGTTTCCCCGGCGACACCGAGGCGCGCGAGCGCGCGGCCCGGATCGACGAGGTGCTGTACGAGCTGCGCCTGGACAAGCGCGCCGACAACAAGATCACCGCGCTCTCCGGCGGCCAGCAGAAGCGCGTCTCGGTCGCCCTGGAACTGCTCACCAAGCCGTCGCTGATCTTCCTGGACGAGCCCACCTCGGGCCTCGACCCGGGCATGGACCGCGAGGTCATGCAGATGCTGCGCGGCCTCGCCGACGACGGCCGCACCATCCTGGTCGTCACCCACTCGGTGGCCGAACTCGCGCTCTGCGACCGGCTGCTGGTGATGGCGCCGGGCGGCGCGGTGGCCTACTTCGGCCCGCCGGACGAGGCGCTGCACTTCTTCGGGTACGAGACCTGGGCGGACGTCTTCCAGGCCTTCGAGAACTACCCGGACCACGACTGGGCCGGCCGCTACCGCGGCTCGGTGCACTACCAGCAGTACTCCGCCCCCGACGTGGAGTCGGGCGAGGTGCAGCACGCCCAGGTCGCCCAGGAGGCCGTCCGGCCGCCGAAGCCGCAGAGCTGGGGCTCCCAGCTGTGGACGCTGATGCGCCGCTACATGTCGGTCCTCGCCTCGGACCGCGGCTTCCTGGCGCTGTCGGTGCTGCTGCCCGCCGTCATCGGCGCGGTCAGCGTGCTGGTCCCCAACGGGGCGGGCCTCGCGCCCAACCCGAACACGCAGCTCCACCTCAACAGCGGGGCCGCGACGATCCTCATGATCCTGGCGATCGGAGCCTGCTTCTCCGGAGCGGCCAACTCGGTCCGCGAACTGATCAAGGAACGGGCCATCTACGAACGGGAACGGGCCACCGGGCTCTCCCGCTCGGCGTACATGATGTCCAAGATCATCGTGCTGGGCTTCTTCAGCGTGATCCAGGGCGCCATCGTCGCCGCGGTCGGCTTCCTGCCGCGCAAGCTCCCCGAGCACGGCCTGATCGTCAAGGACCTGCCGATCATCGAGATGACCATCGGCATGATCCTGCTCAGCTTCACCGCGATGATGTTCGGCCTGATGATCTCGGCCCTGGTCAAGACCGCCGAGAAGACCATGCCGCTGCTGGTCATGTTCGCCATCATCCAGGTCGTCTTCACCGGCTGCCTGTTCCAGCTCTTCGGCAAGCCCGGCCTGGAGCAGGCCGCCTGGCTGATGCCGGCCCGCTGGGGCACCGGCATCGTGGCCACCACACTGGACCTTTCCAAGCTCATGGGCCCCTGGAACAAGGACTTCGAGAACCCCCAGTACGACCCGCTGTGGACCGGCAGCGTCGCCCAGTGGGCGATCGACGCGGGCGCGCTGATCGTGATTTCGATCGTCATCGGCGTCATCGTCACCCGGCTCCAGCGCCGCCACGAGCCCGAGGTCATGCAGAAGGGCTGACCCCCTTCGCCCCGCCCGACGAGGGGCGGCTCTCCCATTCACCCAGAGAGCCGCCCCTCGGCCGTTGCGCGGGCCCCGAGACCCGAGGGCCTAGGTCCCCGGACCTGCGCCCACCCCGGCCGCGGACCGACGCGGCCGCGCCCGCGGCGGCGGTAGTTTGGCCGTATGCCCAGCACGCCCAGCGACCACCGGAGCCCGGCCGGCCCGCACCTCGACCTGCACGGCCCGGCCCGCCCGATGCCCGGCTGCGACCCCTGCCTGGCCGGCATCGAGGCGGTCAGCCAGGCGCTGCTCGCGATGAGCCGGCACCTGGAGGTCCGCGAGGTGCTGCGCCGCATCACCGCCTCCGCCCGCGACCTGCTCGGCGCCGAGTACGCGGCCCTGGGCGTGCCCGACGACCACGGCGGCTTCGCCCAGTTCGTCGTCGACGGCGTCACCGACGAGCAGTGGCGGGCGATCGGCCCGCTGCCCCGCCAGCACGGCGTCCTCGCCAAGATGCTGCACGAGACCGGCCCCACCCGGCTCGCCGACGTCCGCAGGGCCCCGGCCTTCGGCGGCTGGCCGGCCGCCCACCCCGAGATGGACGCCTTCCTCGGCATGCCCATCCTGGACGCCGAGGCCGCCGAGGACGAACCGCAGGTCACCGGCGTCATCTTCCTCGCCAACAAGCGCGGCGGCGGCCTGTTCACCGACCACGACGAGGAACTGCTGCGGATACTCGCCGCGCACGCCGCCCTCGCCCTCTCCAACGCCCGCCTGTACGAGCGCAGCCGCGAACTCACCCTGGCCGGCGAACGCGCCCGCATCGCCCACGACCTGCACGACGCCGTCGCGCAGAAGCTCTTCTCGCTGCGGCTCACCGCCAAGGCCGCCGCCACGCTCGTCGACCGCGATCCGGCCCGGGCCCGCGCCGAACTCGCCGAGGTCGCCCGGCTCGCCGCCGAGGCCGCCGACGAACTGCGCGCCGTCGTCGTCGAACTGCGCCCCGCCGCCCTGGAGGAGGACGGGCTGAGCGCCACCCTCGCCTCCCAGGTGCAGGTCCTCGACCGGGCCCACACCGCGGACGTCGCCTTCGCCGCCGACGGTGTCCGCGCCCTGCCGCCCGCGCAGGAGGCCGCGCTGCTGCGGGTCGCCCAGGAGGCGCTGCACAACGCGCTGCGCCATTCCGGCGCGGGCCGCGTCACCGTCACCCTGGCCGGCACGCCCGCGCGGGGAGCCGTGCTGCGGGTGCGCGACGACGGGCACGGCTTCGACCCCGAGTCCGTCCGCCGGGCCGGGCGCCACCTCGGCCTGGCCTCGATGCGCGACCGCGCGGCCGCCGTCGGCGGCACCCTCACCCTGGAGTCCGCCCCCGGCCGGGGGACGCTCGTCGAGATGGAGGTCCCCGGTGCCTGACAACCCGCCTCACGGCACGCCGTCGATCCGCGTCCTGCTGGTCGACGACCACCAGGTGGTCCGCCGCGGGCTGCGCACGTTCCTGGAGGTCCAGGACGACATCGAGGTGGTCGGGGAGGCCGCCGACGGGGCCGAGGGCGTCGAGCGCGCCCGCGAACTCGACCCCGACGTCGTCCTGATGGACCTCAAGATGCCCGGCGTCGACGGCATCGAGGCGCTGCGCACGCTCAAGGGCGAGGGCAGCCGGGCCCGGATCCTGATCGTCACCAGCTTCACCGAGCACCGCACGATGGTCCCCGCGCTGCGGGCCGGCGCCGCCGGGTACGTCTACAAGGACGTCGACCCGGAGGCGCTGGCCGGCGCGATCCGCTCCGTGCACGCCGGCCACGTCCTGCTCCAGCCCGAACTGGCCGAGGCGCTGCTCGCCGACGACGGCCCCCGCGCCCCGCAGGGCCGCGGCGGCACCCTCACCGAACGCGAGCGCGAGGTCCTCGGCCACATCGCCGACGGCCGCTCCAACCGGGAGATCGCCCGCAGCCTGCACCTGTCGGAGAAGACGGTGAAGACCCACGTCTCCAACATCCTGATGAAGCTGGACCTGGCGGACCGCACCCAGGCGGCCCTGTGGGCCGTCCGCAACGGCGAGGCGCGGGCCGACGGCCCGGCCTAGCGGTCCGTAGCGGTCCGCGCGTGTTCCCGGTTGCTCAGCGCTCGTCGCGCTCGTCGACCAGCGCGTTGTACGCCGCCACCTGCGCCCGCCGGGCGGTGCGCCGCAGCGGCGCCAGCACCGCCTGCCGCGCCGCCATCTCGGAGGCGCTGACCGCCGCGCCGTGCCCGCCCGCGGCGATCGCCAGCAGCGCCGACACCTGCCGGGCCGACTCCAGCACCCGCACCGCACGCGGCGGGTACCCGGGCGCCAGCAGTTCGGCGTGCCCGCGCCGGCGGTACGCCTCCAGCGCCCGCAGTGCCTCCGGCCCGGCGCCCGCCACGTCCAGCCGGGTCAGCAGGAGCGTCGCCTCGCGCAGCCCGTCGGCCAGCTCCCGCTCGGCCTCGTGCAGCGACGGGACGTCGGCCGGCGGTGTGTCGTTGGTCTCAAGGCAGCGCCACAGCACCGTCGCCGAACGGTCCCCGGCCGGGCCGAACACCTCCACCTCCGGCACCAGTCCGAGCGGGACTCCCACCGCCAGCACCGCCTCGCCGACGTCCATCGCCCGCTCGTTGAACAGCGCCGGGCCGGTCAGCCCCAGCGGGTGCCCGGCGGACGGCAGAGCCAGTCGCAGGCCCTTCACCCCGAGCACCCGGAGCCGCCCCAGCGCCCAGGTGAGGCCGTGCCGTTCGTCCGGGCCGTCGCCGGGCAGCCCGGTCACCCGGTGGCTCTCGTCGTCGCCCAGGACGGCCGCGGCGGCGTTGTCCGGCGGCACCAGACCGGCCAGCAGGGCGTTGCCCCACGCGGTCAGCCGCCCCGAACGGGGTTCTTCGTACGGATTGTCGGGAGGAGTCGCGAGCATCCGGCCAGCCTACGGAATCGGCGGTCATCCGCGTGGCGTAGGTTTGCCCATGCGTGTGCGGCGCACCCACCCCGTGCCCACCGGCTGCCGGAGTAGGCTCGCCGCCCGCACCGACGGCCGAAATTCTTGTATTGGGGAAGGCGTAGGCATGAGCGACGTGCTGGAGCTGGTGGACGTATCCGTGGTCCGGGAGGGGCGCGCGCTGGTCGACCAGGTCTCGTGGTCCATCTCCGAGGGGGAGCGCTGGGTCATCCTGGGCCCCAACGGCGCCGGGAAGACCACCCTGCTGCAGATCGCCGCCACCTACCTGTTCCCGACCGCGGGCAAGGTGTCGGTGCTGGGCGAGAAGCTGGGCGAGGTCGACGTCTTCGAGCTGCGCTCCCGGATCGGCCTGGCCGGCGCCGCCATGTTCGACAAGCTGCCGGCCGAGCAGACGGTGCTGCAGACCGTGCTGACCGCCGCCTACGGCATGACGGTCAGCTGGCAGGAGACCTACGAGCAGTTCGACGAGTCCCGCGCGCTCGCGCTGCTCGACCGGATGGGCATGTCCAACCTCACCGGCCGCAAGTTCGGCACCCTCTCCGAGGGCGAGCGCAAGCGCACCCTGATCGCCCGCGCCCTGATGACCGACCCCGAGCTGCTGCTGCTCGACGAGCCCGCGGCCGGCCTGGACCTCGGCGGCCGCGAGGACCTCGTCCGCCGGCTCGGCGCGCTCGCCCAGGACGAGTTCGCCCCGGCCATGGCGATGGTCACCCACCACGTCGAGGAGATCGCGCCGGGCTTCACCCACGTCCTGATGATCCGCCAGGGCAAGGTGCTCACCGCCGGTCCGATCGACACCGAGCTGACCGCCCGCAACCTCTCCAAGTGCTTCGGCCTGCCGCTCACCCTGGAGCGCCACGGGGACCGGTGGTCCGCGCAGGGCCTGCCGCTGGGCTGAGGCGCCGTCCGCGCCTCGCACGCACCTCGCACGCTCCGATGTCGTCGGGTTTCCGGGGACCGGTCGCACGCGCGACCGGTTTCCGCCCCTCGACCTGCGGGAACTGTCCGCCTCGAAGGCCCTTCGCTCCCTAGGATGGACACGTGGACAGCTGGATCTGGTGGCTCCTGGCCGCCGTCGGGCTCGGCATACCGCTGGTGCTGACCGCGATGCCGGAGTTCGCCATGTTCGCGATCGGTGCGCTGGCGGCCGCCGGCGTGGCCGGGCTGGGCGGAGGCGCGGTCTGGGAGACGCTGGTCTTCATCGCGGTCTCGGTCTCGCTGCTGGTCTTCGTCCGCCCGATCGCGTACCGGCAACTGCGGCAGGGCCCGCACATCAAGATGGGCATCGAGGCGCTCCAGGGCGCCACCGCGGTCGTCGCGGAAACCGTCGACGGGGAGGGCGGACGGATCAAGCTGAACGGCGAGATCTGGTCGGCCCGAGCGCTCCACCCGGACAGCGTGTACCAACCGGGGCAGCAGGTCGACGTCGTCGAAATCCAGGGCGCGACCGCCCTGGTCGTCTAGGGGAGAGTCCGTGGAACCCGTCCTTATCGTTTTGGTCGTCCTGGTCGTGGTGGCCTTCATCGCGCTGATCAAGACGATCCAGGTCATCCCGCAGGCCAGCGCCGCGATCGTGGAGCGCTTCGGCCGCTACACCCGGACGCTCAACGCAGGCCTGAACATCGTCGTCCCGTTCATCGACCGGGTCCGCAACCGCATCGACCTGCGCGAGCAGGTCGTGCCGTTCCCGCCGCAGCCGGTGATCACCCAGGACAACCTGGTGGTCAACATCGACACGGTGATCTACTACCAGGTCACCGACCCGCGCGCGGCCACCTACGAGGTCGCCAGCTACATCCAGGCCATCGAGCAGCTGACCGTCACCACGCTGCGCAACATCATCGGCTCGATGGACCTCGAATCCACCCTGACCTCGCGCGAGGTCATCAACGCCGGTCTGCGCGGCGTCCTGGACGAGGCCACCGGCAAGTGGGGCATCCGGGTCAACCGCGTCGAGCTGAAGGCGATCGAGCCGCCCACCTCCATCCAGGACTCGATGGAGAAGCAGATGCGCGCCGACCGTGACAAGCGCGCCGCGATCCTCACCGCCGAGGGCCAGCGGCAGGCCCAGATCCTCAAGGCCGAGGGTGAGAAGCAGGCCGACGTGCTCCGGGCCGAGGGTGAGGCGCAGGCCGCGGTGCTGCGCGCCGACGGTGAGGCGGCCGCGATCCGGACGGTCTTCGAGGCCATCCACGACGGCGACGCCGACCAGAAGCTGCTCGCCTACCAGTACCTGCAGACCCTGCCCGAGCTGGCCAAGGGCGACTCCAACAAGCTCTGGATCATCCCCAGCGAGGTCGGCGACGCCCTCAAGGGCCTCGGCGGCGCCTTCGGCGGGCTGACCGGCAATCCCGGCGTCAACGGCGGCGCGGTCGCCGCCCCGAGCGTCCCGCCGGCGGCGCCTGCGGCCACCCAGGTGCCGCTCGACCCGGCGGCCGGCCCGCGCCCGGTGGACACCGAGAAGGGTGCCGCCCGCCCCCGGGTGGACCCGGCCCGCGAGTACCGCAAGATCGACCCGGAGTGACCGGCTGAACCGTCCGGCCCGAGGGCCCGCCACCGCACGGTGGCGGGCCCTCGGCGTGTGGCGGTCGTGGTGTGTGGCGGTCGTGGCGCGTGTCCCGAATCGTGGGCGGCCCTGGTCCGACCGGCGGGCCGTCCGGCATGATCGCCCCCGGACAGGACCGAGAGGAGAGGTGACCCATGACGTTCTGGGAGGGCATCGCCGTCCTGGTGGCGGGCGTCGGCGCCGGGATGATCAACGTGATCGTCGGCTCCGGCACGCTGATCACGTTCCCAGTGCTGCTCGCCATCGGGATTCCGCCGGTCACCGCCAACGTCTCCAACACCTTCGGCCTGGTGCCCGGTTCGCTCAGCGGCGTGATCGGCTACCGCCGCGAGCTGGCCGGCCAGGGCCACCGGCTGCTGCGCCTGGGCACCGCCTCGCTGCTCGGCGGACTGGTCGGCGCGCTGCTGCTGATCAGACTGCCGAAAGGCGCCTTCGACGCGATCGTCCCGGTACTGATCCTGCTCGCCCTCGTCCTGGTGGTGATCCAGCCCAGGGTAGCCAAGGCGGTCGCCGCCCGCCGCCGCCCCGACGGGGACCCGGACGGCGGCCTGCTGCTGTTCGTCGGCGTCTTCCTCACCGGCATCTACGGCGGCTACTTCGGCGCCGCGCAGGGCGTCCTGCTGCTGGCGCTCATGGGCATGCTGCTCCAGGAGGACCTGCAGCGGATCAACGCCGTGAAGAACGCGCTGGCGATGGTCGTCAACGGCGTCGCCGCGCTGTTCTTCCTGTTCACCTCCACCGTCAACTGGGCGGCCGCCGGCCTGATCGCGGCGGGCTCGCTGGTCGGCGGCCTGCTCGGCGCCAAGGTCGGCCGCCGCCTGCCGCCGGCCGCGCTGCGCGGGATCATCGTGGTGGTCGGCCTCGTCGCGGTCACCAAACTGCTGCTGAGCTGATGAGCCGAGCAGCCGTCGGGGGACGTCGGCCGGGGGGCTGCCGCCCATCGGGGGGCTGTCCGGCAGCGGCTGTGTCGTCCGGTGCGGAGGGCCCCGGCTCGGTATGTTCCTCGCAGTGCACGCCTGACCGGCCGACGAGACGACGAACGGAAGAGCTTCGATGAGCAGCAGGGCACGGCTGAGCGAGGACGAGATCACGGCGGCCCTGGCCGCACTGCCGCGGTGGACCAGGGAGGGCGACAGCATCGTCCGCGCCGCCGACGCCCCCGACTTCCCGGCGGCGATCCGGGTGGTCGTCGCCGTCGCCGAACAGGCCGAGGCGCTCGACCACCACCCCGACGTCGACATCCGGTGGCGCACCCTGCGCTTCGTCCTCTCCACCCACAGCGCGGGCGGGCTGACCGGCCTGGACTTCACCCTGGCCGCCCGCATCGACGAGGCGCTGAACGCCGAGTCCGCGGGCTGACCTCCCCGACCCCCCGAGGCCGGGGCGGCGCGCTCGAACGGGCGTGAGATGCTGACTGCCGCATCGGCAGGCGGCTCGGGAGGGACGGGAACGGATGGCGCAGGAGCCCTTCGGAGACGCCCAGCAGCAGCCGTGGTACCCCCAGGGCCAGCAGGCCTGGCCGGTCGGCGGGCACCAGGAGCCGCAGCCGCAGGACCACCCGCAGCAGGAGTACTGGCAGACGGCGGCGGGCTACGGCCAGGGCGGGGGGTACGGGCAGGACCTGCCGTACCCGCTGCAGCAGCAGGACGGACAGGGCTCGCCGTACGGACAGGACTCGCAGTACGGGCAGACCGGCTACGCCCAGACCGGGTACGCCGAGGGCGGCTACGTCCAGGGCGGCTACGCCGAAGGGCAGTACCAGCAGTACCAGCAGCACCAGCCGTACCCGGACCACGGGCAGCAGCAGTACGCGCCGTACGCCGTCCCGCAGCAGCCTGCGGGGGAGGGGCTGTACGTCCCGGTGGGGGCGGAGTACTCGGCCGACGGGTACGTGCACATCGAGGACGCCGAGCCCGCTCCGGTGGAGCCGTCCACGGAGCCGGAGCCCGAGCCGGACACGACGCCCGAGGCCGCGCCCGTCGCGCGGTCGCGGGCTGCCGCCCGTCGGGGCAGGTCCCCGAAGGGCGGCTCCCCGAAGACGGGCTCGCCGAAGGCAGGCTCCTCGACGGCGGGCTCTTCGCTCTCGGCCAGGGCCCGCGCCGCCGCCGGTGCGGTGCTCACCGGCGAGCACGTGCCCGACCGGCGGACCCTGCTGGTGCGCACCGCCGCCGGGGTGGTCGCGCTGGGGGTGCTGGGCGCGGCGGGTCTGATGGTCGGGGCCGAGGGCGGCGGCAGCGCGGTCGCGAGCAGTGGCGGGGAGCCCGGTTTCGCCGTCGCGCACACCAAGGTGTGGTCCGCCCAGCCCGCCGCGTCCGGGTCGTCGGGTGACGACACACTGGTCGGCAGCTGGCTGCTGGCGGATGCGGTGGTCCGCGCCGACGCCGCCGGCGTGCGGGCCTACGACCTCGCGGCCGGCAAGCCCGTCTGGTCGGTCGAGCCGCCGGCCGCCGGGGCCGTCCCGTGCGGGCTGTCGGCGGGGGTGAACCAGGCGGGGCTGGGCGCGGTGCTGTTCCGGGCCCAGGCCGACCCGAAGAGCCCCTGCACGCTGGTCGCCGCCGTGGACACGAAGACCGGCAAGACCGCGTGGACGAAGACCGTCTCGGACGCCAAGGGCGCGTACGGCGCGCGGATCGGCGTCACCGAGGACAAGGTGATCGCGGTCGGCGACGACCGGGCGATCGCCTGGGAGTCCGCGGACGGCAAGGACGTCTGGCAGTACACCGGTCAGGGCAAGTTCTGCACCCTGTCCGGCGGCGTGACCGGCAAGACCGTGCTGGTTGCCTCCTCCTGCGCCGACTCCACCCCCGCCGACCAGGCCGTCGCACTGAACACGGCGGACGGCAAGGTCAGTTGGTGGCGCGGCCTGAACAACCGCCCGAAGACGGTGACCGTGCTGTCCGCCGAGCCGTCCGTCGTCCTCACCACGGGCGAGAAGCCGGAGGACGACCGGGTGTTCTCCTGGGGCGCGGGCGGGGACCCGGCCGCCGAGATCCCGGTGGTCGGCGAGGGAGGCCGGCTGGACGTCGGCCACGGCACGTTCTCGGCCACTCCCGAGGCGTTCTTCCAGAACCGCACGATGGTCACCACGCTCGTCCCGGCGAACGGCGGCGGACCGGTCGCGGCGGTCGGTTACGACCTCGACACCGGCAAGCAGCGCTGGAAGGCGCCGACCGCCGCCAAGGGCACCGTCCGGGCGGTCGGCGTCGACGGCGGCGCGCTGGTGCTCGCCGCCGACGAACGCCGCGACCAGCCCGCCCGCCTCAGCCGGTTCCCGCTGGCCGGCGGCCAGGAGGCGACCGGCGGCAACTTCCCGCAGGGCACCGGTTCGCTGCTGGTCTCCGGGCGGGTGCTGATCGGCGGCGGACGGGTGGTCGTGATGCCCGAACACTCGGCCAACTACGGCACGGCGGCGGGCTACCAGGCGAAGGGTTAGCGCGGGCCTCGTCGGGCGCGGCTCGCGGCGGCGCTCACGCCGCCGGGACGGCCGCCGGAACGGGCTGGCCCGGCACGGCCGGCAGCCAGTCGGCCAGCTCCCGGGCCTCCGAGCCGCGCAGGCCGAGCGCCAGCATGAGGGTGGCCTGCGGGGTCGGCACGAACGGCCGGCGCAGCAGCCTCATCCCGGCCTGTTCGGGTGTCCGGTCCGCCTTGCGCTGGTTGTCCTCCGGGCACGCGGCCACGGTGTTCAACCAGCTGTCCTCCCCGCCGCGCGACCTGGGCTGCAGGTGGTCCACCGTGGTGGCCCGCCGCCCGCAGTACGCGCACAGGTGCTGGTCCCGGGCCAGGACACCCCGCCGCGACCACGGCGCCTGTTGTCGGAACGGCACTCTCACGTAGCGCTGCAGCCTGATCACCCGGGGCACCGGGATGCTGACGCCCGTCCCCCGGACCGTGCGCAGCGGATGCGCCTGCTCCACCACCGCCTTGTCCTGGAGCACCAGGACGACGGCGCGCTGGAGCGACACCGTCGTCAGGGGCTCGTAGCTCGCGTTCAGAACCAGCGTGTTGCGCACTCGGCACACCCTTCCCTCGGGCGTGCCACGGCGGCACGACCGTCTCCACACACGTCACTGCCGCCGCACGGCGGTGACACCACTCTGAACGGGCCCGCAGCCGACGAACAACGGAATTTCCGGTATCGGGCAGGCGCCGGAGCGGCCGGGGGAGGAGCGCGGCACGACGCTCGGGGAAAACCCGCTGGCCCCGACCGCGTAGGCTCTACCACGCTGGAGTCGTACCGACCCGGGGTCCGAGAGAACGGGCCGCAACCGGGCGGGCGCCCGATCGAAGGAGAAGCGTGACCGTGACGGACATCGTCGACGAGCTGCGGTGGCGGGGGCTGATTGCCCTGTCCACCGACGAGGACGCACTGCGCAAGGCGTTCGCGGACGGCCCGGTCACGTTCTATTGCGGCTTCGACCCGACGGCCCCCAGCCTGCACCTCGGCAACCTCGTGCAGATCCTCACCATGCGCCGCATCCAGCAGGCGGGAAACCTCCCGCTCGGCCTGGTCGGCGGCGCCACGGGCCTCATCGGTGACCCGAAGCCCACCGCCGAGCGCGTCCTCAACGACCCCGAGACGGTGGCCGGCTGGGTCGAGCGGCTGCGGGGCCAGATCTCGCGCTTCCTCGATTTCGAGGGCCCCTACGCGGCGCGCATGGTCAACAACCTGGACTGGACGTCCGGGATGTCGGCCATCAGCCTGCTGCGCGACGTGGGCAAGTACTTCCGCGTCAACAACATGATCGCCAAGGAGGCCGTCGCCCGACGGCTCAACTCCGACGCCGGCATCAGCTACACCGAGTTCAGCTACCAGATCCTGCAGGGCATGGACTACCTGGAGCTGAACCGCCGCTACGGGTGCACCCTGCAGACCGGCGGCAGTGACCAGTGGGGCAACCTGACCGCCGGCACCGACCTGATCCGCAAGGCCGACGCCAAGTCCGTGCACGCGCTGGCCACGCCGCTGATCGTCAAGGCCGACGGCACCAAGTTCGGCAAGACCGAGTCCGGCACGGTCTGGCTCGACCCCGAGCTGACCACCCCGTACGCCTTCTACCAGTTCTGGCTGAACGCGGACGACCGGGACGTCCCCAACTTCCTGCGGATCTTCAGCTTCCGCTCGAAGGAGGAGATCGAGGAACTGGAGCGCGAGACCACCGAGCGCCCCGCCGCCCGCCTCGCCCAGCGAGCCCTCGCCGAGGAGCTCACCACCCTCGTCCACGGCGCCGAGCAGTACGAGCGCGCGGTCGCCGCGTCCAAGGCGCTGTTCGGCCAGGGCGACCTCGCCGACCTGGAGGCGCCGACCCTGGCCGCCGCCCTGGCCGAGGTCCCGAAGACCGAGGTGGCCGAACTCCAGTCGGTGGTCGACCTGTTGGTCGCCGTCGGCCTGGCGCCGAGCCGTTCGGCCGCCCGCCGCACGGTCAAGGAGGGCGGCGCCTACCTCAACAACGTCAAGGTGACGGACGAGGAAGCGGTGCCGGCCGAGGCCGACCTGCTGCACGGCCGCTGGCTCGTGCTGCGCCGAGGCAAGCGCAACCTGGCGGCGGCGGAGCTGGTTCCGGCTACGGCGTGACCGAAACACGACGCTGCTGAGCTGCGGCTTCAACGTACGAGGGCGGGATCCAGCCGGATCCCGCCCTCGGTGTTTGACGATGTCGTCCGGGTGGCCTAGTGTTGAACAAGTCGCTGATAGCGGCCACCCCACTCTGTAGCACCCACCCTCACCTCGACACCCATTCACATGGGTTTGTTGGCGTTCCCGTCAACCGTGGTGAGTGTGAATTTCGGGTAATAACCGAAATGCGCTAATGTGGAGGCCGTCGCGAAAAGCGGCCCGACCAGTTCGGGAAATCGGATGAATGAAACTCCGGAAAACGGAGCGGAAAACATCTGGTAAGCTGGGAACACGAAAGAACGAAGCGCCCGGAGGGCCCGCTGGAAGGCGGTCCGAAGGAAGTGTCCGTTCCTTGAGAACTCAACAGCGTGCCAAAAGTCAACGCCAGATATGTTGACATCCCCGGCCTCAGATTTTTCTGGGGTTGGAGATTCCTTTTGAAGTAAAACACTAGCGAGGACGCAGTGCGCGGGACCGCCCTATTCCGGTGGTTGCCGTGCCGCTCAACGCGGGTGCCGCCCGACGCTTTTAATTAAGCACTGCGGGTAGACATTCACGGAGAGTTTGATCCTGGCTCAGGACGAACGCTGGCGGCGTGCTTAACACATGCAAGTCGAACGGTGAAGCCCTTCGGG